>NZ_JBVIAH010000013.1:0-20631 GCF_055574035.1 Streptomyces sp. NPDC030021
TCATCCACCGAAGTGGACGGGGTATCAACTTCTGGCGTTGATTTTTGGCACGCTGTTGAGTTCTCAAGGAACGGACGCTTCCTTTGTACTCACCCTCTCGGGCTTTCCTCCGGGCTTTCGTTCTGTTCTTGCGTTTCCGACTCTATCAGATCCTTTCGGGCCTGACCCCCAGTCAGCGGGGTTTGCCTTCCGGGCCGTTGGGCCCTTCCGACTCCCGAACTCTAGTGGATTTCCCCGGCGATTCATAATCGGCCTTCGGAAAAGAATTCGGGCACGCCGAATTCGATCCCAGTGGGAGATCGTGCTGAGTTGGGTGCCGCAACGAGGCGGCGGGATTCGTTGTCGCCAAAACCTTCCGGCTCTGGGACAACTCGAAGAACCTTACGGATCCACCGGGCTCGTGTCAACCCCGGTGGTCAGCTGGGTGACTGGAGGTCTTCCACGCGCTCCAGCAGGCGGGCGAGCATGTCGCCGAGCACCCCGCGCTCCGCGGTGGAGAGGTCCTGGAGGAGGTCCTCCTCGAAGACCGTGGCCGCGCGCATCGCGTCCAGCCACTTGCTGCGGCCCTCGTCGGTGAGCTCCACGATCACGCGGACCCGGTTGGACTCGTCCCGCTCGCGGGTGACCAGGCCCTCCGCGGTCATGCGGTCGATCCGGTGGGTCATCGCCGCCGGCGTGAGGCCCAGCTGCTTCGCCAGTTCGCTCGGGCCCATCCGGTAGGGGGCGCCGGAGATGACGAGGGCCTTGAGGACCTCCCACTCCGCGTTGCTGATGCCCAGGGCCGCCGTCTGGCGGCCGTACGCGACGTTCATGCGGCGGTTCAGGCGGCTCAGCGCCGAGACGACCTTCTCGACCTGGGGGTCCAGGTCCTGGAACTCGCGCTGATAGACGGCGATCTGTTCGTCGAGGCTCGGCTCGTGGACGGGCGCAGTGCCGTCGGGGGTGTCACCCATGGGTCGAAGTATCGCACGAGCTCGTTGGCGTCTAACTCCTTCAGTGTGTACTGTTAAGGCTTGAAGTTTAGGTATGAAGTCTTCAGGCTTCAGGTCTCAAAGGCAGGTGAGAAGTGACCAAGGTGATGGGCGCTGCGATGCGGCGGATCCAGGCCGGGAACGCGCTGACCGCGTTCGGCATCGGCTTCACGGTTCCGTTCCTCTACATCTATGTGGCGCAGGTGCGAGATCTGGGTTCCATGGCCGCCACGTGCGCGTTCGTGGCCTTCGCCCTGGGCGCTCTCGTCGCGCTGCCCTTCACCGGTCGGGTCATCGACCGACGCGGCCCGGTGCCCGTGGTCATCGGGGCGGCCGTCACCGCCTCGGTCGGTGCGCTCTCCCTCGGGCTCTCCACCGGCATCGCGGGGATCCTCCTGTCCGCCCTGGCGCTCGGCGCCGGGCAGGCCGTGATGCAGCCCGCGCTGGCCACGATGATCGTGTGGTGCTCCACGCCGTCCACCCGGACCCGTGCCTTCGCCCTGCAGTTCTTCATGCAGAACCTGGGTCTGGGCATCGGCGGTCTGCTCGGCGGCCAGATCGTCGACGAGAGCCGGCCCGGCAGCTTCACCCTGCTGTTCGGCATCGAGGCCGTGATGTTCCTGGTGCTGGCGGGCGTCGTGCTCAGCGTGCGGCTGCCGCACGTGCCGAGCATCAAGGACGCCCTGCCGAAGGACCCGTCCCAGGCGGGCGGCAGCGGCTGGAAGCGGCTGCTCCGGCACAAGGCCATGGTGCAGCTGTGCGTGCTGGGCTTCGTGGTGTTCTTCGCCTGCTACGGACAGTTCGAGTCGGGTCTGGCCGCCTTCGGTACCGAGGCCGCCGGGATCGCCCCCTCCACCCTCGGCTTCGCGCTCGCGGCCAACACCGGTGCGATCGTCGTCGCGCAGTTCGTCGTGCTCAAGCTGGTCGAGAAGCGCCGCCGGTCCCGGGTGATCGCGCTCGTCGGGCTGATCTGGACCGTGGCCTGGCTCATCGCCGGGTTCTCGGGTCTGGGGCACGGCAGCGCCATGATGGCCGCCGCCGCGTTCATCAGCACGTACGCGCTCTTCGGCATCGGCGAGGCCATGCTGTCGCCGACCCTGGCGCCGCTGGTGGCCGACCTGGCGCCCGAGGGCTCGGTGGGCCAGTACAACTCGGCCTTCGCGCTGGTCAAGCAGATGGCGCTGGCGCTGGGGCCGCTCGGGGTGCCGCTCGGTGCGGGGGTTCCGATGCTCTACATCGGGGTCTTCGTGCTCGTGTCGCTCGGGATCGCCGCTCTCGCGCTGCGGCTCGGCAGGCGCCTGAGCCCCATGCAGGACAACCCGTGGGTGGCGAGCCGGGTCGTGGCGCAGGGTGGCCCCGTCGCCGAGGCTGCCGCCAAGGACGTCGTGGTGGAGCGCGTGCCCGCGTAGGGACGTATGGCCGTACGTATATATGTGCGGAAGCAGGAAGGCCCCTATATGTGCGGAAGCAGGAAGGCCCCGGTCCGGGTGGAACGGGGCCTTCCTGCTTCCCGCTGTTCGGCTACTTGCGTTCGGCTACTTGTCCGGCAGGGCGAACTCGCACCAGACGGCCTTGCCTCCGCCCGGGGTGCGGCGGGAGCCCCAGGAGGAGGCGATGGTCGCGACGATCGAGATGCCGCGGCCGGTCTCGTCGGCAGGTTCGGCGCGGCGGCGGCGCGGGAGGTGGTCGTCCCCGTCGGTGACCTCGATGATCAGCCGGCGGTCGGTGCGGCGCAGCCCCAGGCGCATGGGCGGGGTGCCGTGCTGGAGGGAGTTCGCGACGAGCTCGCTGGCGGCCAGGACGCCGAGGTCGCAGAGCTCCACGGGGAACCGCCAGGAGGCGAGGACGCCCTGGGCGAAGGCCCGGGCGCGCGGGGCCGCCTCGATGCCGCCGAGGAGTTCCAGGGCGGCGTTGTGGAAGAGCTCGGCGTCCGATCCGGTGCGGGCCGGCTGCTGGAGGACCATCACGGCGACGTCGTCGTCGTGGTCGGCGTCCACGCCGAGGGCGCGCATCAGGCGGTCGCAGATGACGGCCGGGGTGCCCTGGGCGCCGGAGAGGGCGCGTTCGAGGGCGGCGACGCCCTCGTCGATGTCCTCGCCTCGGCGTTCGACCAGGCCGTCGGTGTAGAGGACGGCGGTGGAGCCGGGGCCGAGGGCGATGGTGCCCGAGGTGTGCAGCCAGCCGCCGGTGCCGAGCGGTGGGCCGGTGGGGTCGGCGGCTCTGCGTACGGTGCCGTCCTCGTCGCGGACCAGGATCGGGAGGTGGCCGGCGGAGGCGTACGCGAGCAGGCCCTCGTTGGGGTCGTGGACGGCGTAGACGCAGGTGGCGATCTGGCTGGCGTCGATCTCGGCGGCGAGGCCGTCGAGGAGCTGGAGCACCTCGTGCGGGGGCAGGTCGAGGCGGGCGTAGGCGCGGACGGCCGTGCGCAGCTGGCCCATGACGGCGGCGGCGCGCACGCCGCGGCCCATGACGTCGCCGATGACGAGGGCGGTGCGGCCGGCGCCGAGGGTGATGACGTCGTACCAGTCGCCGCCGACGGCGGCCTCGGTGCCGCCGGGTTGGTAGGTGGCGGCGATGCGCAGGTCGTCGGGCTGTTCCAGCTCCTGGGGGAGGAGGGAGCGCTGGAGGGTGACGGCGGCCTCGCGCTGGCGGCGCTCGCTGGCGCGGAGGCGCTCGACGGCTTCGGCGTGGTCGGTGACGTCGGCGAGGTGGATCAGGACGCCGGTGTGGTGGGGGTCGGGCTCGCCGTCGGTGTCGGACTTGGGGAACTCGACGGGGGTGCAGGTGACGGTGTACGAGCTGCCGCCGCCCGGTGCGGTGCGGTTCTTGGCGGTACGGGACTTGCCGCTGCGCTGGACCTGGTCGAGGAGCGGGAGAAGGCCGAGCTCGCCGAGTTCGGGGAGGGCCTCGTGGGCCGGGGCGCCGGGGGTCCGGGCGCCGAAGCCGGTGGTGTAGGCGTCGTTGACGTAGGCGACGCGGTGCTCGGGGCCGTGGACGAGGGCGACCAGGGCCGGGAGCCGGCCGAGGACCTCGCGTACGGAGAGCTCGTCGAGGGAGGGCACGGCGGTGAGGACGCCCGTCGGCCGGGGCGGGGACGGGGTCGTGCCGGTGCCGCCGCCGCTGCCGCCGCTGCCGCCGCTTCCGGTCCCGGAGACCGTGGGGTCGGCGGGCCGGCCGTCGGTGGGCGTGGACCGCTCGGCTCCGGGGTCGGCGCGGCCGCCGCGGGCTGCCGGGACCGCGCCTTCACCTCGCTTGGCCTGGGCGGCGGCGTGTTCGGACCGGGCGGCGGCGCGGCGCTGCGTTCCGGGAAACCGGGCGCTCCAGCGCGTGAAGTTCACTGCGTTCAAGCCTCGTGGTGTCGCGAGTGGTCGCTGTGTCGCTCGTGGGCGGTCGCTGACTGGACGATGTCACTCTGTGCAGGGGTGAGCGCACCTATGGTCACACGTCCAGTGTGGCCGACCGCACTGACAACGTCAGCCCTGGCCGTTCTGCGGGGGGTTGGGGGCGGGGGGTGGTGGAGGGGGCTTGGGGCCGCCGCCTGCGGCCAGTTCGAATTCTGCCCTGGGGTGTTCGAGGGAACCCAGGGAGACGATCTCACGCTTGAAGAGGCCTGAGAGGGTCCATTCGGCAAGGACGCGCATTTTGCGGTTGAAGCTGGGAACGCGGCTGAGGTGGTAGGCGCGGTGCATGAACCAGGCCGGGTAGGCCTTGAGCTTGCGGCCGTAGATGTGGGCGACGCCGCGGTGCAGGCCGAGCGAGGCGACCGAGCCCGCGTACTTGTGGGCGTACTCGGTCAGGACCTCGCCGCGGAGGGCGGCGAGGAGGTTGTCGGCGAGGACCTTGGCCTGGCGGACGGCGTGCTGGGCGTTGGGGGCGCAGTCGCGGCCCTTCTCGGCGGCGGTGATGTCGGGGACGGCGGCGGCGTCGCCCGCGGACCAGGCGTGCTCGACTCCTTCGACGGTGAGGAAGGAGGTGCAGGCCAGGCGGCCGTGTTCGTTCTTGGGGAGGTCGGAGGCGGCCAGGATGGGGTGCGGTTTGACGCCGGCGGTCCACACGACGGTGCGGGTGGGGAAGTGGGCGCCGTCGCTGAGGACGGCGACGCGGTTCTCGCAGGATTCGAGCCGGGTCTCCAGGCGTACGTCGATGTTGCGCCGGCGCAGTTCGCGGACCGTGTAGACGCCCATCTCGGGGCCGACCTCGGGGAGGATCCGGTCACTTGCTTCGACGAGCACCCATTTCATGTCCTCGGGCTTGATGTTGTGGTAGTACCGCGCCGCGTAGCGGGCCATGTCCTCCAGCTCGCCGAGGGCTTCGACGCCCGCGAAGCCGCCGCCGACGAAGACGAAGGTGAGGGCGGCGTCGCGGAGGGCGGGATCGCGGGTGGAGGAGGCGATGTCCATCTGTTCGATGACGTGGTTGCGCAGTCCGATGGCTTCTTCGACCGTTTTGAATCCGATGCCGTAGTCGGCGAGTCCCGGGACGGGGAGGGTGCGGGAGATGGAGCCCGGGGCGAGGACGAGTTCGTCGTACTCCATCTCGACGGGGCCGGTGCCCTCGTCGGCGGTGGCGAGGGTGCTGACGGTCACGGTCCGTTTGGCGTGGTCGATGCGCTTGGCCTCGCCGATGACGATGCGGCACTTGCCGAGGACGCGGCGCAGCGGGACCACGACGTGCCGGGGGGAGATCGCGCCCGCGGCCGCTTCGGGGAGGAAGGGCTGGTACGTCATGTAGGGCTCGGTGGTGACCACCGTGACCTCGGCTTCGCCGGCTCTGAGCTTTCGCTGGAGGCGGAGCGCCGTATACATGCCGACGTAGCCGCCGCCGACGATCAGGATGCGCGTACGGGGCGGGGTACCGGGGGCCGTGCCCCGTGAGTTAGCAGCCTTCACCATCCCATGACGCAACGTGGCCGGGAGTTTGTCCACAGCCCCGACAAATTGTGTGACCGGAGTGAGTGCTGGGGCAGGGTGCAAGAGGACGTCAGCTTGTGGCGAAAATCTGCAGGTCAGGACACACGGAATGCGAGATTCCGGAGGCACGGATCGGAAAAGTGGGGGTGAATGCTCCGATCGGGCGGTGCTCCGTCCGGGGCTGCCTCTTCTGAATTGACTCTGGCTCAACTATGTTCGTATCTCGTCGAGGAGTAGGACCGGGCCCGAGACCGTGGCCCCCTCGGCGTGAAGGCGGGGAGTGTCTCCGGGGGGAGACAAATGATTACCGGGGGATACATATGAACATTTCCGATTTCCATGGTTCTGCGACCGCGCTCTCGGTCGAGAGCAACGGACGCGGTATCGCGGGCGGCACCACGCACGGTGTGGGCCGGTCCACGCCGCTGCGCGTCGATGCCCAGCGCAACCTCGAGCACGTTCTGCGGGCGGCCCGTGAGGTCTTCGGCGAGCTGGGCTACGGGGCTCCGATGGAGGACGTGGCTCGCCGCGCCCGGGTCGGTGTCGGCACCGTGTACCGGCGCTTCCCGAGCAAGGACGTCCTCGTGCGGCGCATAGCCGAGGAGGAGACCGCGCGACTGACCGAGCAGGCCAAGGCCGCGCTGGGCCAGGAGGAGGAGCCGTGGCAGGCGCTGTCGCGCTTCCTGCGCACCTCCGTGGCCTCGGGCGCCGGGCGGCTGCTGCCGCCGCAGGTCCTGCGGGTCGGCTCGGCCGTCGAGGACGAGGCCGAGGAGGCGGAGGCCGCCCGGGTTCCGCACCAGCGGCGGGCCGTGCCGGCCGCCGGCGCTCCCGACCTGCGGGTCGTGGGCACGCGCGGCTCCGCCGAGAACGAGCCCTCGGACGACTCGGGGGCGGGTGCGCTGCTGGAGGTCGTCGGCCGGCTGGTGCACCGGGCGCGGGAGGCCGGTGAGCTGCGTGCCGATGTCACGGTGGCCGATGTGCTGCTGGTGATAGCGACGGCGGCGCCCGCGCTGCCCGACCCGGCCCAGCAGGCGGCGGCCTCGACGCGGCTGCTCGACATCCTGCTCGAAGGACTGCGGTCCCGGACGGTGTGACCTCGGCCGGTACCGGTGCGCGTGCAGGTGCCGGTGCCGGTGCGGGTCCCGTAGGGCGATTCGCCGGAATGTGCCCGGATGGGTGGATGGCGCGAAGAGAGGTTCGGTGCCCGTCCCCCGTGTGACACGCTTGGCCGGTGTACCGGTTGAGTGTGTCGTGCGGGAGTCTCCGCGATGAGCGTTGACGGTCGGGAAGAGCCACGCGGTGGCGGCAGCGAGGTGGAGGCGGGCAGTCTGCCCGCCCGGCAGGTGCCGGCTCAGCGCGACCCGGGCGGGCGGCACGCACGCCCCTCGGGCTCTTCCGGACCCGGAGGCACCGGCGGCGAGCTGCCGCCGTCCGACGGGGACTTGATCGCCCGGATGCGGGGCGGTGACGACGGTGCGTACGAGGAACTGTTCCGTCGGCACGCCGATTCCGTGCGCCGCTACGCCCGGTCCTGCTGCCGGGACGCGCACACCGCCGACGACCTGACCGCCGAGGTGTTCGCGCGGACCCTGCAGGCGGTACGGGGCGGGGCCGGGCCGGACCAGTCGGTGCGGGCCTATCTGCTGACCACCGTGCGCAGGGTCGCCGCGGCTTGGGCGAAGACCGCCAGGCGCGAGCAACTGGTCGAGGACTTCGCCGTCTTCGCCGAGCAGGCCTCCACGGGTACGGAGGGCGGGGCCGCTCTGTCCGGGCTGTCCGGGCTGTCCGGGCTGTCCGGGGACGACACGCTCGAACTGGGCGCGGACGTCCGGGCGATGCACGAGGCGGAGCGGTCGCTGGCCATGCAGGCCTTCCGCAGTCTGCCCGAGCGGTGGCAGGCCGTGCTGTGGCACACCACCGTCGAGGAGGCGTCGCCGAGCGCGATCGCGCCGCTGTTCGGGCTGAGCGCCAACGCGACCGCTGTGCTGGCCAGTCGGGCCCGGGAAGGGCTCAAGCAGGCGTATCTGCAGGCCCATGTGAGTTCGGCGCTGAGCGAGGGCGGCGACTGCGCGCGGTACGCGGACCGGCTGGGCGCCTACGCGCGGGGCGGGCTGCGGATGCGGGCCGAGCGGGGGCTGCGCAAGCACCTGGAGGAGTGCGTGAAGTGCCGGCTGGCCGCCGGGGAGCTCCAGGATGTCAACGCGGGCATTCCGGCGCTGCTTCCGGTCGCGGTCATCGGGTGGTTCGCCGCCGGGTACGCGGGCAAGGCCGCCGGGCTGCTGGCCGGTGGAGCCGTCGCCGCGGGCGGGGCCGCGGCTGCCGCCGGTGGGTCGACCGCAGGGGCCGGGACGGCCGGGGCCGGGGCCGCGGGTGGCACGGCCGGAGCCGGTGCCGGTGGTGGGGCCGCCGGGGCGGGCGGTGGGGCCGGGGGTTCCGTGGCCGCCGAAGGGCTCGGGCTGCCGGCCAAGGCCGCCATCGCCGCCGGGATCGCGGTGGCCGCGGCCGCCGGGGTGGTGTTCGCACTGGCCGGGGACGACACCGAGCCGCGGGCCCGGGCCGAGCCCGCACCCGGTGTGGCGGCGCCGGCGATGCCTTCGGCGCCGTCGGTGCCTTCCGTACCGAAGGCACCCGCCTCCACCTCGGCCTCGGCCGAGCCGGATCCGCCCGCGCAGGAGCCGCCGGCGGCGCAGGGCTCCGTGGCTCCGCGGCCCGGACCGACGCCCTCGGCCGCGGCCTCCGCCGTTCCCGGGCCCGCGCCCTCCTCGTCCCCGTCGCCCTCGCCCAGCCGGGAGAAGGCCTCCCCCGCGCCGTCCCCGGAGCGGCCCGCGCCGAAGCCGACACCGTCGCCGCCCCCGAAACCGCCGCAGGGGTTCCAGCTGGCGGGGCTCCCCCACTCGGTCTACGGGGACCACAGCGGCCCGGAGCTGCAGACCTGGCGCAGCGGCTGGGTGTGGCAGCGCCACGGGCTGGAGGTGGGCGGCCGGCGCTTCGCGCACGGCATCACCGTGAACTCGCGGTCCTCGGTGGAGATCGCCCTCAACCGGCAGTGCACGAGCTTCTCGGCGCAGACGGGGGTGGACGGCCTGTCGCTGTTCTCGGACGGCTCGGTGCGGTTCTCCGTATACGCCGACGGGGCGCGGGTGTGGCAGTCCGCCGCCCTCCGGCACGAGGACCCGCCCGCGGCCGTGCAGGTCTCCCTCGCGGGGCGCAAGACGCTGCGGCTGGTGGTCGAGAAGGCCGGGCCGGGCAGCCTGCCGACGCTGGCGAGCTGGGCCGACGCCGTGCTCAGCTGCCGCTGAACGCCCTGGTCAGCGTCGCGGCGAAGGCGGCCGGGGTGAGGGCCGCGCCGGCCTCCTCCTCGCGGCGGTAGCGGTCCGGGCCGAGCAGGGCGCGGGTCCGCTCCGGGAGGCCGTCCACGGCTCCGCTCTCCGGAACCGAGCGCGGATGGCCCGCACGCCAGGCGGTGGCCGCCGCGAGGGCCCGTACGGCCTCGGCCGGCCGGTCGGTGCCGGCCAGCAGCAGGGCCGCCGCCTCGGCCATGCCGGCCAGGACGCGCTCGGCGCACCGGGCGTCGACGGCGGCGGCGAGGGCGGGCCCGATCCTGGCCAGAGCGGCCACGGGGCCCTGCTCTCGGCCGGTGAGGACGGCGTCGACGGTGGCCAGCCCGGCGGTGAGCTGGGCGGGCACGGTGAAGCGTTCGGCCTCGGCGCGGGCCCGGTCGCACTCCTCGCGCGCCCGGGCGTCGTCGCCGCGCTGGAGGGCGACGAGGGCGGAGAGGAGCCGGGCGAAGGTGCTGACGTCGTACACCCCGCCGTACCGGTCGGACTCCTTGTCGGCCTCCGCCAGCAGCTGCTCGGCATCGTCGAGGTCCCCCGCGCAGTAGGCGGTCTCGGCGATCCGGGCGATGGCGAAGGGCGCCTCGACGCTGGCCCCGACCTCGCGGGCGAGGCGCAGGCACTCCTCGTACTCGATGCGGGCGTCGGCGTACCGGCCGCGCGAGAGGGCGACCTCCCCGGCAGCGCTCGCCACCTGGGCACGGGTCCAGCGGTCGCCGACGCGATGGGCGAGCTCGTGCAGCTCGGCCAGGTCGGCGTCGACGTCGGCGAGGCCTCCGGTGACGTCGATGGCTACGTGGGCGCGGAGCATGAGGACGACGCCGAGTTCCCATTCCCCTGCATGGACACGGCAGTTCGCGACGGACCGGTCGAGGTCGGCGTGGAAATCGAGGGAGGTGCCGGTGAGGAACGTCGTCGCGGGCCAGAGCATCCCGGGGAAGCAGGTGGTCTCCGGGGAGCCCTGCCGGAAGGTTTCCTTGATGCGGGTGGCGAAGTCCCGGTAGTCGGAGGTGCGGAACTTCTCGGCGGAGTTGCTCTCCGCGAGCAGGAACATGTCGAGGACGAGCAGGCGCATGAAGCGCCAGTACGCGGGGGTGCCCTCGGGGGGCACCTCGTGGGTGAGCGCGAGGGTCCGGGTGGTCCACTCCGCTCCCTCGGTGCGGTAGTTGCGCAGCCACCAGAACCAGCCGAGGGCGAAGACGAGGCGCTCGCCGGCCTCGGTGTCGGCGCTCTCGACGACGGTGCTGTGGAGGGCGGCCCGGAGGTTGTCGAGCTCGGTCTCGACGCGCCGGATCCAGGGGAGCTGGGCGGCGGAGCGGATCAGGGGTTCGGCTTCCTCGGCGAAGGCGAGGTAGTGGGCGGCGTGGCGGCGGGCGGTGGCCCGGGCGTCGGCGGGGTGGGCGGCGGCGCGCTCGGCGGCGTACTCGTGGATGGTTTCGAGCATGCGGTAGCGCATGCCGTGGCCGCCGGAGCTGCCGTGACCGGTGTGGCCAGTGTGGCTGGTGTGGCTGGTGTGGCCCTGGTCCGGTTCGGCCAGGACCAGGGACTTGTCGACGAGGGAGCCGAGGACGTCGGCGGGGTCGTACGGGGCCGCGTCCGCGGGGTCGGCGCAGACGGCTTCGGCGGCGGCGAGGTCGCAGCCGCCGGCGAAGACGGACAGCCGGCGCAGGACGGTGCGTTCGGCCTCGTCGAGCAGGTCCCAGGACCAGTCGACAACCGCGCGCAGGGTCTGCTGGCGGGGCAGGACGGTACGGGCGCCACTGGTCAGGAGCCGGAAGCGGTCGTCGAGGCGGTCGGCGATCTGGCGCGGGGTGAGCAGCCGCAGCCGGGCGGCGGCCAGCTCGATGGCGAGCGGCAGACCGTCGAGGCGGGCGCAGATCTCGGCCACGGCGGCCGCGTCGTCGGTGGGGCGGAAGCCGGGGCGGGCCGAGGCACCACGGTCGGCGAAGAGCTGGTGGGCGGGGTCGGGCGGCAGAGGCTCGACGGGGCGGACCGTCTCCCCCGGGACACCGAGGGGTTCGCGGCTGGTGGCCAGGATCCGCACACCGGGGCAGTGCGTGAGGAGCCGCTCGGCGAGCTCGGCGGCGGCGCCGATGACGTGCTCGCAGTTGTCGAGGACGAGCAGCAGCGTGCGGTGGGCGCAGTGTTCGACGAGGCGGGTGGTGGGGTCGGTGGCGGCCGGGGCCGGGGTCTCGCGGGTGACGAGGGAGCTCTCGCGCAGGCCGAGGGCGCTGAGAATGGCGCCGGGAACGGCGGCGGGCCGGTCCAGGCGGGCGAGTTCGACGATCCAGCCGGCTTCGGGGTGGGCCGCGGCGGCGTGCTCGGCGAGGCGGGTCTTGCCCGAACCGCCGGGGCCGGTGAGGGTGACGAGGCGCAGACGGGTCAGATCGTCGCGGAGGGCGGCCAGTTCGGGTTCGCGGCCGACGAAGGAGGTCAGGCGGGGGCGGAGGTTCCCGCGGGCGGCCTCGGGGGGCTCGGACGCGTCGGGGATCTCCGGGGCGTCGGGAGTCTCGGGGGCGTCGGAGAGTTCGGACCTGGGTTGCCGGGGCTGTGGGGGCCGGTGCTGCGGGGGCCGGTGCTGTGGGGGCAGAGCCTGCGACTGGAGGAGTTCCGCGTGCAGGGCGGCGAGTTCGGGGCCCGGGTCGGTGCCGAGGCCGTCGGCGAGGGCGCGGCGCGTGCGCTCGTACGCGGCGAGGGCCTCGGCGGGGCGGCCGGCGGCGCGCAGGGCGCGGAGCTGCTGCGCGCGGAGCCTTTCGTCGTACGGGGACTCGTGGACCAGCGTCTCGATCTCCGGCAGCAGTGCGGCCGGGGCGGTGGCGCCGCTGCGCAGGTCCGCCTCGATGCGGTGGCGGACGGCGCCGGTGCGGCGGGCCTCGGCGACGGCCGCATGCGCGGCGCGGGCGGGCTCGGGCAGGTCGGCGAAGGCGGGTCCGCGCCAGAGGGCGAGGGCGGTGCGCAGGGTGCGGGAGGCGGCGGCCGGGTCGGTGGCCAGTTCCTGGCCGCCCTGGACCGCCAGCCGCTCGAAACGGTGCAGGTCGATGTCGTCGCGGGCGGCGGCCAGGCGGTAGCCGCCGGTGGGGGCGGAGTGGACGGCGTCGCGGCCGCCGAGGGCGCGGCGGAGCCGGGCGACGAGGGCCTGGAGGGCGGCGGGGGCGTCCTGGGGCGGGTCGTCGCCCCAGACGTCGTCGACGAGTTCGGCGACGGAGGCGGGCCGGCCGGCCCGCAGGGCGAGGGCGGCGAGGAGCGCGCGCAACCGGGCGCCGCCCACGGGGAGAGCGGCGCCGTTCTCGTCGCGTGCCTCGGTGACACCCAGGATGAGATACCGCACCGGGCAATTCTGCCTGGCCCGCCGGGGCAGCGGCGCCCGGCCGGACACCTCAGGTGATCGAGGTGTCCCCGTTTTCCTCCAGGAGCGTGCGCAGGGCCTCGGCGACCGTGGCGCAGGTGGCGGGGTCCAGCGGGGCGAGCAGCTCCGCGTAGCGGCGCAGGTGCTCGGTGATCATCGACTGCGTCAGCGCGAGGCTCTGTTCGGTCAGCCGGATCCGCACCGTGCGGCGGTCCTGACCGTCCCTCACCCGCTCGACCAGGCCCTTGGCCTCCATGCGGTCGATGCGGTTGGTGATCGCTCCGGAGGTGACCATGGCGGCCGGGATGAGGGCGCCGGCGGTCAGCGCGTACGGGGGGCCCGAGCGGCAGAGGGTGAAGAGGATGTCGAGCTCGCCCACCTCCAGGTCGTGCTCGGCCGCGAAGGCCTTCTGCTGCTTGTCGATGACGCGGGTCATGCGCTGGATGCGGGCCACCACCTCCACCGGCCACAGGCCTGCGGCCAGATCCGGGCGCTCCGCCACCCACTGGCCGACGATCGCGTCCACTGCGTCGCTCATGCGCTGTTCCTCCCTCGCTCGTGTCCCTCGCAACGCCCTCAGGATATCTCAACGTTGAGACACTTGACGTTGAGAGGACCGGATGCTTTTATCTCAACGTTGAGATTCTCAGTCTTGAGATGGATTGGAGGGCGCCACCCATGACCACCACCAGCACCGCCACCGCGGTCACCACGGCCACCACGGCCACCGCCGCCACCACCCGCACCACGCCCCGGGTCGGCCCCGTTCCCGCCTTGTGGCTGGCGCTGATGGCCACCCCCATGGCCGCCGGGGCCAACGCCCCCGTGCTGATCCTTCCGGACATGGCCCGCTCCCTCGGGGTGAGCGCCTCGACCGCCGGCTGGCTCGTCGCCTCCTACGCCTGGGCCATGGCCGTCGCAACCCCGCTCCTGGCCGGACTGCTGCGCCGCCGGGGCCTGCGGCCGGCGCTCCGCCTGGCCGGCGCCCTCCTCGTCGGCGGCACCTTCCTCGTCGCCGCGTCCCCCTGGCTGCCGCTCACCCTCGCCGGACGGGCCACGCAGGCCGCCGGCGGCGCCGGTCTCGCGGCGGTCGCCATGAGCCTGGCCGGCTCGGCCCGCCGGATGGGCGTGATCAGCGCGGGCTTCGGCATCCTCGGCGCATCCGGCCCGCTCCTCGGCGCACAGCTCTCACAGGCCGTCTCATGGCGGCTCTCGCTCTCCATATCCGTGATCGCGATCCTGGCGGTGCCCATGGTCAGCCGGTACGCGACGGCCCCAGCAGCCCCGGCCGTCCCGGCGGCCCGGCCTCAGGACAGGTTCGACGCCCGCGGCGCGGCGCTGCTGACGGCGCTCGCCACCGCCCTGGTCCTGCTGCCCCACGCGCCGGCCGCCGCCCTCGGCTCCTCGGCACTCGCCGCCACCCTGCTCGCGCTCCACGTCCGCCGACGCCCCGACGGATTCGTCCCGGCCGCGCTGATCCGGCGGCCCCTCTTCCTCTGCTCCGCGCTGCTCGCCCTCGTGCTCTCGGGCTCGTACTTCACCCTGCTGTTCTCCGTGCCCCGGCTGCTCGCCGACCGGGCGGGCTGGGACGCCGCCACCGCGGGCACCGGTCAGCTCGTGGCGCTGCTCACCGGGTCCGCTCTCTCCTGGCTGCTGGCCGCGGCCTCGGCGCGGATGAGCCGGGCGGCCGTCCGCGCGGTGCTCGTGGGGGTCGGAGCGTCGGCCGCGGCGATCGCGGTGTTCGCGAGCTGGGGTCCGCTGCTGCTGGTCGCCACCCTGGGCGGGATATTCGCGGCGACCGGCTGCAACGCCGTGCTGTCCATGCACGCCGCGTCCAGCGCCCCCGACGCCCAGCGCCCCACGGCCATCGGCCTGTTCGCCCTCTGCTACCAGCTGGGCGGGGCCTTCGGCCCGGCGATCGCGACCGCTCTGGTGCTCACCGCCTGAGCCGGGGCCGCTGAGCCGGGGACCGTCGGGCCAGTGCCCCGAGCCGAGGCCGCCGGCGGCCTCCGGAGAACAGGACCGTCAGGACAGCGCCGGGCGGTGCACGGGGACTCCCTCCGGCACCGCCCGGCGCCGCGCCGTGGAGGTACCCGTCCAGCAGGTGCCGCGCCGGGCCAGCAGACGGCGGAGCCACAGCTCCATCGAGACCAGTTCCGCCAGCCCGTCCAGCGGGACCGGGCGCCCGTCCGCCGCGTCGAGCAGGGCCTGGCGCACGACCCGGGCCTCGATCAGCCCGGCGTCCGCGAGCAACGGCGACGCGAACAGGTCCAGCAGGCCGTTCAGGGCGGCGCGCAGCCCCAGCCGGGTCGCCGTCTCGTTCGGCTCGCGGTCGGTGGCACCCCAGCCCGGCGGGAACTCGCGCACCCCCGCCGAGGACAGGACGCTGCGCAGGATCGCGGCCCGGGCGCCGGGCTGGACCCGCAGGGACTCGGGCAGGGCGCGGGCGGCCCGTACGACCTGGTTGTCCAGGAAGGGGGCGTGCAACCGCTGGCTTCGGACCTCCACGGCCTGCTCGAAGACCCGGTGGTCGGCGGCGTGGCGGGCGAGCAGCGAGCGGGCGCGGGCCTCCCCCGGCCGCAGCGACAGCGGCGGCCGGCCGGCCGCGACCGTCAGACGGATCGATACTTCCGCCAGCGCCTCCCCCGTGAGCCAGCCCGCCGCCGGTCCCGGGCGGGACCAGGTCAGGGCGGCGAGGGAAGCGTCCACCGGACCGGAGGATCTCTCGGTGACCCCGCCCTCGCGGAGCCGGGCCGCGGCGGCCTCCATGCCCGCGCGGTACGACGTACGGGCAAGTCTTCGGGCCGCCGAGTACACGGTGAGCGGCACCAGCAGGGACTCCCCGGCGGCTCCGGAGGCGGAGGCCGAACGGGCCAGCGCCGCCACCGGGCGCAGCAGGTGCCGCCTCCGGCGGTCCATCAGGAGGTCGGCCATGCGGGCCGGGTGGGCGTCGAGGACCTGGCGGGCGCCGTGGCCGGTGAAGTGGTCGGCCGACCCGGCCGCCAGCCGGCGCCGCTCGCGGGCGGCGAAGACCAGCGAGGGGCCGGGTTCGTCGGTCAGCGGGCCGTCGAGTTCGGCGTACGGGAGGGCCTCCGCGGCGGCGGCGACCACGACGTGGTGCAGGCGCGGGTCGGCCGCGATGGCCCTGGCCCGTTCCAGTTCGGCCTCGCGCCCCTGCGGGGTGGCCAGGTCGTTGAAGGTGACGGCCAGCAGCCGCGCCCCGGCGGGGCTCAGCAGGGTGCCCGGCGCCCCCGGCAGACCGGCCGCCAGCAGCGCCAGCGTCGCGGAGGCGCTGCCGCCGGAGAGGTCGGCGCCCACCCCGGGGGCCGGGGCGCCGCGGGCGGCGCGCCGGTCGGCGGGGCCCATTCCGGGCACGGGGCCGGGATCGTACGGCGGAGCTGTGTCGGGAGCATGCCGCGGAGCCGTGAGCCGGGCGCGCACGGCATCCACCAACGCTTCCCGCACGCCCTCCACCGCGCGCTCGGCATCGGCCTCGGGGGCTGCCACGGCGAGCGAGGCGACCTGCTCGTAGCCGGTGATCTCGCGGGAGCCCTCGCGCAGGATGAGCGCGTGCCCGGGCGGGATGCGCCGGACCCCGGCGTACGGTGTGCCGTCGCCCAGTGCCTCGGGACTGTCCGGGCAGGCCAGCAGGGCGGCGAGATGGCCGATGTCGAGCTGGGCCTCGATGAGGTCGGCGAGCGGGAGGGCGGCGGTGGCGTACGCCGTGCCGCTCGCCCAGGGGGTGTAGAAGACGGGCCGGGCGCCCGCGAGGTCGCCGACGACGGTGATGCGGCGGCCGGCCTGGACGACGGCGGTGTAGCTGCCGGACCACTGGGTGAGGTGGCGCAGCGCGCCGCCGCGGGCGGCGTAGAGGGCGCGGCGCAGTTCGGCGTCGGTCGCACCGCAGCAGCCGAGGACGGCGAGCCTGGTGAAGGGGTCGGCGGGGTCGGCGGTGAGCGTGCGGATCTCGTCGGGGCGCCAGTCGCCGACGGCCCAGAGGGGGTCGGGGTCTCCCCAGAGCAGCTGTGCGCCGACGGGGTGGACGGTGCGTTCCGCGTCCGCGCCCGGGTCGTCCGGATGGGCGGCGTCCGCGAGGCCGCCGCGCAGGGGCGCGCCGCCGTCGCCGCCGTATCCGCCCTGGCCGTATCCGCCCTGGCCGGAGGCATGACCGGAGCCCTGGCCGGAGACCCTTCCGGCCGTGCCGAAGCTCGCGGCGATACTGCTCCAACCCACCAACCAGCGCACCGCCGCCTCCCCAGCCCGTGGGCACATGACCGGGGCACAGGCAGCACGGACAGCGCTGAGGGCGCGACCGCGGGACCCCGGGTGGCTCGGGGTCCATGCTGCCACGGGACAGGCGTGCGAGAGTGGTTAAAGGGGGCGCACACGCAAACGAACACGCCCCGGCAACGCGGTATTTGACGTTCCGTTCCCACCGCCCCATAGATCGCTTTCAGCCATTCTTCGGCCGCCGGAAGGGCCGTCACGGGCGGTCGGCGCCCGGCGCGGGGGCGCGGTCCGGGGGGCGCGTTCCACCCCCCGGACCGTTCCGCCACCCGCGGGGATTGAGGCAGCGGCATCCCCCGACCCGCCCGGTCAGGCGGCGGGCCGACCCACGCACCGCACATCGAATCGCCGGGTCCGGGGACCGGCCAGAGCGCACGGGCGGGCGCACGGCCACACGGGCGGAGCACGCGATGACACGTGCGCCCCGGCGCCGGGCCCGGGGCGGACTGTGCAAACGGACAACAATCCCGCCATACGGAAGTAAGGGCCTTAACGCTTGGGAGGCGGGGAACTACGCTGGGTTTACGAAATGCCGGGCGCCTATGCCCCGGCGGCGTCTGCGTTCCGCGTGTGACGAGGGGTGGCGCATGTCCAGGGAGCTCCGCGAGCCCAATGAGAAGCTCGGCGCCGTCCTCGCCCTCGCGGGCATCAGCAACGCCGGGCTGGCCCGGCGGGTCAACGACCTCGGCGCGCAGCGCGGCCTGACGCTTCGCTACGACAAGACGTCGGTGGCCCGGTGGGTGTCGAAGGGGATGGTGCCCCAGGGCGCCGCCCCGCATCTGATCGCCGCCGCCATCGGCGCGAAGCTGGGGCGGCCGGTGCCGCTGCACGAGATCGGGCTGGCGGACGCCGATCCCGCGCCCGAGGTCGGGCTGGCCTTCCCGCGCGACGTGGGTGCGGCGGTGCGCTCGGCCACCGACCTGTACCGGCTCGACCTCGCCGGCCGGCGCGGCGGTGGCGGGATCTGGCAGTCGCTGGCGGGCTCGTTCTCCGTGGCGGCGTACGCGACGCCCGCCTCGCGCTGGCTGATATCTCCCGCCGACAGCTCGGTGGCCCGGGAGCCGGCGGGCAGCCGGGCTCCGCACCTCACGGCCGGCGCCCCGGCGGCCGGCAGCGAGACCAGCGCGACGACGGACCACGCGGCACCCGGCAGCGCGGCACCTGACACCGCGGCACTTGACACTGCGGCACCCGACAACGCGACGACCGACGACCCGACGGCCGTTACCTCCGCGGCGCTCGACCCCGCGGCGCGGCACTCCATGGTCCAGAGCCCCGTATCAGCGACCCCCTCGGCTCACGACGCGCCGGCGCGCGAGGCGACGGCAGCACCAGGTCCCCGGTCCTCCCCGGACGGCCGCACGACCGGTCCGATGACAGGTCTGGCAGGACCGATGGCAGGCCCGGCTTCCGGACCGGTGACGGGACCGGCGACAGGCCCGCCGTCCACCGTTGTGCCCGCCCTGCCCGGACCCGAAACGCCGCGCGACCACGGCCAGCGCGTGGGACACAGCGATGTGTCGAAGCTGCGCGAGGCCGCCGAGGACGCGCGCCGCTGGGACTCCAAGTACGGCGGCGGGGACTGGCGTTCGTCGATGGTGCCCGAGTGCCTGCGGGTGGACGCGGCGCCGCTGCTGCTCGGCTCGTACACCGACGAGGTGGGCCGCGCGCTGTTCGGCGCGACCGCCGAACTGACCCGGCTGGCCGGGTGGATGGCCTTCGACACCGGCCAGCAGGAAGCGGCCCAGCGCTACTACATCCAGGCGCTGCGGCTCGCCCGCGCGGCCGCGGACGTACCGCTCGGCGGCTACGTGCTGGCCTCGATGTCCCTGCAGGCGACCTACCGGGACTTCCCCGACGAGGGGGTGGACCTCGCGCAGGCCGCCGTCGAGCGCAACCGCGGCCTGGCCACCGCCCGCACCATGAGCTTCTTCCGGCTGGTCGAGGCGCGGGCGCACGCGAAGGCCGGCGATTCGACGGCCGCCGGGGCGGCGCTGCGGGCGGCGGAGGGCTGGCTGGAGCGGTCCCGGGAGGGCGATCCGGATCCGACCTGGCTGGGTTTCTACTCGTACGACCGTTTCGCGGCAGATGCTGCAGAATGCTACCGGGATCTGAAATTGCCCCGGCAGGTAAGGCGGTTCACCGAGCAGGCCCTGTCGCGCCCCACCGAGGAGTACGTACGGTCGCACGGGCTGCGGCTGGTGGTGAGCGCGGTCGCCGAGCTGGAGTCGGGCAATCTCGACGCGGCGTGCGCGGCGGGCACCCGGGCGGTGGAGGTGGCGGGGAGGATCTCCTCGGCGCGGACGACCGAATACGTACGGGACCTGCTGCACCGCCTGGAACCGTACGGGGACGAGCCGCGTGTGGCAGAGCTGCGGGAGCGGGCCCGGCCGCTGTTGGTGGCGCCGGCGTAGGACCCGTCTTCCGGGGGCCGCGTGGCCGCGTTGTCGGTGCCGGGGTGCAGTATGCAGGGGTGGGAGGTGTCAGCGTGGGTGGCGGCGTGGACTGCGATGTGCTGGTGATCGGCGGCGGAATCGTCGGCCTGTCGACGGCGCATGCATTGTCGCGCCTGGCTCCGGGGACCAGGGTCGTGGTCCTGGAGAAGGAGTCGGGCCCGGCCCGGCACCAGACGGGCCGCAACAGCGGGGTGATCCACAGCGGGATCTACTACCGCCCGGGTTCCCTGAAGGCGCGCTTCGCGGTGAGCGGGGCCGCCGAGATGGTCAAGTTCTGTGCGGAGCACGGGATCGCGCACGAGGTGACGGGCAAGCTCATCGTCGCCACGGAGCGGGAGGAGCTGCCGCGGCTGCACGCCCTGGTCCAGCGCGGCCGGGAGAACGGCATTCCGGTGCGCGAGCTCGGCCCGGCGCAGATCACGGAGTACGAGCCGGAGGTGCGGGGGCTGGCGGCGATCCACGTCGGCAGCACCGGGATCGTCGACTACGGCCGGGTGAGCGCCCAGCTCGCGGAGTCCTCCGGCGCGGAGATCGTCTACGGCGGCGCCGTGGACCTGATCTCCCGGCGCCCCTCGGCCGTGGCGGTCCGCACGACGTCCGGCCTGGTGGTCAGGGCGCGGGTGCTGGTGAACTGCGCGGGCCTCCAGTGCGACCGGATCGCCCGCCTCGCCGGGGACGACCCGGGCATGCGGATCATCCCCTTCCGCGGCGAGTACTACGACCTGGCGCGGCCGGACCTGGTCCGGGGCCTGGTGTACCCGGTGCCCGACCCGGCGTTCCCCTTCCTCGGGGTGCACCTGACCCGGGGCATCGGCGGCGGCGTCCACGTCGGGCCCAATGCCGTGCCCGCGCTGGCCCGCGAGGGCTACGCCTGGTCGACGGTGCGGCCCCAGGACATCGCGGACGAGCTCGCCTGGCCGGGATCCTGGCGGATGGCCGCACGGCACTGGCGGTACGGGACGGGCGAGATCCACCGCTCGCTGTCGAAGCAGGCCTTCACCCGGGCGGTACGGCGCCTGCTGCCGGCCGTCACCGCCGCCGACCTGCGGCCCGCCGCGGCCGGGGTCCGTGCCCAGGCCGTGCTGCGCGACGGCACCCTGGTGGACGACTTCCTGATCCGCGACGCCCCGCGTACGGTCCACGTCCTCAACGCCCCCTCGCCCGCCGCGACCGCGTCCCTCCCGATCGGCCGGGAGATCGCCACCCGCGCCCTGCGGACCCTCGGCTCGGCCTGAGCCGCTCCGGGGGGTGGGGGGGGGGGGGGGGGGGGGGGGGGCGGAAAACCCCCCACAGAAAGAAAACAAAACGTGTTGGTGCCTGCACACC
>NZ_JBVIAH010000013.1:20641-251161 GCF_055574035.1 Streptomyces sp. NPDC030021
TCTTTTACCTGATGTGGTTTTTTTCTGTGAGTGGGGGGGGGGGCTCCCCCCTCGCGTTGGGAGACCTGTGGTGGTGGTGGGACCCGGTGGGGGGGGGGGGGGGGGTTCTCTCCCCCCCCCCCCCCCACCCCCCGTCGTAGAATCAGCGCATTGTGTCTGAGTCCCTGAATCCCCAGTCGCCCCGCCTCCCGGACGCCGCGCCGGAGACGAACTCGTACGTGCCGCCCAAGTGGCGCACCGAGCCCCGCTTCCCCGACGGGCCCGCGCCGGACCCGGCCGGCTCGCACCACGAGCGGCGGATCCGGAGCTTCCAGCCCCGGCGCAGCCGGGTCACCACCGGCCAGGGCGAGGCCCTGAAGCGCCTGTGGGGCACCTGGGGCCTGGACATCGACGGCCACCGGGTCCTCGACCTCGAGGAGCTCTTCGGCGGCCTCCCGGTCGTCCTGGAGATCGGCTTCGGCATGGGCGAGGCCACGGCCCAGATGGCCGCCGACGATCCCGGCACCGGGATCCTCGCCGCCGACGTGCACACCCCCGGGCAGGGCAACCTGCTCGCCCTCGCCGAGCGCGGCGGGATGACCAACGTCCGGGTGGCCAACGGCGACGCCATCATCCTGCTCCGCGAGATGCTGCCGCCCGACTCGCTGGCCGGCATCCGCGTGTACTTCCCGGACCCGTGGCCCAAGGCCCGCCACCACAAGCGCCGACTGATCCAGCCCGACTTCCTCACGCTGGCCGCCACCCGCCTGGCGCCCGGGGCCGTACTGCACTGCGCGACCGACTGGGAGCCGTACGCGGAGCAGATGCTCGAAGTGCTCACCGCGCACCCGGACTTCGAGAACACGCAGCCCGGCGGCGGCTTCTCCCCGCGCCCCGCCTTCCGGCCGCTGACCCGCTTCGAGGGCCAGGGCCTCGACAAGGGCCACCTCGTACACGACTTGCTCTTCCGTCGCACGGAGAACTGACAAGGTCACCGCGCGTGTCAGACCGGCTCGCTAGGGTCATGGTGTGTACCGAGCGCTCCACCTCGTGCTCCCACGTCCGTCCGGCACGGTCCGCACGTGCGTGCTCCTCGCCCTGCTCGCCGCGACCGGGGTCACCATCCTCGAACTCGTGCGGGAACAGACCGGCACCTCCGGCTTCTTCGTCGGTCTCGGTCTGGCCCTGCTGCCGGTGGCGCCGCTCATGGCGGCCTTCCGGTGGCTGGGCCGGGCCGCGCCGGTGCCCTGGTCGCAGCTGCTGTTCTGCTTCGGCTGGGGTGCCTGCACCGCGGCGCTGATCGCGATACTGGCCAACAACTTCGCCACCCAGTGGATAGCCGCGACCACCACCGACGCCTCCGCCGCCGATCACCTCGGCTCGGTGGCCATCGCCCCGGTGGTGGAGGAGAGCGCCAAGGCGGCCGCCCTGCTGCTGGTGTTCGTCTTCCGGAGACGTCACTTCACCGGCCCCGCCGACGGGTTCGTGGTGGCCGGCTTCACCGCCACCGGCTTCGCCTTCACCGAGAACATCCTCTACCTCGGCAACGCCTTCGTGGAGGACCTGGCCGACCGCAGCGGCGCACTGGAATCGGTGACGGCGGCGACCTTCTTCGTGCGGATAGTGCTGTCGCCGTTCGCGCACCCGCTGTTCACCGTGCTCACCGGGCTGGGCTTCGGCGTGGCCGCCGTCAGCGCCCGCCGCTCGCGCAGGATCTGCCCGCCGCTGCTCGGCCTGGCGCTGGCCATGGGCATGCACGCGCTGTGGAACGGTTCCTCGCAGTTCGGGGAGCACGGGTTCTACGTGGTCTACAGCTGCGTGATGGTCCCGGTGTTCGGGCTGCTGGTGTGGCTGGCGGTGCGGATAAGGCGCAACCGGTTGCGGGCCGTCGAGGGTGAGCTCGCGCTGTACGCCGCCGCGGGCTGGCTCGGTCCGGCCGAGGTCCCGGCCCTGGCTTCGATGCCGGCCCGGTCACTGGCCCGCTCCCTGGCCCGGCGCAGCGGGGGCCGGGCGGCCGGACGCACGGTCGCCCGCTACGAGGCGGACGCGGCGGCCCTGGCCCTGCTGCGGAACCGGGCGCGGCGCGGCGGCCCCGTACGGGAACGGGATTTCGCGGGCCGGGAGCGGGAGCTGCTGCACCGGCTCTGGCAGTCCCGGGCGACGGCGGGTCCCGCGCTGGCCCGGGCGGCGGTCATCGAGGAGCTGGTTCCGCCGTGGTTCGACCTTCTGGACCCGGCGGCCGCACCGGCGGACGTACCCGGGCCGCGGCGGACGGACCACGACCGCGGCACGCCGGACCCGGCCCAGGGAACGAAGCCGGGAACGAACCCCGGGACGGCCCAGGGAGTGAACCCGGACCCGGGACTCAGACGTTCAGGCCCTTGGAGTTCAGCCACGCCAGCGGGTCCTGTGTCGATCCGCCCTTGCGTACTTCCAGGTGGAGATGAGGTCCGGTGACGTTGCCGGTGGCACCGACGCGGCCGATGGTCTCGCCGGCGCCGACCGCGCCGGAGGTCACCGACATCGAGGAGAGGTGGCAGTACCAGATCTCCGTGCCGTCCGGGAGTTCCAGCACGATCCGGTAGCCGTACGCGCCGGACCAGCCGGCCGAGGTGATCTTTCCGTCGGCCACGGCCTTGACCGGGGTCCCGGTCGGGGCCGCGAAGTCGAGGCCGGTGTGGTGGCCGGAGGACCACATGGAGCCGGAGTCCCCGTAGTGCGAGGTGAGGGTGTAGGCGGAGGTGGGCAGGGAGTAGCTGCCGGCGGGCTTGGCGAGGCGCTCCTGCTCGGCCTTGGCCGCCGCCTCCTCCGCGGCCTTCGCCTCGGCCTCTTCCTTGGCTTTGGCCTCGGCCTGCGTCTTCGCCTCTTCGGCGGCCGTGCGGGCCGCCTCCAGCTTCTCCTTGGCCTCCTGGGCGGCGGCCTGCTGCGCGGCCTGTTCGGCGTCCGCCCGGGCCTTGGCCTCGGCGGCGTCCTGCTGGGACTCGGCCTGCTGGAGGATGCGGTTGCGCAACACCTCGCCCGCGTCCGCGCCCTGGGCGGACTGCTGCGCGATGATCCCCGTCCGCTCGCCCGTCGAGGCCGCCGGTCCGGAACCGCCGTCCTCCTGCTGGGCCTTGTCCCCGGTCATCAAGTCGGGCAGGGCCGGCAGAGCCGACAGGTCCGGCAGGGATATCGCGACCTGGGGCCGGTCCTGCGCCGTGGCGATACCGCCGGCGCCGACCGCCGCGATGACACCGACGCCGAGCACGGTGGAGCTGCGGGCAAGTCCCCCGCGCTGCTTGGCGACCCGGTGCTTGCCGCGGACCGGCCGCACCGAATCCTCGGTGGGGTTCCACTCGCCCCAGGCACCCGCGGTGGGCGGCTCCTGGATCTCGATGCCTTCAGGGGCAGGCAAGTTGGAGGCCACCGGGGCACACTCCTCATCGACGCGCAGGACGCGCGCGCGCACGGTGCCGTCTCTTGCGACGGCTGGGACGACCGCGCTGCGTTATCGAAAGGTAATAGACGTAGGGGAGTGATTCCAAGCTTCTCCGCTTGATCGTTCCCACCAATCAGCCACTCAACGACCGGCTTTGGCCATTCCTTTTCACAGCAAACCGTCCTCAACCAGGGCAAAACTCAAGCGACTCCTCCACCTCTTCAGCCACAGGCCGGAAATGACGACTCGTCAACCCCCTTGCAGAGAGCACCCTTCCCATTACGGACCGTCACATCATGTCGCGCGGGGCACCACCGGCACGGTCCGGCGCCGCTCCGGCTCCCGCTGCCCCGGACGGCCCACCGCGAGCAGCGCCATGTCGTCCGTCGCCCCGCCGCCCGTATGCCGGCGCACATCGCTGCTGAGCGCGCTGAGCAGCGCCTGCGGCCCTGGAAAGATCCGCCCGCGCAGCCGGGCCGCCGGATCGTAGAATTCCCCCGCCCCGTCCCGGGCCTCGGTCAAACCGTCCGTGTAGAGCAGCAGGGTGGTCCCCGCCGGGAAGGGCCACTCCTGCACCAGGTCGGGCCAGCCGCCCAGCTCCCCCATGCCGAGCGGCAGGGCCGGCTCCGCCGGGGCGAGGACCGCCAGCTCACCGTTCTCGTGCAGCAGCAGCGGCTCGGGATGACCCCGGTTGAGCAGCCGCAGCACACCCACGCCCGGCGGGATCTCCCCGAGCACGCAGGTCGTGAACCCCTCCACCGCGTCCAGGCTGTCGCGCCGGGTGCCCTCGCGGGCCAGCGCCCGCTCCAGCCGCTGCGCCAGCGCCTCCAGCGTGGGCTCGGTGTCCGCCGCCTCCCGGAACGCCCCGAGGACCACCGCGACGGCCTCCACCGCCCCCAGCCCCTTGCCCCGTACGTCGCCCACCGCCAGCCGCACTCCGTACGGGGTCTCCTGGACCGCGTACAGGTCGCCGCCGATGAAGGCGTCGGCCTGCGCGGCCTCGTACCAGGCGGACACGTACAGCCCCCCGATGCGTTCGGCCGGCTTCGGCAGGACCGCCCGCTGCGCGGCCTCGGCGATCCCGCGCGCCGAGGCGAGCCGCTCGCCGCTGCGCCGCACCATGCGGTTGATCAGGAGCGCCAGCCCGGCGACGGTCAGTACGGTCACCAGCTCGGTCAGCGCCTCGACCTTCCAGCTGGTGCCGTTGAGGATGTGCAGCACGAACACCGCGAACACGGCCAGGCCGCCGGTCAGGGCCGTGGCCCAGAGGGTGAACAGCGGGGCGGCGATCAGCGGGGCCGCCGTGAAGAACGGGGACCCCGTGAAGCTGGGCGGGGTCAGCACGTCGAAGACCATCCCGAGGGCGATCAGCACACCCGGCAGCACCAGGAGCACGCGACGGGTCACACCGTTCCCGCCCAGGCCCACGCCCGCGCGCCCAACGCCGTTGCCCTGCCGGCCCAGCCCCACCACGCTGCTCTCCTGCCGCCCGGTCGCCGCACGGGTCCGGACCCGCCGCCTCCTCGCCCCTCAAGGCTGGCGGCAGGAGGATCCGTACGGCGACCTGACGGCGGCCGGACGGGTGACGAGGTGTGAGAAAACGTGAGAAGAGCGACCGGCGGGGCCGGAACACGACGAAGGCCCGGTTCCTCTGGAGGAACCGGGCCTTCGTACTGAGTAGCGGGGGCAGGATTTGAACCTACGACCTCTGGGTTATGAGCCCAGCGAGCTACCGAGCTGCTCCACCCCGCGTCGGTAAACACAACTCTACGCCATCCGGGGGGAGTCCTTCGCCAATTAACCGCCGAACCACCCGCAGATCCGCATCACCGCAGGTCAAGCCCCCGAAACCGGCCCGGAGCCGGCCCGGAGCCGGCCGCGTGCCGGGTCCCGGCGGCGGGTCAGCACGTGGGTGGTGCTCCCGTCGTCCTCCCTCAGGTCCCGTACGCGGGTGAAGCCGATGCGCTCCAGCAGGACCAGGGAGGCCGTGTTGGCGTCGGCCACGGTGGCGTGCACCTCCGTCAGGCCGAGGGGACCGAAGCCGTACGCGACGATCGCCTCGGCGATCTCGGTACCGAGGCCCGCTCCCCAGGCCTCGGGAGCCAGGGCGTAGATGATCTCGTGGCCGTCGACCTCGTCGGTCCGCTTGATCTCGGCGTGCCCGACCAGCCGTCCGTCCCGGCGTACGGCCCACACGTCGAAGAGGCTCTCGGCGTAGACCTTCGTGAAGACCCGTCCGAAGAGCGCCCGGTCCTCGGCCTCGGAGGTGGGACCGTCGCCCATCCACCGGGACACCCGGGTGTCCTGGAAGAGTGCGACGAAACCTTCCTCGTCCTCGGGGGTGTACGGGCCGAGGAGCAGGCGTTCGGTACGGAGAACAGGCGTCATGGTCGGCGACGCTACCGTCACCGACCTGCGGGGTCACCGGATTTACCGGTACGGCGAAGCGCCCCGCCCGAAGGAATCGGATGGTGCGCTCTTGCGCAGGTCCAGGGCTGGCACAAGGGCCGAAGGACTACCTGGGCCGGCCCCAGTCGAGGGTGGTGAGGGAGCCGTCGTCGTTGCGCAGGTGGAACTGACCGGTCGAAGGCCGGAACACACCCAGATTGCCCGGACCCGAACCATCCCAGTTCGCGGAAACCGGCAGGTCACCCGACTGACCCCAGTCCACCAGAGCCAACGGCCCGTCGTCATCACGCAGATGGAACTTACCGCTGCGCCACACACCCACGCTCGCAGCCGCTGCGCACCGGCTGCTCGGCCGGGGCGGCGAGGTCCGCACCGCCCCCACGATTCCCCAGCGCCTGGTCGTCGTCGACCGCACCCAGGCCCTGGTTCCCATCGACCCCGCCGACACGCGCCAGGGCGCCCTCCACGTCACCGAACCAGGCATTCTCGCCGCACTGCTCGACTTCTTCGAACAGGCCTGGAACACCGCCGTCCCGCTCGGCGCGCCGCTCGCCCCGAGGACCCCCGGACCAGCATCACCACCACAGAACGCGAAATCCTGCGCCTGCTCAGCACCAGCCTCACCGACGAAGCGGTGGGCCAGCGCCTGGGAACCCCCTCGCGCGCCGTCGGACGTCACATGTCCTCGCTCATGGAACGCCTGGGCGCCAGTAGCCGCTTCGAAGCCGGCATCAAGGCCGCCCACAGACGCTGGCTCTGATCTGCCTCCGCACCCGGGCCCGGAAACGACTGAGCGCCCCACCCGGCCGAAATCGGGTGGGGCGCTAGTAGCAGGTCAGGGGTGGGAAACCCCCGCCTGCGAGCAGTAGGCCATGTCGGACTCGAACCGACAACCAACGGATTAAAAGTCCGCTGCTCTGCCAATTGAGCTAATGGCCCTCCAGGTGCTCACCCCAGAGCATAGCCGGACCGCGCCGGTCAGCCGATCGGGTATCCGCCGACCGGCCTGTCGCCGCCGGTCCAGTGGCGCTCCGCAGGGCCTGGGACCTGCCCCCGAGGGGGTGTTACGCACCATCAGTTCCCGGGAGTGAAGAAAGGGCCCGTACGGCACCTGGGTGTCGTACGGGCCCTTTCTCAGGGGTTCAGCTCAGCTGCGATCAGCCGTTGCGCTTCCAGCGCGGCTTGTCGTCGCGGCGGCCGCCGAAGCCGCCGGTGGAACCGGAACCGGAGCCGGAGCCGGAGCCGGACGGACGGTGGTCGTCGCGGCGGCCGTACGGGCGGTCGCCGCCGCCGGAGCGGAAGCCGCCGGCCGGACGGTCGTCACGACGGTCGCGGTTGAACGGGCGGTCGCCGCCACCGGAGCGGAAGCCGCCGGAGGGACGGTCGTCACGGTTGAAGCCGCCCGAGGAGCGGTCGTCACGGTTGAAGCCGCCGGAGGGACGGTCGTCGCGGCGGAAGCCACCACGGTCGCCACCACGGTCATCGCGGTTGAAGCCACCGGACGGACGGTCGTCACGACGGAAGCCACCACCGGACGGACGGTCGCCACCGGAGCGGAAGCCACCCGACGGACGGTCGTCGCGGCGGAAGCCACCACGGTCGCCACCACGGTCATCGCGGTTGAAGCCACCGGACGGACGGTCGTCACGACGGAAGCCACCACCGGACGGACGGTCGCCACCGGAGCGGAAGCCACCCGACGGACGGTCGTCGCGGCGGAAGCCACCACGGTCGCCACCACGGTCGTCACGGTTGAAGCCACCCGACGGACGGCCACCGCGGTCACCGCGGTCGTCGCGGCGGAAGCCACCACGGTCGCCACCGCGGTCGCCACCGCGGTCGCCACCGCGGTCGCCGCCACGGTTGTCGCGACGCTCGAAGTTGCCACGGTCGTCCCGCTGGGCGCGCTGCTCCTCGCGGCGCTCCTGCGCGGCCAGCTCGGCGGCAGCGGCGGCGGCAGCAGCCGCGACCTCGGCCTCGGCGGCCTCGGCCACCTCGGCGACAGCGGCCTCCGGGTCCTCGCCGCGCTCACGGGCGGAGCGGGCGACCAGACGGTCGGCCTCCTCGCGCAGCTCCACGGCACGGCGCGACAGGCGCTCAAGCTGCTTGGTGAGCTCGGCGACCTCGCGCTCGGCCTGCTTGGCGGCGTTGTTCGCGGAGTCTGCCTGGACCTCGGTCAGCGAACGGGCACCGGTGATCTCGGCGACCTCCGGCTCGAAGGCGCCGGCGCCCTGGACGATGTGACGCGAGGCGTCGACGCCCGCGTCCTCCATCAGGCGGAAGATCTGGCGACGCTGGTGCGGCAGCGCGAGGGAGACCACGACACCGGACTTGCCGGCGCGGGCGGTACGGCCCGAGCGGTGCAGGTAGTCCTTGTGGTCGCCGGCCGGGTCCACGTTCAGGACCAGGTCGATGCCGTCGACGTGGATGCCGCGGGCGGCGACGTCGGTGGCGACGAGCGCGTTGACGTAGCCGTCCTTGAAGTCGGCGAGGACGCGGGTACGGGCACCCTGCGTCATGCCGCCGTGCAGCGCGTCGGCCTTCACGCCGGCCTCGACGAGCTGCTCGGCGATGCGGTCGGCGCCCAGCTGGGTGCGGACGAAGATGATGGTGCGGCCCTTGCGGGCGGCGATGGCGGCCGTGACCGGCGCCTTGTCCTTCGGCTTCACGACGAGGACGTGGTGCGTCATGGTCGTGACGTTGCCCTGCGCGCTGTCGACCTCGTGCGTGACGGGGTTGGACAGGTAGCGCTTGACCAGGGTGCCGATCTCGTTCTCCATGGTGGCGGAGAAGAGCATGCGCTGGCCGCCGCCGGGGATCTGGTCGAGCAGCTCGGTGACCTCGGGCAGGAAGCCCAGGTCGGCCATCTGGTCGGCCTCGTCGAGAACCGCGACCTGGACGTTCTCCAGGGAGCAGGCGCCACGGTTGATGATGTCGCGCAGACGGCCGGGGGTGGCGACGAGGACGTCGACACCGCGCTCCAGAGCGTAGATCTGGTTGCTCATGGAGGTACCGCCGCAGACGACCTTCATCTTCAGGCCGAGCACGTCGCCGTAGGGCTGGAGGGCGTCCGCGACCTGCATCGCGAGCTCACGGGTCGGCGTGAGGATGATCGCGCGGGGCTTCTTCTTCTCGGTGTGACCGCCGGCCAGGGAGGCCAGGGTCGGCAGACCGAAGGAGAGGGTCTTGCCGGAGCCGGTGCGGCCACGGCCGAGGATGTCCTTGCCGGCCAGGGCGTCCGGGATGGTCGCGGCCTGGATCGGGAAGGGGGCGGTGACACCGTTCTGGGCGAGCTTGCGCACGATGCCCTCGGGCAGACCGAGGTCGCCGAAGGTGATCGAGGGCTCGGCGTCGGCGTCAGCGTCCGCGTCGTCGTCGAAGTCGGTGGTCGAGTCCTCGAAGGACCCGTCGGTGTTCACGTCGGCCTCAAGAGCCTCGATGATCTCGTCCGCCTCGGCGGCCTCGATCGCCTCGGTGACCACAAGGGCCTCGGCGTCGATCATCTCGTTGGAGTCGTTCTCGGGCATGACGGAACGGTCAGAACTGGAAATGGACATGCGAAATGCGAAACCTTCCGGAGTCTCGGCACGCGCCCAAACTCCGTGAATCGCAAATCGACCGCCTCAATGCGGTCAGCCACGGCTAGGGAGAGTACGCGCCACACGGCGCTCTTCGGATTCGGCGCCGGGCAATGGGATCAAACGATCTATAACCATACGCACCCTCCCCGGGGTCTGGCAAGTCGCTCCCGCAGAAACGTCTCTGACCTGCGAAGACGCTTCCGGCGTCGGCACCGGACCGGGCCCTCACGGACCCGGCCGGGTGCCCGCCGGGCCTACAGCTCGGGGGCCGGCTGGGTGGTCGGCTCCGGCTGCGGACTCGGCAGCTGAGGAGTGGGTTCCGTCACAGGGGGAGTCGTGGCCGGGGGTGCCGGGGTCGGGCTCGCCGACTGCTGCCCGCCGGCCGAACCACCCGGGCCGCCGGAGCCGCCGCCCGACCCACCCGTCGTGGGTTCCTGCGGGCCCTGCCCGCCCGCGCCGCCGCCCGGTCCCGCCGACGGTGCGGGCACTCCCGGCCGGCCGCTCGGCGCGCCCGGGCTCGGCGAGGCCCCGGTCGCACCGGAGGCCTTGCCGTCCTCCTTGGGCCTGCCGTCCTGGGTCCCCGTACCGTCCTTCGTGCCGTGCCCGTTGCCGCGGACCCCGGAGCCCCGCCCCGAGGTGGTCCCCGCGCCCGCCTCGGCGCCGCCGCGGCGGTCCCCGGAAGCGGAGGGCCCGGGCTTGGCCGCGTTCTCGCCGACACTCATGCAGCCGGCCGTCGCCGCGACCGCGAGCGCGGTGACGGCCAGTCGGAGGGAAGCGGACAACTGGCGCACGGGGGCACCTCCGGAGCCTGAGGGTGAACTTTCCGCATGAGCGGGTCAATGTGCCCAACTCCCTTTGACCCGCAAGGGACACGCCCTCGGACGAACACCGGGACGAAGCCCTGGGCCGGACCCCTCAGCCGAAGAGCCGCAGCGCCACCTGCGACCCGAGGCGCACCGCGCCCAGCCCGACCAGCACCGACATCACCACGTTCGCCGCGGCCAGGAACCCCCGGCCGCGCTCGGCCAGCCGCAGCGTCTCGTACGAGAACGTCGAGTACGTGCTGAGCGCCCCGCACAGCCCGGCCCCGAGCAGCAACTGCAGCCGCGAGGAGGCGGCTCCCGCCAGCGCCGCCCCGGCCAGCGCCCCGAGCACCAGGCAGGCGGCCGCGTTGACCACGAAGGTGCCCCAGGGGAAGACGGACTCGTGCCGCGCCTGCACCGCCCGGTCCAGCAGGTAGCGCAGCGGCGCACCGACGGCCGCCCCCGCCACCACGAGCAGCCAGTTCACCGTGGAACGCGCCCGGGTCCGCGGCCGCGGACCGCGCGCCGGGTCGCCGCGGCCGCCGCCCACACCGCGCCGAGCGCCGCCGTCACCGTGAGCCCGCCGTAGGCCAGGGCGGTTCCCGTCTCCCCCTCGTCCAGGAGCCGCGAGAAGTCCACCGCGTAGGTGGAGAAGGTGGTGAAGCCGCCGAGCACGCCGACCCCCACGAAGGGCCTCAGCAGCGGGTGCGGGGACGTCCGGCCGCCCTCGCTGATCAGCACCATGAGTACGCCGATCAGCGCACTGCCGGAGGCGTTGATCCACAGGGTCGCCCAGGGGAAGGCCCCGGGCCCGGCCGGCCACAGCAGGGAGATCCCGTACCGCGCCGCGCCCCCGATCGCGCCGCCCGCCGCCACCGCCGCGAGCACCCGGCCCTGCGGCTCGGCGCGCTGCGCGGGTACGTGCAGGTCGACGTCCGGATCGATCGCCTCCGCCGACTGCGCCGCATGCGGCGCCCCGTCACCGGGAACCGGGACCGGCCGGGTCACCCGTACCCCAGCGCGTGCAGCCGGTCGTCGTCGATCCCGAAGTGGTGGGCGATCTCGTGCACGCAGGAACACCCGTTAGACACCTTGTCCGACCTCGGATCTAGGCTGGTCAGCGGGGTTAGGGGAGGTTTGCATGTCACCACGAGAGCCATTCTCGCGCGCCGTGGCCATCCTGCGCGCGATCTTGTACCTACGGATCTCGGATCTCACGGACACGTCCACGTCCATCCCCCGCCAGGAGAAGGCGGGCCGGGGCCGGGCCGATGACCTGGGCGCGGACGTGATCAAGGTCTTCAAGGACGAGGACAAGTCCGGGTTCCACACCTACGTGAACCGACCCGACTGGGAAGCCGCGCTCACCATGCTCCGCGAGCGCCTGGCGGACGTGCTGATCGTCTTCAAGGTGGACCGGGCGACCCGGCAGGGCATCCCGCAGGCATCGGAGATCATCCGGATCGTCTACGAGACCGGGTGCCGCTTCATCTCCATCGCGGACGGGATCGACTCGAACAACGAGGGCTGGGAGATCCAGCTCACATTGGCCGCGCACCAGGCCCACACGGAATCCAAGAACACGTCCATCCGGGTCACGGACCTCCGGGCGGACGAACGGGACGAGGGCCGCTGGATGGGCAGCCGCCCGTACGGCTTCATCGTCACGCCGGAACGGAAGCTCACCCCGCACCCGGAGGAGTCGGAGATCATCCGCACCGTGGTCGCGAAGCTCTTGGACGGCCAGTCACTGCGCTCCGTCGCCAAGTGGATCAATGACCAGGGCCACGACTCTCCGCGCTGGGCGAGCCGGAAGCAGCGGATCGCCCAGCTTGAGGCCAAGGGCGAACCCCTCAAGGCTCATAAGCTCCGCGAGAAGCCGATCAAGACCCCGAACTCATGGTCGTGGCCAGTCGTCCGACAGCTTGTGATCTCGCCCACACTGGCCGGATACCTGCCTCACAAGGGTGAAGTCCACCGTCACACCGTGACGGGCGAGATGGTCCGGGTCAGCGAGGAGATCATCAGCTTCGCGGACCACACCCGCTTGCGATCGATGTTCGGCAGCCGCGTCCCCGTCCACTGGACCCGTGACGCCACGCCCGGCAGCAAGTCCAAGGAGACGGGCCGGGCGGTCACCGGTCTCATGTCGGATTACCTCGACTGCGGCGAGTGCGGGTCCCGCATGTCCTACGACACTGCGTTCGTCCGGAAGGGTGAGGTCTGGCCCCGCTATCGCTGCGTCCGCCGACACTTCAGCGGACGGTGCCCCGGTGTGCTGATCAGCGGTACCCACGCCGATGCCCTGGTGACCGAAGCGATGATCAACCGCCTCGGCGCACTCGATGACGACGACCCGGCGATCCTGGCCATCGCTCAGCGCTGGGCCGACATGAAGCACCCGGACCGCAAGGCCCGCCGTTCCCAGCTTGAGGCGCTGATCCGGGAAGAGGAACAGTTCCTCGACCGCCTTGAGGACGAGAAGCTGAACGGCCTCTTCCAAGGCACTCGCGGTGAAGCCCGCTTCAAGCGCCGCTACGACGTGAGCAACGGGCGGTTGGACGGGTACGAGAAGGAGTTGAGGGAGCTTCCCGAAGGACAGGCACTCGACATCACGTTCCTGCGGGACACGGAGCTCTTCAAGGAGGCATGGGCGAACTGGCCGCTTGCCGAGCGCCGCGAGATCGTCGGTCTCGTGCTGGAACGCGCGTGGGTCTTCAAGGCCCGCAAGACCGGCGTCCGCCCGTCCTTCGACCGTTTCCGCTTCTGGTGGGTCGGGGAGGAACGCCCCGAGGGCCTGTCCTTCCCCACAACGCTCGCTGAGGCCGACGCCAAGCCAGCGCCCGCGTAACCCCTCAGACGCCCCCAGTCGGGCGCACAGCCCCGGATGGTCCCCGTGACCGTCCGGGGCTGTCTTGTGCCCGCAGGCAGGCGTACGGGCGTTCCGTGACTGTTCGCCTGCGAGCCCTCGGGGCCGGACTGCCTGACAGCGGAGCGATCGGTGCTGGAGTGACGGTTACAACCGATTTTTTAGAACACATAGAAAAATTAAGAAAGAAGAGAGACCGGCGTCCCGAACAGCACTGCACCACTGGCAGCCCCTCGGGCACCCCTTGCTCTCCCCAACAAGCAGGGAGACGGAGTGGAACCCTGAACACCAATGCGGCCTGGCAGGGTGCGGGAAACCTCCGGCCTCCACTATGGCAAACCCAAAATCCTGCCCGCTGCCAGCGCGCAGGCCGGGCAAGGTCTGCTCTCCACTAAGACCGGGAGAAAGAGGGGCGCCCCAAGTCGGCGGAGTCGTCCCACAGCGGCGAGGCGACGCGAAGAGTGTTGAGAGTGACGACTTTCAACACTTTTTTGAACCCATAGAAAAAACTAGAGAGAAGAGAAACCGGGGTCACAGCCGACACCACCGACACGGCTCGGCATCCTCGGAACACCCTCGGTCCCTACTGCTGGGGCAAGAGGGAGCGGGGGAACCAGCGGACAGAGTTCCCGCTCTCGGATTCAACGTTGCCCATGCACCACGCACCCTCCCGTTATGGGGGTGGCCGCAGGGGTCGTGAGGCAGCGAGCGGGGACCACACCGCCCATGGGTAACCCCCTCCGGGGTGCCAAAAGGGGTTGCAAGCACGTGCAGTCCCCCACACGTCCGGACCGGTTCCGCCGGCGAGGACGGCGCTACCTGCGGTACGCCAGCACGTGCCGCCCCTCGCGGAGCTCGCAGTACGAGCTGCCCTCACGATCAACCAACGTCCGGTTGCTGCTTGCCTCCCACTGAAGGCCCATGCCACAGATCAAACATGTGCCAGCGAACCGCCGGTATGGCGGGGGCACTTCGTGCGGTTTCCTCTTTCCCACCCCTTGAGCGTATGGCAGACCAGAGAGCAAGAGGCACCGCATGAAACCCGGCACCCTTCGCAAGTTCCAAGTCAGACGACGACCACCAGGACCAACGACAAGGGGTGACCGTGTCCTGTATCGACTGCACCGAGCCCGCGACGCACCGCGGACGCTGCCACGGTCACCACCAGGACTACGAACCTCGCCCCGCTGTTCGGGCACGGCGGTCACGGAGCCGGCGACGAGCGGCCCGGTACGACGCTGCTGCCCGGCTCCGCCGGCTCGTGCAGAACCGGGGCTCGGCCTGGTGTGCCTGGTGCCTGGAAACGTACGGCGCCGATGAAGTGGACGTGGACCACGTGCGCCCGCTGTCCCTCGGTGGCGAGGACACAGACGGCAACGTGCACGTGCTGTGCCACGACTGCCACCAGCTCAAGACGAGCGCCGAGTTCGGTGGTGCTAGCACTTGCCCCGGTAGCGAGACACCTACGGGAACGTACAGGCGCTCTATCGGAACCAACACTCGTCAGGATTTGGGGGTTAAGGCTCCGCCGTACTGATTAGGCGAGGAAGCCGTCCCCAAAGGGAAAGCTGTTCCCGCCGTCTTTGCGGATGGCCACCAGGTTCGGGCCTGCGTCGTTGAAAGAAGCCTTGTTCTCTCCGTTCGATGTGAACGTTGAGCTGTCTCCGGTGTCGGAGGATACGGCGCTGTCGTCGGTGATGACTACGTCTGCGTGAGCGGCCCCCGTGATGGACAGTGCGGCACCGGCGAGGGCGATGGCGGCGAGTACACGCTTGGTGTTGTTCATGCGCTGCGAACGATCTTGCGCGGTCGGGGGCACGCCCGACTCACAGACGCCGCCCGTACGGGCCCCGACCAGACCCCTGCGGGTGCGGAAGGGGCGCGGTGTAGGTGCGCACGCTGCCCTAGTAGGCGCCCGATGGTCCTGGGGTTGAACACGGCGGTAGTCACGGTTCGAGTCCGTGCACCCCGCTCATCGGTTCGCCCACCATGCGACTCCGGTTCCGGCAGCTGTGGTGATCAGCGATACCAGCCACACGGGCACATGCTGGAGGCTCAAGTGCAGGCTGCCGCACCGGAGTTCAAAAAATGGGTGCGGCGGGTGCGGCGGGTTTTTGGACAAGGCAATGCCCTCCAAATGATGTGGGTTGGTTCGCACCTCATCTTCCAGAACCCCATGTGATCAGTTCAAATCCTGTCGGGAAAAACTTGCGGCACACCTCAGTTTTTTTACCTACAGCTCCCGCATCGCGAACAAGCATGCGAATTCACATCCAGGGGGGTATGTAATGCCCCGACGACCCCGCCCCCCTTGCTCTGTCCCCGGGTGCCCCGAGCTGACCGCCCGTGGTGGCCGCTGTGTCGAGCATGAGCGCGAGGCGACTGCACAGCGGGTCACACCGGGGACGAGCGCGTACGGGCCTCGCTGGCCTTACATCCGGCGCGCGTACCTGTATCGGAATCCGTGGTGTGTGCTGTGCGGGAAGACCGCGACGGTTGCAGACCACTTCCCCAAGTCGCGCCGTTCGCTGCTGGCTCGGGGTGTCGCCGATCCGGACGTTGCCTCTCGTCTGCGTCCGCTGTGCACGTCGTGCCACAGCAGGGAGACAGCGAAGCATCAGCCGGGCGGATTCGCCGCGGAAGCGCGGTCACGGCGCGAATCGCTGGAGCGTCCGCCGTTCTGACCAGGGGGGTGACCCCTGCCCCTCCCGAGGCCGCACGGCAGGGAGGCAAAAAACTCGCATGGCTCATTAGAGCCTTCTTGTGGAGCGATACCGAGTTCACGGTTTCGCTCCTTTGCTGTATTCGCCATCACTATTGGAGAATTAAATGACGCTCACTCTGGCCGAATCCGCCAAGCTCTCGCAGGACCAGTTGCAGCGCGGTGTCATCGAGACGTTCGTTCAGGAATCGCCGATCCTGGATCGCCTTCCGCTATTGAAGATCGCCGGCAACGCCTACCGATACAACGAGGAGTCCACCCTCCCGGGTGTCTCCTTCCGTGCGGTCAACGAGGCGTACCCGGAGAGCACCGGGACGCTCAACCAGAAGATCGAGACGCTCGCCATCCTGGGCGGTGACGCGGACGTGGACAAGTTCATCGTGCAGACCCGCGGCAACCTGAACGATCAGCGGGCAGTTCAGATCATGATGAAGGTCAAGGCGGCATCCGTTCATTTCTCAGATCAGTTCTTCAACGGTGACGTGATGGTGGACCCGAAGGGGTTCGACGGTCTGCGTAAGCGCCTCTTCGGCACTCAGGTAGCTGATGCCAAGGGGCTCGGTCCGGTGGCCAACGGCTACGAGTTCTTCGATGCGCTGGACACGCTGACCGCACGCGTCCGCGGCATCAACGGTGCCAACGGCGCGCTCTACATGAACGCCGACATCCGGGCCAAGATCGCGTCAGGGTTCCGCCGGCTCGGGGGTTCCGAACTGCTGACGTCCGAGATCGCCGGTAAGCGTGCCGTGATGTGGAACGGAATCCCGATGCTCGACGCGGGCCAGAAGCTGGACGGTACGGACGTGCTGCCCCTGACGGCCGGAACGGGCGGTAAGCAGACCGGTGACATCTACGCGGTCCGCTTCGGGTCCACTGAGGCTGACGCAGGGGTCACCGGACTGACCAATGGTGGTGTGCAGGCAACCGACCTCGGCGAGTCCCACGACAAGCCCGTCTACCGGACCCGCATCGACTTCTACTGCGGCCTCGCCCTGTTCGGTGGCAAGGCGGCAGCCCGACTGACGAACGTACTGAACGGCTGATCAACCCACAGAGCCCCCGTGCTCGTCTCCCTTCACAGGGCGGCGGGTGCGGGGCTTCTTTGCGTTCTCGCCCTAGGTTTGCGGATCGTCCCCGCGTACTGCCCGGACGAGGAGCGTGCCAATGGTGCGCTGCTCATGGGAGGGGGCGGGGATCACGGTGGCCGTCGTTTCCTCAAACCCGTACTCCTTGAGGAGCGCGCACCAGATGTCGGGTTCGTAGTCCCAGCGCTTCACGATGGCGGGGTCCTGGTCGTCCCCTCGCGGGATGTACGAAGCCTGACATCCGTAGCAGCCTTCCACCGGGGGCCGCTGTGAGAGGGCGAATACGCCCCCCGGCTTCAGCCCGGCGTGAACCTGCGGGAGCAGCGAGCCGGGGTCGGTGAACCAGGCCGCTCCGAACACGCTGTAGACCGCGTCGAAGACCGTGTACGTCTTGCTGAGGTAGGAGACGGCATCACCTCGGTGCAGCTCCATGCCGTCCGCGTCCTGCCAGCGCTCATGAGCTTTGGTGAGCTGTGCGGGGGAAAGATCGATACCCACGGCCCTCATCTCCATGGAAGCGAGATGGGCGAGGTTTCCGCCGGACCCGCAGCCAAGGTCGAGTACCGATTCCCCGGGCTTGACCGAGAGAACTTCGGCTCCGGGGCCGTGGTCCGCGTACTGGGTCCAGTTGAACCACGTGGTCTCGCCCCTGGCGTTGGTCTGCCTCCTCTGGGGCTTGCTCTGCGAGTACGTGTCCCAAGCGGCACTGCGGGCGTCAGTCATTGCGTGTCCGTTCTCGTTCACGGCAGCAGCCGCCCGGCACGATACCGAGCGGCTGAAGCGTTCGTGCGGCTGTCCGAGGGGTTGGGTTGCTACTTCTTGCCACCGTTCGGGCTGTCGGTGCAGCCTGCATGGCACTGCGAGCAGTCGGCGGCGCCCTCGTAGGGCCAGAACTCGGCGTCGATCTCGAACCCGGACGCGCGGATCGCGGCGGTGGTCGCCGCCATGGCGGCCCGGCCCGCTTCGGGGTCCGCCCCGGCCGCTTCGTCCTCCGGCACGTGGTGGATGTAGTCGGCTCCGAGGGCTCGGGAGAACGCGACGTACTGCACGCTCCGCTGCACGAACGCGTGCCAGAACAGGTCAACTCGAAGTGACGGAGTCAGCGCCGCGTCCGTCTGGACGGAGGCAGCCAGGAAAGCCGCCATCTGGGTCACGCCGCGGGTGCCCATGTCGTCCGACAGGTCGGGCCAGGTCTTGCGCACGTCCTGGATGAGACGGCCCCGGAGGTCGGGACTGATGAGGTTGAGAACCTCGGAGGGGTTCAGTCGGGTGATCGTCACGTCTGTGCCTTCCTTGTCAGGAGATCGGCTGAGCAGGCGACGGTGCAGGAGAGGGGGCGCACTGGGAGCAGTCACACGGTGGCCAGCGTGCGGAGGCTGCCGGTGACAGGGGCTTCTCGGTGGTGGTGCTGGGGTAGGTGACTGCGGCGCCCCACGTCCGCCCGGAATCGCGGGAAACCCGGATGGTCAACGTCACCGGGTGTTCCGGTGGTGCTGGTGGTTGCGGATCCTCACGTTCGCGTCCGAGACAGCGGAGTGGTCACCGCGCTTGAAGGCGGCAGTGCGCAGAGCGGCCTGCTCCCCGCAGATCTCGCAGCCCTCCACCGGCGTGGGGTGCAGTTCCGGCATGGACAGGGTCACGGCCCTGCCGACGCTGCCCCCAGGGATCCCCTGGTTGTAGCCGGCCATCCACTCACGCCCTCTCGTCCGGTTGCCGTGTCGGTGCACCGATGTTCCCGCCGATGGAAGTGCCAGAACGACGACACATCGGGCGTCGGCCGGGCGTCACTTGACGGGGCGTCAATGACGTCTGCGGGGGCGTCAAACCGGTGTCATTGGGCGGCTGTTCCCTCTAGCTTTGACGTCATGACGACAACCGCCGTGGTGCCGAATGATGTGCTGCGGGCCGTTCGAATCGGTCTGCGATTAAGCCAGGACGATTTCGCCAAGGCCCTTCGCCGGGCCGGCGAGGAGCTGGGCGAGCCCAACGAGGCGTCCAAGCGACTGGTGCAGCGTTGGGAATCAGGTACGAGCAAGACACCCCGTGGCGTGTACGCGAGGGCGTTGGAGCGGGTCACGGGGCGACCCGTGGAAGCTCTCGGGTTCTCCCTGCCGGTACCGACAGCGAGGGTGCACGCGGACGGGATGGGAGGACATGACATGGACGCTGGGACGGAAGGGATCGCCGTCGCCACCGGAACCCCTCTGGCGGCTCAGGCGACCGGAGAGACGTTCTCGGGTGTGTGGCTCAGCCGGTACGAGTTCTATTCGTCGAGCCGGGACACCACCTACGAGTGCAAGCACTACGTGGTGATCGTGCAGCACGGGAACCGGCTCACCGCTCAGAGCCTGCCGGGCGCGAGCAGCAACCCTGACAGCCCGCTCTCGCTGGACCTGACCGTGGACCGCAACGTGGTCACCGGATCGTGGGTGGAGCAGACCGCCTCGAACGGCTACTACAACGGCGCCCGGTACCACGGAGCCCTGCAAATGCTGGTCGAGCCGACAGGCCGACGCATGGCCGGGAAGTGGGTCGGGTTCGGCAAGGATTTCGACGTGAACACCGGGCCGTGGGAGCTTCGGCTGGTCGACCGCTCCACCAGCAAGGCGACGCTGGAGCAGTACGCCCGAGCACCGGAGTGATCGTGTACTCGCAGTAACAACAGAGCCCCCGCTCGCGCGTCTGTCCGGTGCGCTGGTGGGGGCTTTCGTCATGCGGCTTGCGGTGAGTGCAGGAGATCGCCACCCCCGCTCCGCAGCGAACATCTGTGACGTGGACTACCCTCGCGCCCCCTCCGGCGGCGGCGAGCAGGACAGCCGAGTGGGGCTCTCCGCGTCCGACCCCCTCGGGAGTGATGGTCGTCACGGAGAATGGCCGTGTGCTGGAGATGACGCGAGACGCCTTCGAAGAGCTGGTGGCCGAAGCCCTGGACTCGATCCCGCCTGAGCTGACGCGGGTCATGGACAACGTCGCGGTCTTCGTGGAGGACGAGCCGCCGGCCGACGACCCTGAGCTTCTGGGGCTCTACGAGGGAACTCCGCTCACGGAGCGGGGCGAGTGGTACGCGGGGGTTCTCCCCGACCGCATCTCGATCTACATGGGGCCGACGCTCCGGATGTGCGAGAGCCCGGAAGACGTGGTTCACGAGGTTGCCGTGACCGTGGTCCATGAGATCGCCCACCACTTCGGCATCGATGACGAGCGGCTTCACGAACTGGGCTGGGGCTGATCCAGGACGGCCCGCTCAGGCCGCGAGACTCACCTGAACAGGGGAAACCTCACCCGAAAAGGTGTACGACGGGATATCGTGCACCACGGTGACCTCCGTCTCCGCGATCACGCTCTCCCGGTCCTTGCACATGCGCAACGTGGGATTGCGGTAGATCGTGATCCGGTCCGGCAGCACCCCGGCGTACCACTCGCCGCGGTCCGTCAGCGGAGTTCCCTCGTACAGACCGAGCAGCTCGGGGTCGTCGGCGGGCGGTTCGTCCTCGACGAACACCGCCACGTTGTCCATCAGCCGCGTCAGCTCCGGCGGGATCCGGTCCAGGGCCTCTGCGACGAGCTCTTCGAACTCCTCGCGCGTCATCTCCAGCACCCGGCCATTGTCGCTCCGGGGGAAACCGTTTTGGCGATAGCTCCCCGGATCCCATATGCTTCTCACGTCCCCGACGCGCTGAGAAGTGCCCGGCGGGCCTTTAGCCCTCATCGTCTAGTGGCCCAGGACGCCGCCCTTTCAAGGCGGTAGCACGGGTTCGAATCCCGTTGGGGGTACGCATTACCGTGTGCAAGACTTGTTCTCGCACACTGCAAGGACCTGTGGAGCAGTTGGTTAGCTCGCCACCCTGTCAAGGTGGAGGTCGCGGGTTCAAGTCCCGTCAGGTTCGCTGAAGCCGGAAACGGTTTCGTGGCTGGGTAGCTCAGTTGGTACGAGCGATCGCCTGAAAAGCGATAGGTCGCCGGTTCGACCCCGGCCCCAGCCACCATCAAGAAGGCCCCGTCCATCGGACGGGGCCTTCTGTGGTTACTCCCCTTCGGCCTCGGCCGCCGCCGCGCGCTCCCTGCGACGCCACTGCACCACGCCGACGGCCACCGCCCCGGCGGCCACCAGCCCGAGCAGCACCCCGTCCGGGACCGCGTCCGCCAGTGAGCCGACCCGCTCTTCCACGGCGAACGAGTCGTCCACGTCCAGCAGCCCCGGCAGCGCGCTCGCCCCGTCGTAGGCGAGGAAGAGCACGCCCAGGGTGATGAAGAACAGCCCGGACAGCAGCGAGGTGGTGTGCAGCTCGAAGCGGCCGACGCGCAGGGCCCGTCCGCGCAGCCAGCGCCGCCTGCCCAGGTCGAACCTCTCCCACAGCAGTGCCAGTACGAACAGCGGTACGGCCATCCCCAGGGCGTAGACCGCGAGCAGCAGGCCGCCGTAGACGGGGCTGCCGCTGACCGCCGCGACCGTCAGGACGCTGCCCAGGATGGGGCCGGCGCAGAAACCGGCCAGCCCGTAGACCGCCCCGAGCGCGTACACGGACAGGGCGGTGGTCGGCCGGATCCGGCCCGACAGCTCCGAGATCCGCTTCGGGGCGAAGCCGAGGCCCAGGATCTGCGCCAGGCCGAGCGCGATGATCAGCCAGCCGCCGGCCAGCACGAGCTGGTCGCGGTTGCTGTGGAAGAACCGCCCGGCGTACGAGCCGGCCGCCCCGAGCGGTACGAGGGTGCTCGCGAGGCCCGCGTAGAAGATCCCGGTGCGCGCCAGGAGCCGCGAGGCGGAGTCGATGGAGTACGCGAAGAAGGCCGGCAGCAGCAGGGCGCTGCAGGGGCTGAGCAGCGCGAGGAGGCCGCCGAGCAGGGCGGCCAGGTATCCGATGTCGGTCACTGCTTCGCTGCCTCGGCCTTCGCGTTGGCGATGGCGGCCGTGAAGGTGCCGAGCGGCTGGGCGCCGGCGATGGGCCTGCCGTTCAGCAGGAAGGACGGGGTGGAGGTGACGCCGATGCGGTAGCCCTCCTCCTGGTCCTTCCTCAGGGCCGCCGCGGCCTGCTCGCCGGCCAGGTCCGCCTTGAAGCGCTCCAGGTCGGGCACCCCGGCCTCCCGGGCCAGCTCCACGAGCCGGGGCTCGGCGAAGCCCTTCTCCTTCGAGCCGGCGGCGTAGGCGGCGGCGTGGAAGGCGTCGAAGCGGTCCTGCTGCCCGGCCGCCCAGGCGGCCTTGGCGGCGGCCTCGGACTCGGCGCCGAAGATCGGGAAGTTGCGCCACTCGATGCGCAGGGTGCCGTCCTCGACGAACTTCTTCATCAGTTCGGGCTCGGTGTCCCGGGCGAACTTGCCGCAGTAGCCGCACTTGAAGTCGGAGTACTCGATGAGCACGACGGGCGCGTCGGCGCGGCCGACGGCGAGCTTGTCGCCGGACTCGCGGCGGGCCAGCGCCTTGAGTTCGGCGGCGGGGTCGGTCCGGGGCGCGGTGACGGAGGCGGAACCGGCCGAGCCGGTCCCGGCGGGGGCGGTGGCCCGCCACGAGACGAGGCCGAGGGTGATCGCGGCGAGGGCCACCCCGGCGGAGAGCAGCAGGGGCTTGGTGGCGGACTTCTTGGCGGAGGACTTCGTGGCGGTGGACTTCGTGGAAGAGGGCATGCGGGTGCTCCAGTGCTGCGGGTGGGTGGGACGGGACCGGGGGGACCGGTCCTAGACCCGCATCACACAGAGCTCCAGCCGGCCGGGGGCCGGGCGGTCGGGGCCGCGTACGGGGGTCCGTACGGGCACGGCCGCGGCCGGACCGGCGTCCTCGGGCGCCGCCCGGGCCGGCGGGACCTGGGCGTGCTGCTCGCCCGCGGCGCGCGTGGGGACGGCGGGCGTGCCGCCGTGCCCGGGAGCCGCCGGCGCGCAGGCGGGACCGTCGGCGTCGGTGAAAGCGGCCGCCGGGGGCCACGCCGTGGCCGATCCGGTGGCCGGGGCCGGAACCGGGACGGCTGCCGAGGCCGAGGCAGGAGCCGGGTCCAGGACCGGGGCCGGAACCAGCGCCTGCGCCGGGGTCGGCGTCTGGGCCGGGGTCGGCGTCCGAGCCGGGGGCGGGTCCGCGGCCGGAGCCGTCCGGGTCGTCGGGGCGAGCGCCACCGCCGGGGCCGCGCAGCCCAGCAGCACGGCCAGTACCGCGAGCACGGCGCAGCCGAAGAGGCGGGGGCGGGACAAGGTGGGACGCCTCTCACTCGTACGACCGACGGACTCGTCCCGAAATGGTACGGGTCCACCCGACAAATGCGTTCGCCACCCGGAGGGCCCAGGTGAGATCCTCGATCAGGTATGTCTACTTCCTTCGCCGCCCTGCAGACGCTTCTCGGTGAGATCTCCCTCCGTGACGCGCACCGCCTCGGCCGCCGCCTCGAAGGCGCCCGCCGTATCCGCAAGCCCGAGGCCAAGCAGGCCGTGCTCGACGAGATCGCCGCGGAGGCCACCAAGGCCGCCGAGCGACTGGCCGGCCGTGCCTCGCGGATGCCGGAGGTCACGTATCCCGAGAACCTGCCCGTCAGCCAGAAGAAGGACGAGATCGCCGAGGCGATACGCGACCACCAGGTCGTGATCGTCGCGGGCGAGACCGGGTCCGGCAAGACCACGCAGATCCCCAAGATCTGCATGGAGCTGGGCCGCGGCGTCCGGGGCATGATCGGGCACACCCAGCCCCGCCGGATCGCCGCCCGCACGGTCGCGGAGCGGATCGCCGAGGAGCTGAAGTCCGAGATCGGCCAGACGGTCGGCTGGAAGGTCCGCTTCACCGACCAGGTGGACCAGGACGCGACCTTCGTGAAGCTGATGACGGACGGCATCCTGCTCGCCGAGATCCAGACGGACCGCGAGCTGCGCGCCTACGACACGATCATCATCGACGAGGCCCACGAGCGGTCGCTGAACATCGACTTCCTGCTGGGCTACCTGGCCACGCTGCTGCCGAAGCGCCCCGACCTCAAGGTCGTCATCACCTCGGCGACCATCGACCCCGAGCGCTTCTCCCGGCACTTCGGCGAGGCGCCGATCGTCGAGGTCAGCGGGCGGACGTATCCGGTGGAGGTCCGCTACCGGCCGCTCCTGGAGGAGGACGCCGAGGAGGGCGACGACTCCGACCGGGACCAGATCACCGCGATCTGCGAGGCCGTGGACGAGCTCCAGTCCGAGGGGCCGGGCGACATCCTGGTCTTCCTCTCCGGCGAGCGGGAGATCCGCGACACCGCGGACGCCCTGAACAAACGGAACCTTCGCTTCACCGAGGTTCTCCCTCTCTACGCACGTCTCTCGCACGCCGAGCAGCACCGCGTCTTCCAGCAGCACACCGGCCGCCGGATCGTCCTCGCGACCAACGTCGCCGAGACCTCGCTGACCGTCCCCGGCATCAAGTACGTGATCGACCCGGGCACCGCCCGGATCTCCCGCTACAGCCACCGCACCAAGGTCCAGCGCCTGCCGATCGAGCGGATCTCGCAGGCCAGCGCCAACCAGCGCAAGGGCCGCTGCGGCCGTACCAGCGACGGCATCTGCATCCGGCTGTACTCCGAGGCCGACTTCGACGCCCGTCCCGAGTTCACCGACGCCGAGATCCTGCGGACGAACCTGGCCTCCGTCATCCTCCAGATGACCGCGGCGGGCCTCGGCGAGATCGAAAAGTTCCCCTTCATCGACCCGCCGGACCACCGCAACATCCGCGACGGCGTGCAGCTGCTCCAGGAGCTCGGCGCGCTGGACCCGGCCGAGAAGGACCCGTCGAGGCGGCTCACCCAGATGGGCCGCCAGCTCTCCCAGCTCCCCGTGGACCCGCGGCTGGCCCGCATGGTCATCGAGGCCGACAAGAACAACTGCGTCCGCGAGGTCATGGTCATCGCGGCGGCCCTGTCCATCCAGGACCCGCGCGAGCGGCCCTCGGACAAGCAGACCCAGGCCGACCAGAACCACGCCCGGTTCAAGGACGAGACCAGCGACTTCCTCTCGTTCCTGAACATGTGGCGCTACGTCCGCGAGCAGCAGAAGGAGCGCGGCTCGTCCTCGTTCCGCCGGATGTGCAAGCAGGAGTACCTGAACTTCCTGCGTATCCGCGAGTGGCAGGACATCTACTCCCAGCTGCGCACGGTCGCCAAGGGCATGGGCATCCACGTCAACGAGGCCGACGCCCCGGAGCAGGTCGTCCACGTCTCGCTGCTGGCCGGTCTGCTCTCGCACATCGGGCTCAAGGACACCGACAAGAACGAGTACCTCGGTGCCCGCAGCGCCAAGTTCGCGATCTTCCCGGGCTCCTCGCTCTTCAAGAAGCAGCCGAAGTTCGTGATGTCGGCCGAGCTGGTGGAGACCTCGCGGCTGTGGGCCCGGGTGAACGCCAAGGTGGAGCCCGAGTGGGTGGAGCCGCTGGCGCAGCACCTGGTCAAGCGCACGTACAGCGAGCCGCACTGGGAGAAGGACCAGGCGGCCGTGATGGCGTACGAGAAGGTCACGCTGTACGGCGTACCGATCGTGGCCCAGCGGAAGATCAACTACGGCCGGATCGACGCCGAGGTCTCGCGCGAGCTGTTCATCCGCAACGCGCTGGTCGAGGGCGACTGGCGCACCCACCACAAGTTCTACGCCGACAACCGCAAGCTCCTCACCGAGGTGGAGGAGCTGGAGAACCGGGCGCGGCGCCGCGACATCGTGGTGGACGACGAGACGCTCTTCGACTTCTACGACCAGAAGATCCCCGCCCACGTGGTCTCGGGGGCGCACTTCGACTCCTGGTGGAAGCACAAGAAGCGCGAGGAGCCGGAACTCCTCGACTTCGAGCGCGAGATGCTGCTGACCGAGAAGGCGGCCGGGGTCACCAAGGCCGACTACCCGGACTCCTGGCGGCAGGGGCAGCTGAAGTTCCGGGTGACCTACCAGTTCGAGCCGGGCGCGGACGCCGACGGCGTGACCGTCCACATCCCGCTCCAGGTGCTGAACCAGGTCACCGACGAGGGGTTCGACTGGCAGATCCCGGGCCTGCGCGAGGAGGTCGTCACCGAGCTGATCCGCTCGCTGCCGAAGCCGATCCGCCGGCACTACGTGCCCGCGCCGAACTACGCCGGCCGCTTCCTGGACACGGCGGTGCCCCTGCAGGAGCCGCTGCCGGTCACGCTGGCGCGCGAACTCCAGCGGATGGTCGGTGTCCCGGTCTCGGCCGAGGACTTCGACCTCACCCGGATCCCGGACCACCTGAAGATCACCTTCCGGATCATCGACGAGCGCCGCAAGAACCTCGCCGAGGACAAGGACCTGGAGGCCCTGCGGCTGCGGCTGAAGCCGAAGGCCCGCCAGGCCCTCTCCAAGGCCGCCGCGGCCACCGCCGAGCGGGCGGGCGGGGAGTCGGTGGAGCGCACCGGGCTGACCGACTGGACGATCGGCACCCTGACCAAGGTCTTCGAGACCCGCCGGGCCGGCCAGCCGGTGAAGGCCTACCCGGCGCTGATGGACGAGGGCGCGACCGTGTCCGTACGGCTCTTCGACACGGAGGCCGAGCAGCAGCAGGCGATGTGGCTGGGCACCCGGCGGCTCATCCTGCTGAACATCCCGGTGAACCCGGCGAAGTTCGCCTCGGACCACCTGACCAACCAGCAGAAGCTGGCCCTGTCCAGGAACCCGCACGGTTCCATCCAGGCGCTCTTCGACGACTGCGCGACCGCGGCGACCGACAGGCTGATCGCCGACCACGGCGGCCCGGCGTGGGACGAGGCGGGCTTCCGGGGGCTCTACGAGGCCGTCCGCGCCGACCTGGTGGACACGACCGTGCGCACGGTGAGCCAGGTGCAGCAGGTGCTGGCCGCCTGGCAGGCCTGTGAGCGCCGCCTGAAGGCCACGGGCAGCCTGGCCCTGGTCGCGAACATCCAGGACGTCAAGACGCAGCTGGCGGCCCTCATGCCGGCCTGCTTCGTGACGCTCACGGGGCTGCGCAGGCTGCCGGACCTGATGCGCTACCTGGTGGCGGTGGACCGGCGGCTCCAGCAGATGCCCACGGGCGTGCAGCGGGACACCACGCGCATGGACAAGGTCCACGAGATGCAGGACGAGTACGCCTGGCTGCTGGAGCAGTTGCCGAAGGGACGCCCGGTCCCGTCCACGGTCACCGACATCCGCTGGATGATCGAGGAACTGCGCGTCAGCTACTTCGCGCACGCGCTCGGGACGGCCTACCCGATCTCCGACAAGCGGATCGTGAAGGCGGTGGATGCGGCGGCGCCGTGACCGTCACCGTGATCCGGTTCGACTGCACCCCCTGAGCTGCGGTACAGTCTGATTCGTAGCCGCCCAGCGGCCGCAAATCAAGGACCTGTGGAGCAGTTGGTTAGCTCGCCACCCTGTCAAGGTGGAGGTCGCGGGTTCAAGTCCCGTCAGGTTCGCAGAAACGTCAGGGCCCGTATCCCTCTGGGGATACGGGCCCTGACGCGTAGGCGGGCGGCACCGCCCGGGGGGCCTTGGGGGCCGCCTGGGGCCCGTGGAGCGCGGCACCGCCCGTGAACGGCCTCCGGGCCGCGTCGGCCGCGTCTGCGGGGCGCCCACGAGCGCGCGCCGGGTCCTCCCCGAGCCCGCCCCGAGCCCGTCCCGACTTCTCCGGACCTCCTACGGACCTCCTACGGACCTCTCCGGACCTCTCCGGACCTCTCCGGAGCCCTCCGGACCTCTTCGCCGGACCTCTCCGGACCTCTGGCGCCGCCGATGGGGCACCCCCCGGGCCGGCCGTCACCCGGAATCCCCCGTTCGCATGATGCGCCTCGCGAAGCGCGTCCCCCTTACGGGGTGCATTACCGGATATACAAGAGTGATCATCTGTGACGGGAGTCACCGCATGAGTTTTCGAGACTCATACTTTTATCGCACCCATACGCCCGCTCGATAGAATATGTGCAATGGCACCTACCCCGCCGATGGTCCCCTGCGCGCTCGATACAGCCCTGACCTGGGCATAAAAAGATCGCGCTGGACCCGGCGGAGTCCAGCGCGATCGAACGACTTGGAACCTGTTGGGGCAGGCCCGGTCGCATGAAGCTATGTGGGTTTCATCGGATTGGGGGACCCGATATAAGCCCGTTAAAGCGGGGTGTTTACGCGACCTCAGGCTTCGCTGCGCTGCTGCGGAATTCCCGCGAGCAGTGCGCGAACCTCGGCCTCGCGGTACCGGCGGTGTCCACCCAGGGTGCGGATGGACGTGAGCTTGCCAGCCTTGGCCCAGCGGGTGACCGTCTTCGGGTCCACGCGGAACATCGTGGCAACCTCAGCCGGGGTCAGCAGCGGCTCGGCATCAGGGGTGCGAGCGGTCATGAGCGGCCTCCTCGGGAGAACCGAACCATCTCGGTTCTTTCCTCTAAATTCTGCACCTTGGCCCGCGTTGCCCGAAATGGACATACGCGGGCCGAGTCGGTTATAGGACGAACGGCTTGTCCTCGGCACTACAACTACACCATCCGTCCAGCCTCGACGGCCAAACCGACGGAATTGCCCTCCGAGGTGTTCATCAGCGGCGGAAGCCGATGGACCGTCCCATAACGGACAGTCACCCCACTGTGACGATCAGTCACAGAGCGATCAGGAGTCGTCAGACCCCCCGTAGAGTGCAATGCCGAGCATTCCGCCCTTAGTTGGGCGGAAGGAACCCTCCCCGGACTCCTTGTCCTATTTTGGCACGAGGGTAGGGGAAGGGCGCAAGGGTGTAGTTAGTGCGGTCCGTCACGCTTGGGCCAATGGCCCGTATCGGGACGTAGGTCCTGGCACTACGTCCCAAATGCCACGATCAGGCCTCTGATCAGCCAGTATTGACCGATCGACCGATACCGGACGATACGTACTGACCCCTCCTGAGTGAAACCAGCCACACAGGCCACTTTCGGCCTAATTCGCGAAAAGCCGCTCCCGGACCGCCCGCCACCGCTCCGCCAGCTCCTCGTACACCTCGGTCGCGCCCTCCGAGTCCCCGGCCCGCAAGGCTGCGATACCCGCCGCGAGATCCCCGGCCGAGCGGTCGGCCGCCAGCCGGTCCGCCGGCAGCGCGTGCAGCAGGCCGCCGTAGTCCAGCTCGACCATCGAGCGCGGGTGGAACTCCTCCAGCCAGCTCCCCACCTCCACCAGCCCGTCGGCGAGCATCCCGTACCCCTCCGCGTCGCGCAGGGTCCGCAGCGCGCGGGCGAGCCGCCGCCGGGCCTGCACCATCGGCGTGCGGTAGCGCAGCCGCTCGCCCGGCACGTGGTCCCGCTCCTCGTCCGCCACCAGCACGAACCAGCGCAGCGGAACCTGCCACACCCCCGTACGGATCCAGGGGCGCGCGTCCGGGTTCCGTTCGCGCCACTGCTCGTACTCCTCGGCCGCCCTCCGGCGCGCCCCCGGCGGGAGCGCCGCGTCCAGCACCGGGCGCGGGAACCACTCGACGAGCTCCTGGAGGGCCAGCCAGCCGCGGAGCCGGGTGCGCCACGGGCAGACCAGCAGCACCCCGTCGACCACCGCCGTGAAGGCGTCCGCGCTCTCGTGGGCCGGCACCCCCACCACCGGGACCCGCACCAAGTCCGACAGCGACCGGCGCAGTTCGTCCTGGGCGGTCGGGGCCGTCCCGCGCCGGGCGTAGTCGGCCCAGTGCGTGCGCTCCGGCTCGGCGAAGGCCGCGAGGGGCTCGTAGATACGCAGGTAGGAGGCGTACGGGACGGTCGGCGCCGAGCGCGCGGACGGCAGCGGGAGATCGGAGGATTCGCTCACGCTCTCGTACTGCCCTTCCACGGGGTCCGGTTCACCTCCGGGGCGCCCCCGCCGCCGCACACCACGGGAGTGTTTCGATCCTCGGACAGGTCACCTACGAACGGCCCCCAGGTCTTACTCTGCTCCCAGCACGCCCTCCCCCACCCGCAGGGCGGGCGTCTTTCCGCCGCATCTCTTCCATGGGAGTCACCACCGTGACCGAAATGACCGACGGCGTCCTGCACACCCTGTTCCGTACGGAGCAGGGCGGCCACGAGCAAGTCGTGCTGTGCCAGGACCGCGCCACCGGCCTGAAGGCCGTCATCGCCATCCACTCCACCGCCCTGGGCCCCGCCCTCGGCGGTACGCGCTTCCACGCGTACGCCTCCGACGAGGAGGCCGTCCTCGACGCGCTGAACCTCTCGCGCGGCATGTCGTACAAGAACGCGCTCGCCGGGCTCGACCTCGGCGGCGGCAAGGCCGTGATCATCGGCGACCCGGACGTCCTCAAGAGCGAGGAACTGCTCCAGGCCTACGGCCGGTTCGTGGAGTCCCTCGGCGGCCGCTACGTGACCGCCTGCGACGTCGGCACCTACGTGGCCGACATGGACGTCGTGGCCCGCGAGACCCGCTGGGCGACCGGCCGCTCCCCCGAGAACGGCGGCGCGGGCGACTCCTCGGTCCTCACCGCCTTCGGCGTCTTCCAGGGCATGCGCGCCAGCGCCCAGCACCTGTGGGGCGACCCGACCCTGCGCGGCCGCAAGGTCGGCGTGGCCGGTGTCGGCAAGGTCGGCCACTACCTGGTCGAGCACCTGCTGGAGGACGGCGCCGAGGTCGTGATCACGGACGTACGGGAAGAGTCCGTACGCCGGATCCTGGACAAGCACCCGGGCAAGGTCACCGCCGTCGCCGACACGGACGCGCTGATCCGCACCGAGGGCCTGGACATCTACGCCCCCTGCGCGCTCGGCGGTGCCCTCAACGACGAGACCGTCCCGGCGCTCACCGCGGCGATCGTCTGCGGCGCGGCGAACAACCAGCTCGCCCACCCGGGCATCGAGAAGGACCTCTCGGACCGCGGGATCCTCTACGCGCCCGACTACGTGGTCAACGCCGGCGGTGTCATCCAGGTCGCCGACGAGCTGCGCGGCTTCGACTTCGACCGCTGCAAGGCCAAGGCCACGAAGATCTTCGACACCACGCTGGAGATCTTTGCTCGTGCGAAGGCTGACGGCATTCCGCCGGCCGCCGCGGCCGACCGGATCGCCGAGCAGCGCATGGCCGACGGCCGCGCCGCGCGCGCCGTCTAGGCCCTTCCCGGGGCTCCTGGGTGCGCCCGCCGGGGTGCGGCGAGACGGAACTCACTGCACTTCGGCGGGTCGCCCGCCAGGAAAAGGTTAAAATCGCAGCTGACCAGCGAGGACGGGGCGCCTTGTTGGTTCTGCACCGGGGCGCGTCATGCGGGCGGCGTACCGTATGGCCGCGGAAGCAGGTACCGTTAAACCCCTACGGACGGTCTCTCCACGGAGAGCCCGCTCCGAACCATGAACGCGTGTCAGACTCTGGGGCCGTCGAGCCCCGTCACCGAGGGGGTCGAGCCATGGGGCGCGGCCGGGCAAAGGCCAAGCAGACGAAGGTCGCCCGCCAGCTGAAGTACAGCAGCGGCGGGACTGACCTCTCGCGTCTGGCCAACGAGCTGGGCGCATCGACCGTGGAACCGCTGCCTGTCAGCGAGCCGGTCGAGGTAGACGACGACGAGCTGGACGAGGACGACCCGTACGCTCGGTACGCGGACCTCTACAACAGGGATGACGACGACGAGGACGAAGAGTCCGGGCCGTCGTCACAGCGTCGCGGCGCTTGACGCCCTGAGGCGTCTGCACGACAGACAAAAGACTGAAACCCGGTCCGGGGCATCGCCCCGGGCCGGGTTTCAGTGCTGCTCAGCTCGCGTAGGAACCGGTCATGGTCGCGCCCTCGGCGTGGTCGCCGCGGTCCAGGATCTCTCCCGCGACCCACGCGTCGACACCCCGGTCGGCCAGCGCGGTCAGCGCCACGTCCACCGACTCCTGCGGAACGACGGCCATCATGCCGACGCCCATGTTCAGGGTCTTCTCCAGCTCCAGCTGCTCCACCTGACCGGCCTTGCCGACCAGGTCGAAGATGGCGCCGGGGGCCCAGGTCGAACGGTCGACCGTGGCGTGCAGGTGGTCCGGGATCACCCGGGCCAGGTTCGCCGCGAGGCCGCCGCCGGTGATGTGCGAGTAGGCGTGCACCTCGGCCGTACGGGTGAGGGCCATGCAGTCCAGCGAGTAGATCTTGGTGGGCTCCAGGAGCTCCTCGCCGAGGGTCCGGCCGAGCTCCTCCACGTGCTGGTCCAGCGACATCTTGGCGCGCTCGAAGAGGACGTGGCGGACCAGCGAGTACCCGTTCGAGTGAAGGCCGGACGAAGCCATCGCGATGACGGCGTCACCCGTACGGATGCGATCCGCGCCGAGCAGGCGGTCGTACTCGACGACGCCCGTTCCGGCACCGGCCACGTCGAAGTCGTCCGGGCCCAGCAGGCCGGGGTGCTCGGCGGTCTCGCCGCCCACCAGGGCGCAGCCGGCGAGGACACAGCCCTCGGCGATGCCCTTGACGATCGCCGCGACACGCTCGGGGTGCACCTTGCCGACGCAGATGTAGTCGGTCATGAAGAGCGGCTCGGCGCCGCAGACGACGATGTCGTCCATGACCATCGCCACCAGGTCGTGGCCGATGGTGTCGTACACGCCGAGCTGGCGGGCGATGTCCACCTTGGTGCCGACGCCGTCGGTGGCCGAGGCGAGCAGCGGGCGCTCGTAGCGCTTGAGGGCGGAGGCGTCGAAGAGGCCGGCGAAGCCGCCGAGGCCGCCGAGGACCTCGGGGCGCTGCGTCTTCTTCACCCACTCCTTCATCAGCTCGACGGCGCGGTCGCCCGCTTCGATGTCCACGCCTGCGGCTGCGTAGCTGGCACCGGTGGTCTTCTCTGTCATGACAGGAGAGAGCTTTCGTGTCGTTACTGCGTGTGGTGCCGGGCCCTGGGAGAAGCCTCAAAGACAGGGCCCGGCGCAGGTTGAGCCAGGGCTACGGGCGGCGGAGCGCGTCGGCGGCGTCCGTGCCGCCCGCGAGCTCGGACTCCAGCAGCTGCTTGCCCAGGAGCTGCGGGTCGGGCAGCTCCATCGGGTACTCGCCGTCGAAGCAGGCACGGCAGAGGTTGGGCTTCTGGATCGTGGTCGCCTCGACCATCGCGTCGAGCGAGATGTACGACAGCGAGTCCGCGCCCAGGGAAGTGGCGATCTCGTCGACCGTCATGCCGTTGGCGATCAGCTCGGCCCGGGTGGCGAAGTCGATGCCGAAGAAGCACGGCCACTTCACCGGCGGCGAGGAGATCCGGATGTGGACCTCCGCCGCACCGGCCTCGCGGAGCATCTTGACCAGGGCGCGCTGGGTGTTGCCGCGGACGATCGAGTCGTCGACGACCACCAGGCGCTTGCCCCGGATGACTTCCTTGAGGGGGTTGAGCTTGAGCCGGATGCCGAGCTGGCGGATCGTCTGCGAGGGCTGGATGAAGGTCCGGCCCACGTAGGCGTTCTTGACCAGGCCGGATCCGTACGGGATCCCGCTGGCTTCGGCGTATCCGACGGCGGCGGGCGTGCCGGACTCCGGCGTCGGTATCACCAGATCGGCGTCGACCGGGGCTTCCTTGGCCAGACGCCGGCCCATCTCGACACGCGAGAGGTAGACGTTCCGGCCGGCGATGTCGGTGTCCGGGCGCGCCAGGTAGACGTACTCGAAGACACAGCCCTTGGGCTTCGCTTCCGCGAATCGAGAGGTGCGCAGACCGTTCTCGTCGATCGCGATGAGCTCGCCCGGCTCGACCTCGCGGACGAAGCTGGCGCCGCAGATGTCGAGGGCGGCGGTCTCACTCGCGACCACCCAGCCGCGCTCCAGGCGGCCGAGGACCAGCGGGCGGATGCCCTGCGGGTCACGGGCGGTGTAGAGGGTGCCCTCGTCCATGAAGACGAGGGAGAAGGCGCCCTTGACCTGAGGCAGGACCTTGGCGGCCGACTCCTCGATGGTCAGGGGCTTGCCCTCGTCGTCGGTCTGACCGGCGAGCAGGGCGGTGACCAGGTCGGTGTCATTGGTGGCGGCCACCTGGGTGGCACGGCCGTCCTGACGGGGGAGGTCGGCGACCATCTCGGCAAGCTCGGCGGTGTTCACCAGGTTGCCGTTGTGACCCAGGGCAATGGAGCCGTGGGCGGTCGCGCGGAAGGTCGGCTGGGCGTTCTCCCAGACGGAGGCCCCGGTGGTCGAATAGCGGGCGTGACCGACCGCGATATGACCTTGGAGCGAGCCGAGAGAGGTTTCGTCGAAGACTTGGGAAACGAGTCCCATGTCCTTGAAGACGAGGATCTGGGAACCGTTGCTCACAGCGATTCCCGCGGACTCTTGTCCACGGTGCTGCAGGGCATACAGTCCGAAGTAGGTGAGCTTGGCGACCTCTTCACCCGGAGCCCAGACACCGAAGACGCCGCAAGCGTCCTGGGGGCCCTTTTCGCCGGGGAGCAGGTCGTGGTTGAGTCGTCCATCACCACGAGGCACGCTTCCGAGTGTAGGCGAGATCGACCACTGGTCCGAATTGGGGACGGCCGGGAAATGTCACAGCACAGAGGGTGACCGATCCATTCCGTCTCGGCATCCGGAATGCCCTTGTTGACAGGCGCATGGGCATTCGTACAGGCTCTCGCCCCATGCAGCCTCTCGGTGACCGAACCGTCACCCTCGTCGAGCGCCGGCACGTGGACCTTGTCCGTGTCGCGAGCGCCATCTGTCGCTGTTCTGCGTAGTCACACGCCGCTTTCCGTTCTTTTCCTTTCCTGATCCCTGCCCGAGCCTGCCCTGCCGTGCCGCGCGCCGTCCCGCGCCGTCCGGGGCGGGCCGGCGGGCCATGCCTTGGAGTACCTGTGACCTCGTACGAACCCAACCTGTCCCGGCGCGCCTTCGGCGGCGCGGTCGGCGTGAGCGCGGCCGCCGCGGCGGTGGGACTGGGCGCCTCCCCGGCCGCCGCCGCACCGGCCGCCGGGGACGGGCAGAACGCGCCGCAGGAGCGGGAGTTCCGGGCCGGGCGGCCCCGGCCGTCCCGCCGGCCGAACATCCTGTTCATCCTCGGCGACGACCTGGGCTGGGCCGACCTGTCCTCGTACGGCTCCCCGCACATCAAGACCCCGAACCTGGACCGCCTCGCCCGCCAGGGCGTCCGGTTCACCGATGCCTACTCGGGCTCCGCGACCTGCTCGCCGACCCGGTTCAGCCTGTACACCGGGCGCTACCCGGCTCGTACCAAGGGCGGGCTGGCCGAGCCGATCGCCGACAGGTCGGCCGGCCTGGACCCGACCCACCCGACGCTGGCCTCGCTGCTGAAGTCGGCCGGCTACTCCACCGCGCTGATCGGCAAGTGGCACGCGGGCTACCTGCCCGACTACAGCCCGACCAGGTCCGGCTGGGACGAGTTCTTCGGCAACTTCGGCGGCGCCCTGGAGTACTACTCCAAGCTGGGCCTGGGCGGCGAGTACGACCTCTACGAGGGCGACGCCGAGTACAAGGACCTGCGCTACTACACCCGGATCATCACCGAGCGGGCGAGCGAGTACGTCTCGCGCGACCACCACGGCAAGCCGTGGCTGCTGAACCTCAACTTCACCACCCCGCACTGGCCGTGGATCGCCGACGGGGACACCGGGCAGAGCGCCGAGATCGTCCGCCGGATCAAGGCCGGCGACGGGCGCGCCCTGTGGCACCAGGACGGCGGCTCGGTCGAGAAGTACAAGGAGATGGTCGAGGACCTCGACCGCTCGATCGGCGAAGTGCTGAAGGCCCTCAAGCGGTCCGGCCAGGAGGAGGACACCCTCGTCGTCTTCTCCAGCGACAACGGCGGCGAGCGCTTCTCGTACAACTGGCCGCTGTCCGGCAACAAGGCCTCCCTGCAGGAGGGCGGGATCCGGGTGCCGAACATCGCGCGCTGGCCCGCCCGGCTGGACGGCGGGCAGGTCAGCCACGTCCCGGTGTTCAGCCCGGACTGGACGGCGACGCTGCTGGAGGTCGCCGGGGCCCGCCCGCACCCGGCCTACCCGCTGGACGGGGTGAGCCTGGCCGGGTACCTGCTGCGCGGCGAGAAGGTGGCCGAGCGGGACCTGTTCTGGCGGGTCCGGGGCGAGCGGGCGCTGCGCCGCGGGGACTGGAAGTACTACCGCGGCAAGGCGGGCAAGGACCAGCTGTTTAACCTGGCCGGCGACGTCCGCGAGCAGGCCGACAAGGCCGCCGTGGAGCCGGCCCGGCTGGCGCAGCTGCGGACGGCCTGGGAGAAGGTGGACGCCCAGCTCCTGCCGTACCCGGCCTGACCGATGCCATGATCACCGCATGACCGAACCCAGTGAGAACGTACGCCGGTTGCCCGTCGGAGAGCCCATACCCTTCGCCTCCGACGGCGTCGCCCTGTGGGAGACCTTCCCCTTCGAGGGCGAGCTCGGTGTCAGGCCCCTGGAGCCGCCGGTGCTCCCCGAGCCGCCGCGCAACGGGGAGGACGGGCCGGAGGGCTGCGAGGTGTGCGTCCTGCCCGACTCCGCCTTCCTGTGGACCGACGAGCACTGGCGGCTGCGGGGGATCCACTCCGCCATGCCCGCGATCGTGCAGCTCGTCCCGCGTGTCCACCGCGACCTGACGGACCTGCCGCCCGAGCGGGCGGCGGAGCTGGGTCCGATGCTGCAGCGGATCGAGCGGGCGGTGCGCGAGCTGGGCGGGATCGCCCGGGTGCACGTCGCCAAGTACGGGGACGGGGCCGCCCACCTGCACCTGTTCCAGTTCGCCCGGCCGGAGGGCATGCTCCAGCTGCGCGGCTCCAACCTGCCGCTGTGGGACGACGTGCTGCCGCGGATCCCCGACGAGGTGTGGGCCGGATCGGCGCGCACCATCGCCGCCGCCATGGCGAAGGACGGCGGCACGGTGCACGTGTGAGTCACTCGGCGGCGGAGGCCGCCTTCGCGGTCAGGCCCTTGCCGTCGGGCGCGGTGAGGGTGAGGGTCCGGCCCTCGGCCTTCGCGGTGAGCGGGCCGCTGCCGAACAGCTCGGTCAGCGTCCGCTCAAGCTCGCCGACCGGTCCCTCGCAGGCCATCCGGGTCGAGGTCAGCGGCCCGAAGGTGACCGTGGAGCCCTCCACGGTGGCCTGGGCGCTGAACCGGTTGCAGCCGAGGCTGCCGCTCACGGTGAGGTCCGGGGCGATGGTGAACCGTGCCTTCCCGGCCGCCTCGGCGGGCAGGGAGGCCGCGGTCCCACCGCTGATCAGGGACTCCACGGTCCACTCGGTCGTGGTGAGCGGGGCGTCCGTGACCGCGGGCGCCGAGGTCATGGCGATGGTGTTCCCGTCGGCGGTCTTCAGGGTGAGCCGGTCGGGTCCCCGATCGATCGTCAGCTTGCCCTGGAACAGCTTGGCGAAGGCCGTCTCGAACTCCATGTCCGCGCAGGCCATGGTGGTCGAGGCACCGGGCGTGACGGTCACCGCGGAGGTACCGGCGAAGGCCGCCACCGCGGTGAAGCCGTTGCAGCCGTAGTTGCCCTTGACCTCGTTCCGGCCGATGTCGAGGTGGGCGGTCTCGGGCGCGTGCAGGGTGCGGCCGCCCGTGGTCAGGGACTCGACGGCCCAGGAACCCATGGGGTCGGGCAGCCGGGCGCTGCGGCCGTCCTCGGTCCGGCCGCAGCCGGCGAGGGCGAGCGCGAGGGCCAGGGCCAGGCCCGCGGAGGCGGGGACGTGCCGGAAGGTACGCATGCCCCTGGGACGGACCGGGCGTCGCAGTGGTTCCACCATGATGGTTCCCCTCAGCTCATCAGCGGGAGCAGCGCCGACAGATCGGCCCGCTCGCCACTGGCCCGTACGTGCGCCCCGTCGAGGGCCGCGGCCCATTCCGTACGGCCGGTCGCGAGCCGGATCCAGGTCAGCGGGTCGGTCTCCACCACGTTCGGCGGGGTGCCGCGGGTGTGCCGCGGGCCCTCGATGCACTGGACCACCGCGAAGGGCGGGACGCGGACCTCGACCGAACCGCCCGGTGCCTTGAGGGCGAGGGCGTCGGCGAGCAGCCGGGTGCAGGCGGCCAGGGCCTGCCGGTCGATCGGGATGTCCAGTCCGGCGGCCCGGTTCAGGTCGTCGGTGTGGACCACCAGTTCCACGGTCCGGGTGACCAGGAAGTCGTCCAGGGTCATGTCCCCGATCCACAGGTCCAGCACGCGCTCGCCCGGATGCGCCGCGAGGCCCTGCGCCATCCGGGCGGCCGCCCGGTCGTACAGCTCGGGCAGCGGGGCCCCGGTCAGGGTCTCCCGGGCCGCTTCGGAGATCACCCCGGCGAGCGAGGCGGTGGCGAAGGGCCACTCGACCGCCGACAGCTCGGCGACGGCGGCGGGCGGCCGGGCCAGGCCGGCCGCCAGCGAGTCCGCGATCCAGGCGATGTGCCCGGCGAGTTCGGCGACGCTCCAGTCGCCGAGCCCGCTGGGCCGCGCCAGCTGCTCGGGCCCCAACTCCCCGACGGCCCGGCACACATGCGCGAACTGCGCGGTGACGGCCGTACGGATCTTCGCGGGGTCGTAGGTACGCGGCTTCTTCCCTCGGGGCGGCATGCCCCGACCCTACTCGGGCCGTCGGTTCCACCGACGCCACGAGCCCCCGGCCGCGTGATGCGGGCGGGGGCTCGTGGTGGAGGCGGTGGGATCAGGCCAGCAGGGCCGGGATCGTCGTCTCGTGGGCCTCGCGGAGCTCGGCCAGGGGGAGGGTGAACTCTCCCTGGATCTCGATCTCCTCGCCGTCCACCACACCGATGCGGGTGACCGGCAGGCCGCGCGCACCGCACATGTCGGTGAAGCGGAGCTCCTCGCTGCGCGGGACGGCCACGATGGCGCGGCCCGCGGACTCGGAGAACAGGAAGGTGAAGGCGTCCAGGCCCTCGGGCACCACGATCCGGGCGCCGTTGCCGCCGCGCAGGCAGGACTCGGTGAGCGCCTGGATCACGCCGCCGTCGGACAGGTCGTGCGCGGCATCGATCATGCCGTCGCGCGAGGCGGAGATCAGGATCTCGCCGAGCAGCTTCTCGCGGCCCAGGTCCACCTTCGGCGGCATGCCGCCGAGGTGGTCGTGGACCACCTGCGACCAGGCCGAACCGCCGAACTCCTCGGCCGTGTCGCCCAGCAGGTACAGCAGCTGGCCGGCCTCCTTGAAGGCCATCGGCGTACGGCGGTTGACGTCGTCGATCACACCGAGGACCGCCACGACCGGGGTCGGGTGGATCGCGATGTCACCGGTCTGGTTGTAGAGCGAGACGTTGCCGCCGGTCACCGGGGTGCCCAGCTCCAGGCAGCCGTCCGCCAGACCGCGGCAGGCCTCGGCGAACTGCCACATGACGTCCGGGTCCTCGGGGGAACCGAAGTTCAGGCAGTCGGAGATGGCGAGCGGCTTGGCGCCGGTCGCCGCCACGTTGCGGTACGACTCCGCCAGCGCCAGCTGCGCGCCCGTGTACGGGTCGAGCTTGGCGAAGCGGCCGTTGCCGTCGGTGGCCATGGCCACGCCGAGGTTGGACTCCTCGTCGATGCGGACCATGCCCGCGTCCTCGGGCTGCGAGAGGACGGTGTTGCCCTGGACGAAGCGGTCGTACTGGTCGGTGACCCACGACTTCGACGCCTGGTTCGGGGAGGAGACCAGCGCGAGGACCTGCGCGCGCAGCTCCTCGGAGGTCTGCGGGCGCGGCAGCTTGCCGGCGTCGTCCGCCTGGAGCGCGTCCTGCCAGGAGGGGCGCGCGTAGGGGCGGTTGTAGACGGGACCCTCGTGGGCGACGGTGCCCGGGGGCACGTCCACGATCTGCTCGCCGTGCCAGAAGATCTCCAGGCGCTCGCCCTCGGTCACCTCACCGATGACGGTGGCGATGACGTCCCACTTCTCGCAGATCTCCATGAAGCGGTCGACGTGCTGCGGCTCGACGATCGCGCACATGCGCTCCTGCGACTCGCTCATGAGGATTTCCTCGGGCGAGAGCGTCGCGTCGCGCAGCGGCACGGTGTCCAGCTCGACCCGCATGCCGCCGGAGCCGGCGGAGGCGAGCTCGGAGGTCGCGCAGGAGAGCCCGGCGCCGCCGAGGTCCTGGATGCCCGCGACCAGCTTCTCCTTGAAGATCTCCAGGGTGCACTCGATGAGGAGCTTCTCCTGGAAGGGGTCGCCGACCTGGACGGCGGGGCGCTTGGTGGGCTTGGTGTCGTCGAAGGTCTCGGACGCGAGGACCGAGACGCCGCCGATGCCGTCGCCGCCGGTGCGGGCGCCGTAGAGGATGACCTTGTTGCCGGGGCCGGAGGCCTGGGCGAGGTGGATGTCCTCGTGCTTCATCACGCCGATGCAGCCGGCGTTGACCAGCGGGTTGCCCTGGTAGCAGGCGTCGAAGACGACCTCGCCGCCGATGTTGGGCAGGCCCAGGCAGTTGCCGTAGCCGCCGATGCCCGCGACGACGCCGGGCAGGACGCGCCGGGTGTCGGGGTGGTCGGCGGCACCGAAGCGCAGCGGGTCCACGACGGCGACCGGGCGGGCGCCCATCGCGAGGATGTCGCGGACGATGCCGCCGATGCCGGTGGCCGCACCCTGGTAGGGCTCGATGTAGCTCGGGTGGTTGTGCGACTCGACCTTGAAGGTGACCGCGTAGCCCTGGCCGACGTCGACGACGCCGGCGTTCTCGCCGATGCCGACGAGCATGGCGTCGTTCTGGGGGGCCTTCTCGCCGAACTGCTTCAGGTGGACCTTGCTGCTCTTGTACGAGCAGTGCTCGGACCACATGACCGAGTACATGGCGAGCTCGGCGCCCGTGGGGCGGCGGCCGAGGATCTCCCGGATCCGGGCGTACTCGTCCTCCTTGAGGCCGAGTTCCTTCCAGGGCTGGGAGGCGTCCGGGGTTTCGGTGGCGTTCTTGACGGTGTCGAGGCTCATGCGCTGACCAGCTTCTTCAGGACCGAGGTGAAGAACGGGAGGCCGTCGGTGCGGCCCGTCCCGATCAGCGGCTCGACCGCGTGCTCGGGGTGCGGCATGAGACCGACGACGTTGCCCGCGGCGTTGGTGATGCCGGCGATGTCGCGCAGCGAACCGTTCGGGTTGCCGTCCAGGTAGCGGAAGGCCACTCGGCCTTCGGCCTCCAGTTCGTCGAGCGTGCGCTCGTCGGCGGTGTAGCGGCCGTCCATGTTCTTGAGCGGTACGGAGATCTCCTGGCCGGCGGTGTAGTCGCCGGTCCACGCGGTCTCCGCGTTCTCCACCCGCAGCTTCTGGTCGCGGCAGATGAAGTGCAGGTGGTTGTTCCGGAGCATCGCCCCCGGCAGCAGGTGGGCCTCGGTGAGGACCTGGAAGCCGTTGCAGATGCCCAGGACGGGCATGCCGCCCTTGGCCTGCTCGATGATGGTCTCCATCACCGGCGAGAAACGGGAGATGGCCCCGGCGCGCAGGTAGTCCCCGTAGGAGAAGCCGCCCGCGAGGACGACCGCGTCGACCTGGTGCAGGTCCTTGTCGCGGTGCCACAGCGAGACCGGCTCGGCCCCCGCGAGGCGGACGGCGCGCAGCGAGTCACGGTCGTCGAGCGTTCCGGGGAACGTGACGACTCCGATGCGAGTGGTCACCGTCAGGCCTCGACCTTCACGGTGAAGTCTTCGATGACGGTGTTGGCGAGGAACGTTTCGGCCATCTTGTGGATGCGGTCGAGGGCGGCCTGGTCGACCGGTCCCTCCACCTCGAGCTCGAAGCGCTTCCCCTGGCGGACGTCGGCGATCCCTTCGAAGCCCAGGCGCGGCAGTGCACGCTGCACCGCCTGGCCCTGGGGGTCGAGGATCTCCGGCTTGAGCATGACGTCGACTACGACGCGTGCCATCGGGCACTCCCGTGTGGTGGTTGGTGCGAAGGCGGTTCCATCAGCGTACCCGGCTGAAATTTCTACGCGGGTAGATATGCCGGGGGCGTGATCACCGGGCCGTTTCGGCTTCACCAACGCTTCGCAAAATCCGCCGGAAAACCACGCGCCCGGCATTGCGGTGGGACACGCGGAGAGAATTAACTGGGCTTCGCAATGCAATGGGAATCGAGGTACAAAGGAATCACTCCGGATTCCGGATGAAAGTTGCATTGCCCCGAAACATCCACACAGGCGACATCGCCCCACGTCAGCAGGTGGCGACGTCGCACGAAGGGACCGATATCCGTGGCGCAGCGCGTAGTAGTCACGTTCTCCGACGACATCGATGGCGGGGAAGCGGCGGAAACGGTCGTGTTCGCTCTGGACGGAAAGTCCTACGAGATCGACCTCAATGTGGCGAACGCAAAGAAACTGCGGAAGGGCCTCGCCCCCTTCGTGGCCGCCGGCCGCCGCCAGTCGCGCTCGGGGAAGGCCTTCAAGCACACCGCCGTTGCCCCGGACCCGGCGGTCGTCCGCGCCTGGGCCCGGTCGAACCAGTTCGACGTGCCGCCGCGCGGGCGCATCCCGAAGAAGATCTACGAGGCCTACAACGCGGCTCACTGAGCGTCGATTTGCCATGCACCCCCATCCGTCGGCTAGTGTGTGGATCACGCCGAGGGGCCAGACCGCAGGTCAAAGCCTCCAAGGTCGTGCGGGTGTAGTTCAGTAGCAGAACATCCCTCTTCCAGAGGGAAGGCGCAGTGTGCGATTCCTGTCACCCGCTCTGCATCACCTCCGAACCACTGCTGTGGATCGGGTAGAGTGATGCACGCATCGCCCCACGGCAATGCAATGCAGTGCATGCGGACGTAGCTCAGTTGGTAGAGCACCACCTTGCCAAGGTGGATGTCGCGCGTTCGAGTCGCGTCGTCCGCTCTGTATGAAGAAGGCCCCGATCATTGCGATCGGGGCCTTCTTCGTGTTTCCCCGACGTCGGCACCCAGGGCGCCGGGCCCACTGACAAATGTCATCGGCGGCGGTGACAGCGCGCACTGCCGACCCGGCTCCGGCGCCGCGAGCCTTGGATCATGACTGACACCGTGATCGAAGCCGAGGGCCTGCGCCGCGGCTACGCAGGAGGGTTCGAGGCCGTACGGGGCGTCTCCTTCTCCGTGGCCCGGGGCGAGATCTTCGCCCTGCTCGGCACCAACGGCGCGGGCAAGACCTCCACCGTCGAACTGCTGGAGGGGCTGGCCGCGCCGAGCGAGGGCCAAATCCGCGTCTTCGGCCTCGACCCGTACACACGGAGGGCCGAGGTCCGCCCGCGCACCGGGGTCATGCTCCAGGAGGGCGGTTTCCCCTCCGACCTGACGGTGGCCGAGACCGTCCGGATGTGGGGCGGGGTCACCACGGGCGCCCGCCCGGCGGCGGAGGTGCTGGAACTGGTCGGCCTGGCCGCGCGGTCCTCCGTACGCGTCAAACAGCTGTCCGGCGGGGAACGGCGGCGCCTGGACCTGGCGCTGGCCCTGCTCGGCCGGCCCGAGGTGCTCTTCCTGGACGAACCGACCACCGGAATGGACCCGGAGGGGCGCCGGGACACCTGGGCGCTGGTCCGGGAGCTGCGCGCGCAGGGCACCACGGTGCTGCTGACCACGCATTACCTGGAGGAGGCCGAGGAGCTCGCGGACCGGCTCGCCATCCTCCACGAGGGCGAACTCGTCCTCTCCGGCAGCCCGGCCGAGGTGACCGCCACCCGCCCGGCCCGGATCCGCTTCACCCTGCCGGCCGGGGTGCCCGCGGCCCGGCTCCCGCTGGGGCTGCGCGCGGCGGCCTGCGGGCAGCGCGTGGAGATCCGTACGGAACACCTCCAGGCCGACCTGGGCGAACTGCTGTGCTGGGCCCGGGAGGGCGGCGTGGAACTGGCCGGGCTCGACGCCCGGTCCGCCTCCCTGGAGGAGGCCTTCCTGGAGATCGCGGAGAACCGCCGCACCGCCGGCGGCCGCACCGAGGACGACGCGAAGGCGGGGACCCGATGACCATGCTCACCCTGAACCCCGGCCGGCTCACCGCGCTCGGCCGTTCGGAGCTCACCCTGCTGGTGCGCAACCGGGCGGCGCTCGGCCTGGCCGTCCTGATGCCCCTGCTGATGGTGTTCGTCCTGCGCTCCTCGCTGAGCGGGGCCGAGGGCGCCGAGGCCGTCGAGGCCGTCGGCGAGGCCACCCTGACCGGCGGAATCGGCATGGTGCTGATCCTCGTCGTCCACATGAACCTGGTGTCCGCCTACGTGGCCCGGTGCGAGGAGCTCGTCCTCAAGCGGCTCCGTACCGGTGAGGCGACCGACCTGGAGATCCTCGCCGGAACCGCCCTGCCCGCCGCCGTGCTGGCACTCGGGCAGATCGCCGTCCTCTGCGTGGGCGGCGCGATCGCCCTGGACGTGCGCATGCCGCGGAACCCCCTGCTGCTGGTGGCGGCCGTCCTCGCGGGCATCGTGCTGCTGGCCGGGCTGTCCGCGCTGACCAGCTCCGTCACCCGGACCGTGGAGACCGCGGGCCTCACCACGCTGCCGCTGTTCCTGGCGACCGTGCTCGGCTCGGGGCTGTTCCTCCCGGCCGACTCGCTGCCGGACCTGGCGGCCTCGCTGTGCGAACTGCTGCCGCTGAGCGGGGTGATGACCCTCGTACGGGCCGGGTGGAGCGGCGGCTCGGCCGGCGGGGACCTGCTGGGGGCCGGGCTGAACACATTGGCCTGGACCGTGATCACCGTGTTTGCTGTCCAGCGGTGGTTCCGCTGGGAACCGCGCCGGTAGAGCGAGTCGGGGGACGGGAACCGTGTCGAAAATGACCGGGTGGTGGAAGAACCGCAGCAGTGCGGGGAAGGTCGAGCTGTACACGCGGTGGTCGTTCCATCTGTTCGTGCTCATCGAGATCATGTCGTTCGGACTGCCGGCGCTGGGCTCCGCCGCCGAGAACTCCTCCGACCGGGCGCTGCCCTTCTCGCTCTTCCTGCTGCTGTGCGCCCATGCGGTGCTGTGCGGGGTGCTCTCCTCCAAGGCGCTCACCTGGGTGGTGGGGCGGCGTGAACGCCCCACCCGGCCGGCGGTGACCACGGCCTCCCTGACGGCCGCGGCCGTCCTGGGAATCCTCGCCCTGAAGGCGGCCGGGAAGATCGACGAGCCGGCGTTGGCTCCGATGCTGGTGTTGGGGCTCACCTGTTTCACCGCCGGATCGCTGGTGCTCTGCATGCGATCGGTGCGGAGCATGCGGTACGTCGCCCCGGTCGCGGCGGCCGGAACGGGGGTGCCCGCGCTCGCCCTGGGCCTGCCGGCCGCACATGCTCTGGGGTACTTCGCCGGGGTGCTGCTGTGCTGCCTTTTCTTCAGCGCCACCAGCGGGTTCTCGGCCTGGCTGCTGAGGACCGTCCACGAGCTCGACCGGGCCCGCGAGGTGCAGTCACGCCTCGCGGTGGCGGAGGAACGCCTGCGGTTCGGCCGTGACCTGCACGACGTGATGGGCCGCAACCTGGCGGTGATCGCGCTCAAGAGCGAGCTGGCGATACAGCTGGCCCGGCGCGAACGGCCGGAGGCGGTGGAGCAGATGATCGAGGTGCAGCGGATCGCCCAGGAGTCCCAGCGGGAGGTACGGGACGTGGTGCGGGGCTACCGGGAGGCGGACCTCTCGGTGGAACTGGAGGGCGCGCGCGGGGTGCTCAGCGCGGCCGGGATGGACTGCCGCGTGGACTTCCGGGCCGTGCGGGGCAGGGAACTGCCGGCCGAGGTCCAGTCGGCCCTCGGCTGGGTGGTGCGGGAGGCGACGACGAACATCCTGCGGCACGGGGACGCGCACCGCTGCCTGATCCGGCTGACCGCCGAGGAGACGGGATCCGTGACGCTGGTGGTGGAGAACGACGGGGCGCCCGAGGCCCCGGCCGGGCCGCCTGGCTCGGGGCTGGCCGGGCTGCGGGAACGACTCGCGGCCCTGGACGGGACGTTGCAGGCGGGGCTGGTCGGCGACGGCCGCTTCCGGCTGCTGGCACAGATCCCGGACCGACGACTGCAAGGACTGGAGGTGCGGGCGTGAGCCCCGTACGCGTACTGCTCGCCGATGACGAGCATCTGATCCGGGGCGCGTTGGCGGCGCTGCTCGCACTGGAGGACGACCTGCTCGTCGTCGCGGAGGCGGCCTCGGGCCCCGAGGCGCTGGCGATGGCGCGGGCCCACCGGCCGGACGTGGCGGTGCTGGACCTGCAGATGCCGGGGGCGGACGGTGTGAGTGTCGCCACATCCCTGCGGGCCGAACTGCCCGGCTGCAAGACCATGATCGTGACCAGTCACGGCCGCCCCGGGCACCTGAAGCGGGCACTGGCGGCGGGGGTGCGGGCCTTCGCCCCGAAGACCGTTTCGGCGCAGCGGCTGGCCGAGCTGATCCGTACCGTGCACGCCGGAGGCCGTTATGTGGACCCTGAGTTGGCGGCCGACGCGATCAGCGCGGGGGACTCGCCGCTGACCGCGCGGGAGGCGGAAGTGCTCGAACTCGCGGCGGACGGGGCACCGATCGCCGAGATCGCGGAGCGGGCCTCGCTGTCGCAGGGGACGGTACGGAACTATCTGTCCTCGGCGGCGACGAAGCTGGGTGCGGAGAACCGGCACACGGCAGTGCGTCTCGCACGCGAGCGAGGTTGGGTATAGTAGTTCTCGCGTTACGGCGCACCTGCGGACATAGCTCAGTTGGTAGAGCACCACCTTGCCAAGGTGGATGTCGCGCGTTCGAGTCGCGTTGTCCGCTCTGTAACGAAGAAGCCCCCCGGTCCTCGGACCGGGGGGCTTCTCTCGTCCCTGCGTCTCTACGACCAGGACTGGCCGGTGAGGCGCTCGAAGGCCTCGATGTACTTGGCGCGGGTCCGGGCGACGACCTCCGCCGGCAGGGCCGGCGGCGGGAGCTCGCCCTTGCGGTCCCAGCCGGACTCGGGGGAGGCCAGCCAGTCGCGGACGTACTGCTTGTCGAAGGAGGGCTGCGAGCGGCCCGGCTCCCACGCGTCGGCCGGCCAGAAGCGGGAGGAGTCCGGGGTCAGCACCTCGTCCGCGGCGATCAGGGTGCCGTCCTCCGGGTCGAAACCGAACTCGAACTTGGTGTCCGCCAGGATGATCCCGCGTTCACGCGCGATCTCCCGGGCGCGGCTGTACACGGCGAGAGTGGTCTGGCGCAGCAGCGCCGCCGTCTCGGCACCGGCGGTGCGCGCGACCTCCTCGTAGGAGACGTTCTCGTCGTGCTCGCCGACGGCGGCCTTGGCGGCCGGGGTGAAGATCGGGGCGGGCAGCTCGGAGCCGTCCACGAGCCCCTCGGGGAGGGCCAGCCCGCAGACCGTGCGGGTCTGGTCGTACTCGACGAGACCGGAGCCGGTGAGGTAGCCGCGGGCCACGCACTCGACCGGGACCATGTCGAGGTTCTTGCAGATCAGGGTGCGGCCGGCCCAGTCGGCGGGGGCGCCGGCGGGCAGGTCGGTGGAGATGACGTGGTTCGGGACGAGGTCCGCGAGCTGGTCGAACCACCACAGGGAGAGCTGCGTCAGGACGCGGCCCTTGTCCGGGATCTCGGTGGGCAGCACCCAGTCGAAGGCGGACATGCGGTCGCTGGCGACCATGACGAGGCGGCCGTCCTCGTCACGGTAGAGGTCGCGCACCTTGCCGGTGTGGAGGTGGACGAGGCCCGGAACCTGAACCGGCTCGGGCTTTTCGACGAATCCGGACACGGGGTCTCCCTGTGGTTCTGTATGAAGCGCACCCCGATTCTCGCGCACCTGACTCCCCTCCCGTGGACAGGGGTCCGCGCCGCGGGCCGGTCGCGGCGTCGATCGCGGGCCGTCGCGGGGTCGGCCGCGAGCCGGTCGCGGGCCGGTCGCGGGGTCAGTCGCGGGGTCAGTCGTGCTTGCAGATCCGGTCGAGGAGATTGGCCGTGGCCCGCTGCACGCGCTCGTCCACGTGGCCGGGGCGGTCGAGGGCCGGGGACCAGGCGAAGGTGCCCGAGGCGAAGACCAGCGCGCCGCTGGGCGCCCGGTAGAGGGAGGTCTCCTGGTGGCGGCGGTGGCCCTCGCTGTCGAGGTACGGGGAGTGTGCCAGCAGGATCCGGTCCTGGTGCTCGGGGAGCTGGGTGCGCGGGAAGTAGCGGTCGGCCTCACCCGCGACCAGGCCGGGCAACTCGTCGTTCTCGCCCGCGCCGGTGGAGTCCCAGAGCCAGTGGGTGGCGTTGCGCACGATCAGGGGCGCGGGTTCGGGGACCCGGCCCGCGTACTGGATGCCGAGCAGCTGCTGCTCCGGGCGGTCGACCTCGCGCCACAGGCTGGGGCGGCCCGGGCCGCGCCGTTTTCGGCAGGTGAGGAGCCGGTCGTCGACCCCGGAGGGCGACGGGCCGAGCTCGACCTGCCAGTACATGGTGTTGGCGGAGAGGAAGACGAGCGAGGTGCCGTGCCGCCGGGCGCGCTCGACGGTGCGGCGCATGGGCGCCGACCAGTACTCGTCGTGGCCGGGGAAGACCAGGCCGCGGTAGCGGGTGGGGTCCACGCGGCCGGCGTGCAGGTCGCGGGTGTCGGCGTAGGCGATGTCGTAGCCGTAGCGCTCGGCCCAGCGGATGAAGTCGTAGGCGTGGCCGACGTGCAGGGGCAGGCCCGCGCCCGCGTAGGGGCGGTCGAAGGACACGGTGACGGCGGCGTCCTGCTCGCCGAGCAGCCGGCCCTCCTCGTCCCAGGCGTGGTAGAGGCTGGCGCCGCTGCGGCCGTCCTCCGGATAGAGGTTGTAGGCCTGCCAGGTGATGTCGGGGAGCAGGAGCAGGAGGTCGGCGGGGTGGTCGTCGCGGACCGTGAAGGGGATGTGGGAGCGGTAGCCGTCGGCGGTGGTGAGCACGGCGACGTACGCGCCGACGCTCCAGTAGGAGGGGACCTGCAGGCGCCAGGACAGCCACCAGTGGTGGCAGGAGACGGTGCGGTCGGCGGCGAGGGGGGCCGGCTGGACGATGCCGGAGAGCCGGGGGCTGGTGGTGATCTTGGAGGCTCCGTCGCCGCCGTAGTGGCCGATCCGGTAGACGTCGACGGAGAACTGCTGGGGCGGGTCGACGGTGATGTGGAAGTCGATGGCCTCGCCGGGGGTGACGGCGCCGGTGGACGCGAAGCCCTTGATCTGGCGGTGCACGTCGTCGGCGGTGCGGGGACCGCCGTTGCCGCGGGCGCGGGGGATCTGGCCGGTGCCGGCCGCCGCGGCGGCCGGGTCCACGTACCAGGGCACGACCTGGCCGGTGTCGTCGAAGTAGAGCTCACTGCCCCGGAACCAGGGCAGGGGGCCCTGCCCGAAGGGGTCGTTCACCGCGTGCGCGAGCGCACCTGACTCCCAACGCCGGATCTGGTCCGCACCCATGACCGCTCCCCTCCCTCGCTCCCCCGAACGGGCGTACATCGCTTCGGCGCGCGGTTCCTGGCTGAGCTGAGACGGTGTTTCCCGGCACCCGCTTCGGAACATCCAGCCGCGACCGGTCCCAGCACATCACATAACGCACGCACTCCGTCACTGTTCGTCGCGAATTGGCGGGACCGGAACATTGACATCCGGTTTCCCGTACGAGCCGTAGCCCTCCCGGGGGGCGTCCTCGACCCGCCTCAGACCAGGCGGACCGGCTTCTCCGGGCGGACGCCGAGGGCCGAGAGCCAGTCCCGCAGCGGCTCCGGGTTCCCCTCCTCGACCAGGCACAGCACGCGCGGCGCCAGGTCGGAGCGGCGGTCGCCGCCCACCAGCAGGACCGGCCCGTCGAGCCAGTCCAGCCCGGGGGTGGCCCCGGCCGAGTCCACGGCCGCGCAGCACACCATCGCCGTGACGTGGTCGGCCAGCAGGTCCCGGCCGCTGCGCGGCGGCTGGAGCGGGAACAGCGGGACGGCGTCCGCGCCGCGCGCCTTCCCGGCCCCGGCGACAGGTCCGGCGGCGCGTTCCTCGCGGGCCAGCTCCCCGGTGATCCGGCCGGCCAGCGCCTCGCCGGCTGCGCCCTCGCCGCCGAGGTCGGTGAGGTAGCCCAGCACCCGCTCCAGGGTGGGCCCGGCGAAGGCGTCCCCGGTGGGGGAGGGGGAGTCGGCGGCCGCGAGCGTGGCGGGACCCGCCGCTCCGGCCGCTCCTGAGGCGCCCGACGAGCCGGGGCGGGCCGCGGCCCCGGCGGAGCCGCCCGGGGCGGCAGGGGAGGCCGGAGCGGCAGGGGAGGCCGGAGCGGCCGGTGCGGGGGATCCCGCAGGGCCGGCGGGCAGCCCCGCAGGGCCGGCGGGCAGCCCCGCAGGGACGGCCAGGGCGTCCAGCGCCGCGTGCAGGCGGGCCGCCTCCGTCCGCCACTTGCGGTCCACGACCTCCTCCGGGTACGCCGTCCAGTCCACCGGGGACCAGTCCGGACCGGCCTCGGCCGGACCTCCGTGGAAGAGCCGCGCGGCCAGCAGCGAGGTCGCCTCGTCGATGAGCCCGGGCTGCTCCAGCAGGTCGCAGGCGGGGCGCTCGCCCAGCCGCGAGGTGAAGCCGTCGGCCAGCCGGTCCCGCCGGGACAGCTCGGTCAGCGCGGAGACCACCCCGGCGTCGAGGTGCGCCGGCCAGCGGCCCATCCGCCAGGCGGGCAGCGCAACCCGGGTCAGCAGCCGGTCCCAGCCCGCGTAGGCGAGGCCGACCTGCTCCTGGGCGACGATGCGCAGCCCGTAATCCACACCCTGTGCACGCTCCGAGGCGGCCGCGGCCACCCCGCGCTCCATCTCGGCGGCGTCCGTCCGGCACAGCCGCAGCAGCAGCCGGGCCGGCGGGGCGATCCAGGCGAGGCCGCGCCGGCTGCCCACGTCCACGGCCGCGTCCAGGCCGCGTACGAAGCCGCGCGCGTCGGCTATGTCCGGATGCGCGGAAGGGCCCGTACCGGCGACGACGGGCGCGAGGACCGCCCGTAGCTCCGCGACCCGCATCCACCACAGGAAAGGCGAGCCGATCACCAGCACCGGGGCGGCGCCCGGCTCGGACTCCGGCCCGACGGGTCCGGACGCGCCGCCGAAGACGCGGGCGGCGCCGCGACGGTGGGCCGCGTGGCTGCGGTCCTCCAGCCAGCTGTCGCAGTCCGGCGTCAGGGCTATCGCGGAGGGCGGCGGCACGTCCATCCGGTCGGCCAGGTCCCGCACCAGCCGGTAGAGATCGGGCGCGGCGGCCTCCGAGAGCGGCACCGTCGGCGTCACTGCGGGGCTCGCCCGGAGCACCACCGCGGCGAAGGCACCGCCGACGAGCAGCACGATCGCGGCGACGACGCACACGACGAGGGTCACCGTGGGCCAGGGGTCACCCGCCAGCCGGCCCGTCGCCCGGGCGGCCACGAGGACCACCGCGAGGGCGGCGGGCAGCAGCCCGACGGCCGAGGCCCTGCTGCGCACGCGCAGCACGGCCAGAGCGCGGGAACGCGCGGACGGTGCGCCCGCTTCCATGATCGAACCGGTTCCGGACACGGCCGGACCTCACCCCCTCTGCCCTGCGGCGACGTTGCTCACTCCCCCACTGTGACACCCGCCACTGACATCGCAATGCCGGTGGGCCAAGTGCCGGAATGCTTGGCATCGCACCCTAGTTGGGGCACGCGCGGCCGTCAGGCAGACCGGGTGACGATCACCCGATGGAATGGCTTTGGGTAAAGGTGGATGCGTTCGAACGCGGCCGGATGCAGTCGCACGCGGACACGCCCGCGGGCCCGGGCGCACGAGGTGCGCACCGGGCCCGCGGGTCTGCGGAGCCGCTGGTCAGCGGCCCTCGGCCGCCTTGGCCGCAATATCCGTACGGTGCTGCGAGCCGTCGAGACGGATGCGCGCCACCGCCTTATACGCCTTCTCGCGCGCCTGCGCCAGATCGGAACCGGTCGCCGTCACCGACAGCACCCGGCCGCCCGCGCTGACCACCGCGTCGCCCTCGTGCCGGGTCCCGGCGTGCAGCACGTAGGCGTCCGGCCCGTCCTCGGCGGCCACCTCGGCCAGACCCTCGATCGGGTCCCCGGTGCGGGGGGTCTCGGGGTAGTTGTGGGAGGCGATGACCACCGTGACGGCCGCGTCCTCACGCCAGACCAGCGGGGGCAGGGCGTCCAGGGTGCCCTTGGCGGCGCCCAGCAGCACGCCCGCGAGCGGCGTGCGCAGCCGGGCCAGGACCACCTGGGTCTCGGGGTCGCCGAAGCGCGCGTTGAACTCGATGACCCGGGTACCGCGGCTGGTGATCGCGAGGCCCGCGTAGAGCAGCCCGGAGAAAGGGGTGCCGCGGCGGCGGAGCTCGTCGACGGTCGGCTGGAGGACCAGCTCCATGACCTCGTCGACCAGCTTCGGGTCGGCCCAGGGCAGCGGGGAGTACGCACCCATGCCGCCGGTGTTGGGGCCCTCGTCGCCGTCCAGGGCGCGCTTGAAGTCCTGCGCCGGCTGGAGCGGGACCACGGTGACGCCGTCGGTGATGGCGAAGAGGGAGACCTCGGGGCCGTCGAGGTACTCCTCGATGACCACCCGGTCGCAGGCGAGCGCGTGCGCGCGGGCGGCGGCCAGGTCCTCGGTGACCACGACGCCCTTGCCGGCGGCGAGGCCGTCGTCCTTGACGACGTACGGGGCGCCGAAGGCGTCGAGGGCCTCGTCCACCTCCTCGGGGGTGGTGCAGACGTAGCTGCGCGCGGTCGGGACCCCGGCCGCGGCCATCACGTCCTTGGCGAAGGCCTTGGAGCCTTCGAGTTGGGCCGCCTCGGCGGACGGGCCGAAGACGGGGATCCCGGCGGCGCGCACGGCGTCGGCGACGCCGGCGACCAGCGGGGCCTCCGGACCGACGACGACCAGCCCGGCTTCGAGTTCGGTGGCGAGAGCGGCGACGGCAGCACCGTCGAGGGCGTCGACCGGGCGGAGCTCGGCCACCTCGGCGATGCCGGCGTTGCCGGGAGCGCAGTACAGCGCGGAGACGTCGGGGTCGAGGGACAGAGAGCGGCACAGGGCATGTTCGCGGGCGCCGCCGCCGATGACGAGGACCTTCACGCTGCTCAGACTAGCCGGGACGGCGCGGTCGCCTTCGTGCGGCCACCCAATCAGGACCGGTCACTCATTTGTGTATTCCTCCACAACGGTGGCTCCGAGCTCGCGCACGATCAGGTCGTGTCCGGTCAGCGCGCTCTCGACGAGGTCGGGATCGTCCTCCTCGGCGAAGTCGTCCTCGGGGGCGACCGGCGGGGGCGCCTGCTGTACGGGGGGCTGCGGGGCGGGAGCCGACTGCTGGGACGGCTGCTGCGGCGTGTACTGCGGGGCGGGCGGGGCCTGCGGGGCGGGAGCCTGCTGCTGTGCCTGGGTCTGCGGCGGGCCGTAGGCGGGGGCGGGCGCGGCCGGGGCCCCGTACGAGGAGCCGTACGAGGAGGTCTGGATCGGGGCCGGGGCTCCGCCGCCGACGACGGCCTCGATCTTCCAGTTGACCTGGAACTGCTCGGACAGGACCGCCTTCAGGACGTCCTCGCTGCCGCTGCTGGCGAAGTTGTCGCGGGCTCCGGCATTGGGGAAGCCCAGCTGGAGGGTGGTCCCGTCGAAGCCGGTGACCTGCGCGTTCTGGCTGAGCAGGATCCAGGTGAAGCGACGGCGGTTCTTGACGGCCTCCAGCACGCCGGGCCACATCGCCTGCACCTGCCCGGCTCCGGCGGCCATGCCGGGGGAGGGCGCGGGGGCCGCGGCGGCCGGAGCGGGGGCGGCGGGCGGGGCGGCGGGCGCGGGAGTGGGGGCCGGGGCGGACGCGGCGGCGCCGGGCCAGGCACCCGCGGCGGGAGCTGCGGCGGCCGGGGCCGCGGCGCCGGGCCAGGCACCGGGCGCGCCGCTCCCGGGCTGCGCGGCGCCGGGCCAGGCACCGGGGGCGGGGGCGGCCGGGGCGGGGGCGGCCGGGGCGGGAGCGGCAGCGGGCGCGGGGGCCGGGGCTGGGGCCGGGGCGGCCTGAACCGGCTCGGGAGCCTGCACCGGGGCGGGCGCGGGCGCGGCGGCGCGTGCGGCGGCCGCACCCCCACCGGGACCGGCGGGCGCCATGGCATGCGCCTCGGGCCCGGGCACGTAGCCCATGGCGGGCGCGGCGGCCGGCTGCGCGGCGAAGGCCGCGGCGGCGGGCGGGCCGCTGCGCTCCAGCCGGTCGAGCCGGGCCTGGAAGGACCGCTCGTCGTCGAAGGCGGCGGGCAGCAGCACCCGGGCGCAGATCAGCTCCAGCTGCAGCCGCGGCGAGGTCGCGCCCCGCATCTCGGTGAGCCCGGTGTTGACCAGGTCGGCGGCGCGCGACAGCTCGGCGGCCCCGAACACGGACGCCTGGGCCTGCATCCGCTCCACGACATCGGCGGGGGCGTCGATCAGCCCCTTCTCCCCGGCGTCCGGCACGGCGGCCAGGATCACCAGGTCGCGCAGCCGCTCCAGCAGGTCGGCGACGAACCGGCGCGGGTCGTTGCCCCTCTCGACGACCCGGTCGACGACCTCGAACGCGGCCGCCCCGTCCCCGGCGGCGAAGGCGTCGACGACGGAGTCGAGCAGCGAGCTGTCGGTGTAGCCGAGCAGGGAGGTGGCCATGGCATACGTCACACCGTCGTCGGCGGCGCCGGCGAGCAGCTGGTCCATGACGGACATCGAGTCACGTACGGACCCGGCGCCGGCGCGCACGACCAGCGGCAGCACGCCGTCCTCGACCTGGGCGCCCTCGCGCCCGCAGACCTCGCCCAGGTAGTCCCGCAGGGTGCCGGGCGGCACGAGCCGGAAGGGGTAGTGGTGCGTCCTGGACCGGATGGTCCCGATCACCTTCTCCGGCTCCGTGGTGGCGAAGATGAACTTGAGGTGCTCCGGCGGCTCCTCGACCACCTTCAGCAGGGCGTTGAAGCCCGCCGAGGTGACCATGTGGGCCTCGTCGATGATGTAGATCTTGTAGCGGCTGGACGCCGGCCCGAAGAAGGCCTTCTCGCGCAGGTCACGGGCGTCGTCCACACCACCGTGCGAGGCGGCGTCGATCTCGATGACGTCGATGGACCCCGGCCCGTTCCTGGCCAGGTCCCGGCAGGACTGGCACTCCCCGCAGGGGGTGGGGGTGGGACCCTGCTCACAGTTCAGGCACCGGGCGAGGATGCGCGCGCTGGTGGTCTTGCCGCAGCCGCGCGGCCCGCTGAACAGGTACGCGTGATTGACCCGGTTGTTGCGCAGGGCCTGCATCAGCGGGGCAGTGACATGCTCCTGCCCGATGACCTCGGCGAACGACTCGGGGCGGTAGCGGCGGTACAGCGCAAGGGACGACACGTATACGAGGTTATCCGGGCCCACCGACATCAGCGGCCCGCCGAAGCCCCTGGAGGGCATCCCGGACCCCGCCCGGAACGCAAAGCGCCCCCCACGCACCCGCCAGAGCCCACTTACCCTTGCTGCCTTCCGGCCCTGGGGGAGTTGGGTGAGATAGCGCCACGTGAGGGGCTGGCCCCACCCTAGCGGATGGAAGGCCCCGGAATCGAGCCGGACCCCGGCCCGCCCTCCCCGCGACGATCACGTTCGCGAGCACCCCTCAACGTCTTGTATTGTTTGCGGCGGAGGATTCGCCTAGTGGCCTAGGGCGCACGCTTGGAAAGCGTGTTGGGGGCAACCCCTCACGAGTTCGAATCTCGTATCCTCCGCCAGTGCCTCACCGGGCACTTGAAGGCCCCGACCGGGAAACCGGCCGGGGCCTTCTGCGTTCCGTGGTCTCAGTTCCAGTCTCAGTTATTTGCGACATAACCGGATGATCCGCCACATTCCGGGTTCGATGGCCTACCCCTCGTACTCCCAAGGGTTCAGCAGGAGTGCGCCTGATCGCGCCAGATGCTTGATGTTGCGGCTCACCAGCGTCCAGCCGTTGGCCAGCGCGGTGGCGGCGATCAGCGCATCGGGGGGATCGATGCTGGTCCCGGCACTCTTGAGCCTCCGATGAAGAGCGAGGTAGGCGAGTGCCTCCCGTTCTCCAACGGCGGCAATCCGGTGGCGGTACTGATCACGGATGTCCGCGAGCGCCCGCTCGAAAGCGTTACGCCGCACCGGATCCGGCGTCCCCTGGATGCCCGCCTCGATCTCCGCGATCGTGATGACGCTCAGATAGAGGGCAGGAGCTGGAACAGATGGAGGGCAGGAGCTGGAACAGACCGGGCCCAGGCGACGACAGCCGGGGCAGGCCTTGGGCTGGTGGTGATCTCGGCGACCACATTGGTGTCGAGCAGATAGATCACTCGCCATCCGCCTCGTCGTCGTAGGACCGCTGCCCGAACTCAAGCCCCTCGAACGGGGTCGCCGTGAGCCGTTCGAGAAACCCATCGCTGCCCAGGGTCGCCCAGCGGAGAAGCATGCCGGGCAGGGCATCGATGTCGGTGTCGGCGAGCTCGGCATCGAAGTGCCCGAGCTGCTGCTCGGGCAGAGACTCCCGGATCTCCCGGATCGTCCGGAGCGGATGAGGCTCCTCAGGTCTGCGCGGCGGGAGCGGCAGATTCGGGGCAGTGCTCATGATCGGCTCCTGCACGCTGTGGTCCACGGGCCCATGCCTGAAGACCACCCTAGGCCGGACAACCCTGGAGAGAGCCGAGAACGACCCGAATCCGAGCTTTGACGGAACGCATCCGCCGAGTCGCCGCCGACTGTGTCCTGCAGCCGCAGTCGGCCTGCGACAGCGATGGCCCTCGGGTGGGGAACCAGCCGAACGAACCTGTCGGGCTGGACGCAACGGGGAGCGCCACCCCGTATCCGGCTACGTGACACGTCGCGACCACCGCGCCAGTGGTACATCGTGAAGATCAGCCGTATTCATGGCAGCACAGACAACAGCCAGGCTGCGCCCGCAGCGGTTGACATAGCCATGCGCGAAGCGGGGCCGGTTCCGATGGACCGTCATGCGCTTTGGCGCAAGGTCGGTGGGAGTGCCCCTTCGCACCGCGGAACGGCGGGGACGCCCGCGACACAATGGCCGGATGACGGACGAGGTGTTTCTGATACCGGCCCGGCCGACCGCCACGGCCGGGCTCCTCGCCGGGACTGCCGCCCGCCGGGGGATGACCGTCCGGGCCCTCGGCCCCGGCTTCGGCGACCTGGCCGGCCGGGCCGTGCACTGGTGCGGTGGCCCGCACGCCGCCGCGCGGGTGGCCGGGGCGCTCGGGCTGGGGCTGCTGGAGCCGCCCGACGACTGGCTCACGCGACTGCCCGGGCGGTTCACGGGCCGCCGGATCGAGCTGACCACCCTGGGCCGGGCGGCGCGGGAGCTGGCCGGGTCCGGGCGGCCGGCGTTCGTGAAGCCGCCGCGCGAGAAGTCCTTCCCGCCCGCCGTGTACGGGCCCGGCTCGCCGCTGCCCGAGGCCCTGCCCGCCGCCACCCCCGTGCTGGTCTCGGAGGTGGTGGACTTCGCCGCCGAGTACCGGCTGTTCCTGCTCGACGGGGAGATCGCCGCCGGGAGCCGGTACGCCGTCCACGGGCTCCTGGACCCCGCCCCCCTCGACGAGGACGCGCGCGGGGCGGACGTACGCGGCTTCGCGGCCGCGCTGCTCGCCGCGACGGGCCCGGACCTGCCCAGCGCCGTCACCGTCGACGTCGGCCTCGTCGGCGCGACGGGCCGGTACGCCGTGGTCGAGGCCAACATGCCGTGGTTCTCCAACAGTTACGCCGCCCGGCCCGAGGCCGTCCTGGAGGTGGTCCTGCGCGCGGCCGGCCCGCTCCACCGCGTCCGCGCCGCCGACCTGCCGTTCGTGACCCTTTAGGGGGAGGCCTCGGGCCGGCGGCCTCCCTTCCCTCCCCGCTCCGCTCAGCCGTTGAAGCCGAGGGCCAGGGCCACGACCGCCGGGGCCGCGTAGATCACCGGGAAGGCCACGTGGGCGTAGGACTTCGCCCGGAGCACCGTGATCACGGCCCCCGCGAAGTACAGGGCGACCCCGATCGCCGCCGCGATGCCGATCGCCGGGACGAAGACACCCACCGCCAGGCCCACCGCGCCGGCCGCCTTCGCGGTGGCGAGCCAGGTCCACCACGAGCGCGGAACCCCGTACTCGGCCAGCGGCTCCACGACCCACTTCGCCTTGAAGAACATCGAGGCCGCCGAGAATCCGACCATGAACGCGCCGGCCAGGGCGAAAACAACAGCGGTGGTGGACATCCGAGCTCCCCTCGGGCGGGCGCCGGTGCGGACTCGCTCCGGTCTGTCTCCCGCCTGCTTCACTCCACTGACCCGCCCCGCCGCACCGATGTGACGGGCCGCGCGAAAAAACTTCCGCGCGCGCTCAGGGGCTGCCGGGGACGTAGACGTCCAGGGCCGGGAAGCAGACGGCGTTGTCGGCGCTGCAGATCTCCCGCTCGCCCGGTGAGAGCCGCTGGGTGGGGCGTTCGTAGGTGAGCAGGCTCAGCGTCCGGCCCGAGGCGAAGACGGCCGTGGCATCGCGGACCGGGCCCCTGCCCGGGCTCTGCGGCGCGGGTCCGGTGTACGCGTACGGGGCGTGGCCGCCGTCCACGACGGCGAAGTAGACCGTGGGCCCCTCGTGGTACGCGACGCCCTGGGTCACCAGCCGGATCCCGATCCGCGCCCAGGACTTCGGCAGGGGGTTGCAGGTGGTGCTCGCGCGGGCGTCGCGGACCACGGCCAGGCAGTAGTTCCGGTCGTCCGGCATCCAGGCGAGCTCGCCCGCGTCGCCCGCCGGTTCACGGTGGATCACGATGACGGATCCGTCGTCCGGAACCCGGGTGTCCGAGCCTGCGCGGGCGGCCTCCAGCAGTCGGCCGTCGGCGGCCGTGACCCTCGCGTCCCCGACCGGCTCCGCGGGCCCGGAGGGCTCGGACGGCGCGGCCGCGCGCGGCGGCTCGGACACCGTCGGGGCAGCTGCCGGAGGCGGCGGTACGGGCGAGGACGTCGCCGGCGCCGGCGGTGTCCACGACGGCGCCGGTGCGGTCTTCGCCGGGACCGCGGCCGGCGAGAGCGCCGGCGCGGGCGGCAGGCTGCACGCCGCCGTCGCGAGGATCGCCAGTCCGCATCCCGCGGCAGCCGTCATCGTCCCGTGCCTCATGTGAAATCCGCCCCCGCGCAGATGGAACCCGTGTGCCGGGGCAGTCTGCCGTGTCGCCGGGCCGGGCGAAACGGCGGGGGCAACGCTCAGCCGAAGCTCGGCATCTCACCCACTGTTGTCGACATGTCGATCACTGCGAAGGCGGCGCCCTGTGGGTCGGTGACCGCCGCGAACCGGCCGAACGGGCTGTCCATCGGGCCGAAGTGCAGCTTCCCGCCGTGTTTCTGGGTCTTCGACACGGCCTCGTCGCAGTCCGGCACCCCGAAGTAGACCTGGATGTACGGCGGCACCTCCGGCGGGAAGTCGTCGTTCATCTTCATCCGGCCCAGCACCGGGTTCCCCGCGCCGCCGACGCTGAAGACCTTGAAGTCCATGCCGGCCATCTCGGGATCCTCGCCCGGGTCCATCTGCTGGGCGCCGTACGGGAAGACCTTCGGCAGGAACCCGTCCGCCTTGGCCGGGTCCCGGGTGAAGACCTCGGCCCATGCGTACGAGCCCGGCTCGCCCATCTTCTCGAAGCCCTTGTGCTCGCCCGGCTGCCAGACGCCGAAGACCGCGCCGCTCGGCTCCTTCGCGATCAGCATCGTGCCGAAGGCGCCCACCTGCATCGGGCCCATCAGCACCTCGCCGCCGTTCGCCGTCACCTTCCCGGCGGTGGCCGCCGCGTCGGGCGATGCGAAGTACAGACACCACTGCGAGGGGGCGTCGGCCCCGGGCATCGGCGGGACCACGGCAGCGACGGCCTTGCCGTCGGAGTAGGCCTGCGTGTAGTTGCCGTACTCGCTGCTGGCCTCACCGAAGGTCCAGCCCAGCACGTCCGCGTAGAAGGTCTTGGCCCCCTCCACGTCGGCGAACATCGCGTCCACCCAGCACGGAGCGCCTTCGGAGAACTCAGACATGATCGATCGACTCCTCGTCTCGTACCTGTCGTCGTCGTAGACGGTCGTACTCACGCTAGGCGCGCGGTGCGGCGACCGCGCGGGGAGCGCGCCCAGGCGGGACGCTGGAGCCATGGACAAGGACATCACCATCCGGCTGGCACAGCAGCCGGAGGCCGACGCGCTGCTCGGCCGGAGCCCGCTCGCCGCACTCGTCGGAATGCTGCTGGACCAGCAGGTGCCGATGGAGTGGGCGTTCTCGGGGCCCTGGACGATCGCCCGGCGGCTTGGCTCCGACGATCTCGACGCGCACACCATCGCCGCGTACGACCCGGAGGCCTTCGCGGCCCTGCTCTCCGAGAAGCCCGCCGTCCACCGGTATCCGGGGTCGATGGCGACGCGGATCCAGCAGCTGTGCGCGTACCTCGTCGAGCACTACGACGGGAACGCGGAAGCGGTCTGGGCCGACGCCGCGACGGGGCAGGAGCTGCTGAAGCGCCTCAAGGCGCTGCCGGGCTTCGGGGAGCAGAAGGCCCAGATCTTCCTCGCCCTGCTGGGCAAGCGGTTCGGCGTGCGTCCGACGGGCTGGCGGGAGGCGGCGGGCGGGTACGGCCAGGCGAACGTCTACCGTTCGGCGGCCGACATCACGGGCCCGGAGTCCCTGGCCAAGGTGCGGGCGCACAAGCAGGAGATGAAGGCCGCCGCGAAGGCCGCCAAGGCCGCGGGCGGCTCCTGATCCCGGTGGCCGGGGCCCTGGTCAGGCCCTGGCCGGTTCCGGGAGCGGGCGCGAAATTGACCGGGCACACAGGCTGCCGATTGACCCCTGAATCCGGTCGCTCAAGATCGTAGATTGGTGGACATGACAGAGATCGCGACCCGCGCCGCCACCGCCGAAGCCATCTACGACGCTCCCGGCAGCCTCATCACCCTGCTCACCGACACCGCCGAGCTCACCTGCAACACCGCCACCTTCGACGAGGGTGCGGCGGGCGCCCCGGTGCACTTCCACACCAAGGCCACCGAGTTCTTCCACGTCACCGCCGGCCGGCTCGACATCCTCGTCGACGACGAGATCCACACCCTGGGCGCCGGCGACTTCATCGCGGTCCCGCCGGGCGTCAAGCACGCCTTCGCCCCCGCCGCCGGCCACACCGCCGCCGTCTTCGTCGGCTTCACCCCCGGCATGGGCCGCTTCGACTACTACCGGCTCCTGGGCCGGGTCAACGCGGGCGAGGCCACCGTGCAGGACATCAAGGACAGCTCGGCGACCTACGACAACCACTACGCCGAGAGCCCCGTCTGGAGCGGCCGCCGCCGCAGCGCGGAGCCGTAGACCACGTCCGCGTCGAGGCGGCGCAGTTCCTCCGCGATCAGTTCGGCGCCGCTGCGGATCTTCAGGGCCACCTTGCGGTCGGGGCTCCCCGGCAGGCTCAAGGTGGCCAGCACGCCCGCGGGCCGGTCCACCCGGATCTCCCCGCCCGTGGTCTGCAGACTCACCCCGGTGATCACCGGGCCCTCGCTCGCCACCCGGGCCACCGGCACCCCCAGCCGGTCCTCCAGCCAGCGCGCCAGCAGCTCCGCGCTCGCGTTGTCGGGCTCGCTCTCCACCGCCGCGCCGGTCACCGGCAGCGGCTTCTGGTCCAGGGCCGCGGCCAGCAGCGAGCGCCACGGCGTCAGGCGGGTCCAGGCCAGGTCGGTGTCGCCGGGCTGGTAGCCGGCGGCCCGCTCGTCGAGCACGCCGACCGGGTCGAAGGCGGCGGCCGCGTCCGTGATCCGGCGCTGGGCGAGCGCGCCCAGCGGATCCCCCGCCAGGTCGGTGGGGGCGCCGGCCGGCCACCAGGCCACCACGGGCGCGTCCGGCAGGAGCAGCGGCAGGACTACCGAGCCCGCCTGCTCGGTCAGCGCCCCGTGCAGGCGCAGCAGCACGATCTCGCCGGTCCCGGCGTCGGAGCCGACCCGCAGTTCGGCGTCGACGCGGTTCGCGCGGAGCTTGTGCGGGCCGCGCGAGCTCCGCCTGATCACCGCGATGATGCGGCAGGGGTGTTCGCGCGAGGCCTCGGAGGCCGCGCGTACGGCGTCGTAGGCGTTCTCCTCGTCGGTGGCGAGTACAAGGGTCAACACGAGCCCCATGGTCGGGCTGCCTATCGCCCGGCGGGCTTCGAGCAAGGCCCGGTTGACCTTGCTGGACGTGGTGTCGGTGAGTTCGGTCCGCATGCACCGAGTCTGTCACCGTGTCACCGGCGCCTGCGCGCCGTCCCGAAGATCGAGCGCGAGATCTCCCGGCCCAGCTGTGTCCCGATCGACCGGGCCAGCGAGCGGAACAGCCCGCTCCCCACCACCTGTTCGGCCAGCGAGGGATCCGGCTTCGGGGCGCTGCGCGCGGCCCGCGCCGCCTCCTTCTCCGCCTCCTTGGCCTCCTTCTCGGCCTCGGCGGCGGCCGCGGCGGCCTCCGCCCGCGCCTCCGCGGCGGCCTGTTCGGCGCTGATCTTCTCGTACGCCGACTCGCGGTCGACCGGCTCCGCGTAGCGCGACCAGAGCAGCGAGGACTTCACGGCCTGCTCCAGGTCGGCCGCCGCGATCGGTCCCATCAGCGACTGCGGGGCGCGCAGCCGGGTCGCCGCGACCGGGGTGGGGGCGCCCTTCTCGCTGAGCACGGTGACGACCGCCTCGCCGGTGCCCAGCTGGGTGAGCAGCTCCTCCAGGTCGTAGGCGGAGTTGGGGAAGGTCTTCACCGTCGCCTTCAGCGCCTTGGCGTCGTCGGGGGTGAAGGCGCGCAGCGCGTGCTGCACCCGGTTGCCGAGCTGGGCGAGGACGTCCGCCGGCACGTCCTTGGGGGTCTGGGTGACGAAGAAGATGCCGACGCCCTTGGAGCGGATGAGCCGGACGGTCTGGGTGATGGACGCGAGGAAGGCCTTCGAGGCCCCGTTGAAGAGCAGGTGCGCCTCGTCGAAGAAGAAGACGAGCTTGGGCTTCTCCAGGTCGCCGACCTCCGGCAGGTCGTTGTAGAGGTCGGCGAGCAGCCACATCAGGAAGGTGGAGAAGAGCTGCGGCTTGTCCTGGACGGCCGGTAGTTCCAGTACGGAGACCAGTCCGCGCCCGTCGGCGGCCGTCCGCAGGAACTCGCCCGTGTCGAACTCGGGCTCGCCGAAGAACTCCGCGGCGCCCTGCTGCTCGAAGGCGGTCAGCGCCCGCAGGATCACCCCGGCCGTCACCGTGGACAGTCCGCCGATCCCCTTGAGTTCGGGTTTGCCCTGGTCGGATACGAGGAAGGCGACGACCGCACGCAGGTCCTTGAGGTCGATCAGCTCCAGACCCTTGGAGTCGGCGTAGTGGAAGATCAGGCCGAGGGACTGCTCCTGCGTCTGATTGAGCTGGAGCACCTTCGACATCAGCACCGGGCCGAAGCTGGTGACCGTGGACCGGAGCGGGATCCCGGGGCCGATCCCGCCCAGCGAGTAGAACGCGCAGGGGTATCCGGTGGGCTCCCACGGCTGGGCCACGTCCCGGGCCCGTTCGGCGACCCTGTCGCCCGGCGTGCCGGGCGCCGAGATCCCCGAGATGTCGCCCTTGATGTCCGCGAGGAAGACGGGGACGCCGCCCGCCGACAGCTGTTCGGCGATGAGCTGGAGCGTCTTGGTCTTGCCGGTTCCGGTGGCTCCGGCGACCAGTCCGTGGCGGTTGAGCATCCCCAGGGGGATGCGGATCTGACGGTCGGGCAGGCAGTCGCCGTCCCAGAGGAGGGCCCCGAGGTCGAGCGCGGGGCCGGTGAACGCGTACCCGGCGGCGATCTCCCCGGCCGGGCCGGCCGGGCCCGTCCGGTCCTCCGGAAGGGCGGAGTCGGTGCTCTCGCTCATGCTTCACTCCCCAAATAGCGCTGTTCGCCACTTTTGCACCACCGCCACGAGGCTGCGCCCGCACGCACCGGCCCGGTAGGCTTTCCGTGTGATCTTCAAGCGCATCGGAAGCGGACGGCCCTACCCCGACCACGGCAGGGAAACCACCCGGCAGTGGGCGGACGTCGCGCCGCGCCCGGTCCGGCTCGACCAGCTCGTGACGACCAAGGGCCAGCTGGACCTCGAAACGCTGCTCGCCGAGGACTCCACCTTCTACGGCGACCTGTTCGCGCACGTCGTGAAGTGGCGGGGCGACCTCTACCTGGAGGACGGGCTGCACCGCGCCGTGCGCGCCGCCCTCCAGCAGCGCCAGGTACTGCACGCGCGCGTCCTCGAGATGGACTGACGGCTTCGTCTGGATTGCGCCTTTCGGGTCACCATTGACCTATCAGCAGATCATTTAGTAGGCATCGACACCGGGCCGCACTACGCTGCGCCCATGAGCATGCTCACTCCCCCCGGCATGGGCGGAAAGTACCGCGTCACGGGAGCCGCCTACCCCCGTATGAGTCGTAAGCGGAGCCGTACCCGGATCGTCCTCGCCGTGCTCGGCTCGATCCTTGCGCTGGCCCTGGTCGGCTACGGGGCCCTGCAGCTCATCGACGTGTTCCGGGGCGACAGCCCCAAACGGAACACGGCTGCGGGTGCCAAGGACTGCCCGACGACGCCTCCCGGTACCGCCGCCAAGGGCGGCCCCGGCGCCGCCTCCACCGCCCCGGCCGCCGCCAAACCGGCGGTCGTGCTCCCCCCGCCCGGGGAGATCGCGGTCAACGTCTACAACGCGACCCCGCGTGCGGGCCTGGCCAAGGCCGTCGGTGACGAGCTGGCCAAACGCGGCTTCGTCATCGGCAAGGTGGGCAACGCCCCGGCCGACTTCGACAAGAAGGTCCCCGGCACGGGGATACTGCTGGGCTCCCCCACGACCGACAAGGCCGTCTTCGCCGTGCTCGGCACGCAGCTCGCCGGCGTCACGCAGCAGACCGACACCCGCGAGACCGCGGACGTCGACCTGATCCTGGGCGACGCCTTCACGGAGCTGAGTACGAAGGAGGACGCGGACAAGGCGCTGGCGCTGCTGGCCAACCCCGTGCCCGCGCCCAAGAACTGCTGACGCGCAGGACGCGACCCGCGCCGGACGTGTCCCGCGCGGGACGCGTCCGGTGCGCCGCACGCGTCCGGTGCGCCGCACGCGTCCGGTGCGCCGCACGTGTCCGACGCGTCGCACGTGTCCGGCGTGCCGGACCACCGCGCGGCTCCACTCCGCAGAGCGGCTCTACTCCGCCGAGCCGTACATCCGGTCGCCGGCGTCACCCAGGCCCGGCACGATGTAACCGTGCTCGTTGAGCCGCTCGTCCACTGCGGCCGTCACCACCGTCACCGGCGTGCCCGCCAGCGCGCGCTCCATGATCTCGACGCCCTCGGGCGCGGCCAGCAGCACCACGGCCGTGACATCGTCGGCGCCGCGCTTGATCAGCTCCTGGATCGCCGCGACCAGCGTGCCGCCGGTGGCGAGCATCGGGTCGACGACGTAGACCTGGCGGCCCGAGAGGTCCTCCGGCATGCGCGTCGCGTACGTGGAGGCCTCCAGGGTCTCCTCGTTGCGGACCATGCCCAGGAAGCCCACCTCGGCGGTCGGCAGCAGCCGCACCATGCCGTCGAGCATGCCGAGGCCGGCGCGCAGGATCGGGACGACCAGCGGGCGCGGGTGCGAGAGCTTCACGCCGGTGGTCGGGGCGACCGGGGTCTCGATGTCGGCCTGCTCCGTGCGCACGTCCCGGGTGGCCTCGTAGGCGAGCAGGGTCACCAGCTCGTCGGCGAGCCGCCGGAAGGTGGCGGAGTCGGTGCGCTTGTCGCGCAGGGTGGTGAGTTTGTGCGCCACCAAGGGGTGATCGACGACCTGCAAACGCACAACATCCTCCAAAACTCAGCCTGCGACCTGCAAAAACGGTCGCACGACGCGACCTGCACCCAAAAGGCTACGCGCTGACGCGGCTCCTTCGCGTCCGAAGCCGCGCTCCCGCCCGCCGCTTCCTTGCGGATGCGACCCGCCCGGACGCCCAGCAGGCTGGACGGATGAGCAACACACCGGTGATCGCGGCCGTCGACGGTTCGGAACACAGCCTCAGGGCCCTGGAGTGGGCGCGGAAGGAGGCCGTCCGGCACGACAGCGGGCTGCTGGTCGCCCATGTGCTGCCCGACCACGCCCAGTTGTACGCCGGGCGCCGGGCCTCGCTGCACGACGCCTCCGAGCCCGCGGAATTCGCCGACCCCGTACGCGACTGGGTCGAGTCCCTGCTCGGCGCCGGCGGCTCCGGGCTGCCCGAGGGGGTCACGTACGAGGCCCTGGAGGGCTCCGTACCCGAGGCGCTGCGGGTGATCGGCTCGCGAGCCCGGATGCTGGTGATGGGCTCCCGGGGCCGCGGCGGCTTCGCCAGCCTGCTGCTCGGCTCCAGCAGCCGGGCCGTGGCCAGCACGGCCGCCTGCCCGGTGGTCGTGGTCCCGCACGCGGAGCGCGGCGCCGCCGCCGACGACGCCGATGCCGATGCCGACGCCGAGCAGTCGGCCGGGCGGGTGGTGGTCGGGCTGCACGCCGCCGAGACGCCCGACGACGTACTGACCTTCGCGTTCACCGAGGCCGCCGTGCGGGGGACCACCGTCCAGGTGGTCTCCGCGTACGCCATCCCGCCCTCGCCGACCCTGGTGATCGACAGCCCGTTCGCGGTGATCCCGCCGGAGGGGCTGGCCGACGAGGGGGACGGCGTACCGGCCGAGCGGGAGATGCTGCGGTCCCAGACGGAGCGGCTGGCGCCGCTGCGCGAGCGGTTTCCGGACGTCCCGGTCGAGCAGGCCGCGGTGCCCGGGGACCCGGCGGGCCGGCTGGTCATCGCCTCCCGGGCGGCGGCGCTGGTCGTGGTGGGCCGCCACCACCCGCGGCGCACCGCCATGTCGCTGGCGATCGGCTCGGTGGCGCATGCGGTGCTCCACCACGCGCACGGCCCGGTGGCGGTGGTCCCGACCCTCAAGGACGACGTCTGACCTGCGGCGGGGTGGCATCAAACGCGCCGTCCGGGGGAAGGTGGGTGCAGGGGGGATGACCGACCAGCCAGGTGGTGGCCGATGCCCGACAGGCAGCCGAAGGACGATGTGCCGGAGACCGCGGCGCAGCGCCGAGCACGCCGCGCGCAGTTCCTGCGCGACCTGATGGAGGCGCGCGAGCTGCGCGATCGCGTCCAGCCCCGCCGCGCCCGAGCGGCCCGTATGCGCCAGCAGATGCGGATGCGCACCTTCCGCTGGTGATCCGGAGCCCGCCGCGCCGCGACACGTCCGGGCCGCACCACCCGCCCCACACCCCTCCTCACGACCCCGCCGCCCCCGCGCCGCAACCCCGTACAGCCCCTGCCGGTGCACGGCGCGGCACGACGCAAGCGCGGAAGACCTCTCGCAAAGCCGCTGTTTCTGCCACGATGCCGATTGGGCGGGGTACGGACGGCGAGCAGCACGGCCGCTTTGCCCCAACCTCCGGCCGGGGGGACCTCCAACCGGCACGCCTAAGACCAGTGGGAGAGTCACGGTGTATTTCGCCGCACTGCTCGCGCGCACCGAAGACGGGTGGGAAGCGAGCGACATGGAACTCGACGACGTCGAGTCCCTCAGTGATCTGATCGATCTCGCCCGGTCCGCCGCTGTCGACGACGACACGGTGGTCGCCCTCATCGAGCAGGAGGACGCCTGGTTCGGCGTCGTCCGCGTGGACGGCGAGGAGGACCCGCGGTACTTCGTATCGAACGCCTCCGCGGCCGCCCGCAGCTCCTACGGCTCGATGCTGACCAAAGAGCTGCTGGGCAGCGACGAGGAGGACGACGAACTCGACGACCTGGACCTGGACGGCACCGAGGACGGCGAGGAGGATGCCGTCGCCGCGTTCACGGACGAGGACGCCGACGAGGACGAGGTGGGCGGGACCGGTGCGGAACCGGTACCGGCCGGTCCGCTCGGTGACCCCCGGCTGCTGGACGATCTCGGGGTGACCAACAAACAACTGATGACCCTGGACGGGGACGCGCTCTCGGAGATCGCCGACTCCCTCGGCGCCACCGAGGTCCTGGAGGCCGTCCGCTAGTGCTCCCTGCGAACACCGACGATCCCGTACGGGACCCGTGGCGGGACTCCATGCGCCTGGCGCTCCAGGAGGCCGCCCGGGCGGTGCCGGCCGGCGATGTGCCGGTCGGCGCCGTCGTGCTGGGCCCGGACGGGCGGATCCTCGCCACCGGGTACAACGAGCGCGAGGCGACCGGCGACCCCACCGCGCACGCCGAGGTCGTGGCACTGCGCCGGGCGGCCGCCGCGCTCGGGGAATGGCGCCTTCCGGGGTGCACCCTCGTGGTGACCCTGGAGCCGTGCGTCATGTGCGCGGGGGCGCTCGTCCAGTCGCGCGTCGCCCGGGTCGTCTACGGCGCGGACGACGAGAAGGCGGGCGCCGCCGGATCGCTGTGGGACCTCGTACGGGACCGGCGCCTCAACCACCGTCCCGAGGTGGTCCGCGGTGTCCTGGCCGACGAGTGCGCGCGGCAGCTGACGGACTTCTTCCGCGACCTCTGAACCGGCGTGCTCTGGCACCGGGACCGGCGTCCAGGGCCCGGAAAAGCCTGCGTACGGCCGCCGCGACGCCCCCGGACCTACCGATTTCGGCGGATGGGGTTCCTTAGGCTAGGATCCATCTCGGTAGTGTGTCCGAGTGGCCGAAGGAGCTCGCCTCGAAAGCGAGTATGGGGCAACCCATCGGGGGTTCAAATCCCTCCACTACCGCTTCGATCGAGAGCCCCGCCCCGCAAGGGTCGGGGCTCTCGGCGTGTTCGGGGTCGCCTCTCCGGAGGACACCCGCGTGACCGCCCGCCCCTTCGGCCGTTGTCACGGCATGACCAAGACCCAGCGCATGCTCGCCGCCCTCGCCCTCGCGGGGGCCGCCGCGGGCCTCGCCGCACCCGCCGCCTCGGCCGCCCCGGTCTCCCCCCTCACCCTCCCGGACCTGCCGGCGGCCGCCCCGGGGATGCCGGCCGGGGCCCAGCCCACGTCCGTCCAGGAGATCGGGTCGCAACTCAGCGCCGGCGCGAACCAGCTCAACGCGCTGATGGAGCTGCCCGACCACCTGGCCCCCGTCATCGCGCCCGTACAGCCCCTCACGGACCTGGCCGGCGGCCTGGAGTAGCCACCGGGGCCGCAACCGCCTCCGCACGCCCCTCGTACGCCCCCTGTACGCCCTGAGCGCGCCCCCAGTGCGCCCGAGCCTCCGTACGCCCCCGTACGCCCGCGCGGGCCGCGGGGACGACGCGAAGAAGGCCCCGACCGGAGTCGGGACCTTCTTCGCGTGGAACGGGGGAAGCGGCATCGGGGGGACAAGCCGCCTCCCCCGACGAGGACGGACCTGCCGGTCCGGGCCGCGATCAGGGGGAAGCGCGCGGCCCGGACCCCGCAGTGAGGCCCTGCCCCTCACCCACCGGTTTCCTGCCAGAACCGGTGGGCGCACACCCATCCTGCGCCCACCGCAACCGCACGCTCCACGGCAAAGGACCCGGAGTACCGGGCCATTGGTCCTTAAAGGACAGGTGAGTGTCCAATCTTGACCGGTTAGACTCACCCGACTTGCTCGGACCGGTTGGGGAGGCCGCCCGCACGTGGACACCAAGAAGCTCATCACGGGTGCCCTCACCGTGTTCGCCCTCTTCGTGATCATCACCCAGCCGAAGAGAGCGGCCGAGATCGTGGAAATAGGCTTCCAGGGGATATCGGATGCCGCCTCCGGCATCGGCGAGTTCATGACCGAACTGGTGCGCTGACCCGTACGCTGAAGCGGTTACCGGACTTCCGGCCCCCCACTCCGACGGGTGGGGGGCTTTTTGTATACCTATCGTTGGGCGTATTGCCCCGATATGCCCAACTTGCCCTCAACACGGAGCTATACGGTGCTTGCACACAGTGCACATCTCTTGTGATGCTATGACCGCTTTTGATGAATGAGTTGACTGAAGGGGTGGCGTGACCGTGCCGGCCAGTACTGCGCCTCAAGTACCACCCCAGCAGGACCCCCAGGTACCGCCCCAGCCGGAGCCCCAGCGGGAACACCGCCAGGAGCCCCGCCAGGAGCCGCCCGAGGAGCCCCCGGTCGCGCCGAGACCCCCGAGCAGGGGCGCGGACACCCGGGCGCTCACCCAGGTCCTCTTCGGCCAGCTGAAGAGCCTGGAGCCGGGCACCGGCGAGCACAGCCGGGTGCGCGGGGCCCTCATCGAGGCCAACCTCCCGCTCGTCCGGTACGCAGCCGCGCGCTTCCGCAGCCGCAACGAGCCGATGGAGGACGTGGTCCAGGTCGGCACCATCGGCCTGATCAACGCCATCGACCGGTTCGACCCGGACCGGGGCGTGCAGTTCCCGACCTTCGCGATGCCGACCGTCGTGGGCGAGATCAAACGGTACTTCCGCGACAACGTCCGCACCGTCCACGTGCCGCGCCGCCTCCATGAGCTCTGGGTCCAGGTCAACGCCGCCACCGAGGACCTCACGACCCTCCACGGCCGCACCCCGACCACCGCCGAGATCGCCGAGCGGCTGCGCATCACCGAGGACGAGGTGCTGTCCTGCATCGAGGCCGGGCGCAGCTATCACGCGACCTCCCTGGAGGCCGCCCAGGAGGGCGACGGCATGCCCGGGCTGCTGGACCGCCTCGGCTACGAGGACCCGGAGCTGGCCGGGGTCGAGCACCGCGACCTCGTCCGCCACCTCCTCGTGCAGCTGCCCGAACGCGAGCAACGGATCCTGCTCCTGCGGTACTACAACAATCTGACGCAGTCACAGATCAGCGTGGAGCTCGGCGTCTCCCAGATGCACGTCTCCCGACTCCTCGCCCGGAGTTTCGCCCGGCTGAGATCCGCAAACAGGATCGAGGCGTAACCGGAACGAGTGGAGATCATTCACCTGTTTCCCGACAGATCGGACTGATCGCCCTCCAAGCCTGTCTGTCGCTGGAGATATATGTCGACATGGCGCTACAGCGCGTTGCCGACATGTGACATTCTGCGTGAACCGCGTTTGCCGCAGCCCCGCCTCCGGTATTCAGGTGGAGGCTGCGTTCCTCCGACGGGCGCGCAGTACGCGACCGTCCGCGACCTCAAGGGGGTGGCATGTCCGTAGACCAGGGCAGCTCCAAGGTGCTCACGCTCGTCAAGAGCGCGCCTGCGCCCACAGCACCTGTAGCGTCCGACCGCTCGGAAGCCATCGACACCCGGACCCTCTCCCGCTCCCTCTTCCTGCGGCTCGCCGCCCTGGATGCGGACAGCCCCGAACGGGCGTACGTACGCGACACCCTGATCGAGCTGAACCTGCCTCTCGTGCGCTACGCAGCCGCCCGATTCCGCAGCCGCAACGAGCCGATGGAAGACATCGTCCAGGTCGGCACCATCGGCCTGATCAAGGCGATCGACCGCTTCGACTGTGAACGCGGCGTCGAGTTCCCGACGTTCGCGATGCCGACCGTCGTGGGCGAGATCAAACGATTCTTTCGGGACACCTCCTGGTCCGTCCGCGTCCCGCGCCGGCTCCAGGAACTGCGCCTGGCGCTGACCAAGGCCAGCGACGAGCTCGCCCAGAAGCTGGACCGCTCGCCGACCGTGCCGGAGCTCGCCGCCGTGCTCGGGGTCTCGGAGGAGGACGTCGTCGACGGCCTCGCCGTCGGCAACGCCTACACCGCCTCCTCGCTCGACTCGCCCTCCCCCGAGGACGAGGGCGGCGAGGGCTCCCTCGCGGACCGCCTCGGGTACGAGGACACCGCGCTGGAGGGCGTCGAGTACCGCGAGTCCCTGAAGCCGCTGCTCGCCAAACTCCCGCCCCGGGAACGGCAGATCATCATGCTGCGCTTCTTCGCGAACATGACGCAGTCGCAGATCGGCGAGGAGGTCGGCATCTCCCAGATGCACGTCTCCCGGCTGCTGACCCGCACCCTCGCGCAACTGCGCGTAGGCCTCATCGGGGAGTGACCCGGCGCCTCGCGCTTCCCAATTGACGATCCGTCAGGAAAACTGGCGCGATGCGAAAGGGATCGCGAGCGGCCGCCGCCACCACCCTGCTCGCCCTGTGCTGCACGGCCGCCGCCGGCCTCACCGGCTGCGGCGGCCCGGCGCGGGACGGCTATGTCGCCGTGGGCGCCGCGGCCCCGGGCCCCGAACGGGGCGCGGGGGAGAACGTGGCCCCGCGGGGTCAGGTGGAGTTCCAGCAGCTCGGAGGCCCGGACACGGCGGGCGGATCCGCCCGGTCGGCCACGACCTCGGATACGCCGACCGGCGCCGCGGGATCCGGGAGCCCTGGCGGCTCCGCCCCAGGCGGAGCCACGACCACCGGCCCCGGCGGCTCCGCAGGCACCCCCGGCACCCCCTCGGACCCGGGCAGGACCGCACCGCACCCCGGCACACCCGGCACGCCGACGGCGCCCACCGCCCCGACCTCGCCGACCTCACCGGGCACCCCGACGAGCCCGCCCGGCAGGCCCGGGACGACACCGCCGGCCCCGCCCGCGTCCACACCGGCCCGGCTGACGCTGTCCGCGCCGGTCAGGGCGGCCGCGGCCGACCGCTGGTGCGAGCAGGTCACTGTGACCTTCACCAACACCGGAACCACCGCGGCCCGTTCGGGCACGGTCAGCTTCGCGACGCACATCATCGGCGCCCTCGGCATCGACTGGGCCACGGTCACCACGAGCCAAGCCCTGCCGGCGCCGGTGGCGGGCGGGGCCTCGAAGACGCAGACCTACACGGTGTGCGCGGAGTCCTGGCGGGTGCCGCTGGGCATGCACGTGGACACCCGGAAGGTCACCGCCACCTGGAGCTGAGCCGAGGTGTGGTGAGGCGAGGCGTCCCCGGGGCGCTGCCCGGGGGGCCGTCAGGTCAGGGCCACCCAGGCGGCCACGCCGATGACGAGCACGAGGGCGAGGACCAGCCCCACCTTCAGGGCCGGGTTCGAGGACGACCCGGACCGCTGCTCCGCGCGGCGCTGCTGACGGGCCCCAGGGCCCGCCTGACGGGCCGGTGCGGCCTCCTCGACGAAGGCCTTGAACATCTGCGTGCTGCCCGCGGGGTCGTAGCCGCCCTCGGGGACCTGTGAGTTGTGGTTGTCAGCCATGGAGCAGGACCCTAGCCGGTTTTCCGATTCCTTTACCGCCCCACCCCCCAGATTCATTTGCCTGTAGCAACCATGCGCTTCTATGGTTGCCTCAAGCAACAAGATGGGGGAACCCGGTGACCGTGCAGACCGCTCCGACCGTGCAGAGCGCACCGACCGCACCGCCTGCTCCGGCCGCTCCGGCCGCTCCGGCCCCGCCGATCGCACCGCCTGCTCCGACCGTTCCGCCCGCTCCGACCACTCCAACCGCCCCGTATGCGGAGCTGGCCCGCCAGCTCACCGGAATCGGCGCGGTCAAGCGCGAGCTCGCCCGCTGCCTGCCCCCGGACTGCCCGCCCGGTGCCGCCGCCGTCCTCACCCTGCTCGACCGGCACGGGGAGATGCGGCTGAGCCGGCTGACCGAGTTCATGGGGGTCGACATCTCCGTGACCAGCCGGCACGTCACGCACATCGCCGACCGCGGCTGGATCGAGCGCGAGACCGACCCGGGCGACGGGCGCTGCCGGATCCTGCGGCTCACCCCGGCCGGGCGGGCGCTCCTCGCCGAGCTCGGCGCCCGCTGCACGGCCTCGCTGGAAAGAGCCCTCCACGACTGGTCCCCCCAGGACATCGACGTACTCAACACCCTGCTGGCCCGACTCCGATCGAGCTTCTAGACAAAGGAAAGACATGGCCCAGTCGGAGACGACGACCGACCACCCGCCCGCGTCCGCGGCCACCCCCGCGGCCACCCCCGTGACCATGACCCACCCGCAGATCATGAAGGCGCTGTCCGGGCTGATGCTCGGCATGTTCGTGGCGATCCTGTCGTCCACGATCGTCTCCAACGCCCTCCCCCAGATCATCAGCGACCTCGGCGGCACCCAGTCCTCGTACACCTGGGTGGTCACCGCCGCGCTGCTGTCGATGACGGCCGCCACCCCGCTGTGGGGCAAGCTGTCCGACCTCTTCAGCAAGAAGCTGCTGGTCCAGATATCCCTCGTGATCTACGTCCTCGGATCCGTGGTCGCGGGCCTGTCCCAGAACACCGGCACGCTGATCGCCTGCCGCGTGGTCCAGGGCATCGGCGTCGGCGGCCTCTCCGCCCTGGCGCAGATCGTGATGGCCGCGATGATCTCCCCGCGCGAGCGCGGCCGGTACAGCGGCTACCTGGGCGCGGTCTTCGCCGTCGCCACCGTCGGCGGCCCGCTGCTGGGCGGTGTCATCACCGACACCGAGTGGCTGGGCTGGCGCTGGTGCTTCTACGTCGGCGTGCCGTTCGCGATCATCGCGCTGATCGTGCTCCAGCGCACCCTGCACCTCCCGGTCGTGCGCCGCGACGTCAAGGTCGACTGGCTGGGTGCCTTCCTGATCAGCGGCGCCGTCTCCCTGCTGCTGATCTGGGTCACGCAGGCCGGCGACTCCTACGAGTGGATCTCCTGGCAGACCTGGGCGATGACGGGCGGCGCGCTACTGCTCGGCCTGCTCTTCGTCCTCGTCGAGTCCCGCGCGAGCGACCCGATCATCCCGCTGCGGCTGTTCCGCAACAAGACCATCAGCCTCGCCTCGGCGGCCTCCCTGTTCGTGGGCATCGCGATGTTCTCGGGGACCGTGTTTTTCAGCCAGTTCTTCCAGTTGGCTCGCGGTGAGTCCCCGACGATGTCCGGAATCCTCACGATTCCGATGATCGCCGGCCTCTTCGTCTCGTCCACGGTTTCCGGTCAGGTGATCACCAAGACCGGTAGGTGGAAGGCCTGGCTCGTCTCCGGCGGCGTCCTGCTGACGGCCGGCCTGGGTCTGCTGGGCACTCTGCGCCACGACGCCCCGTACTGGCACATCGCGATCTACATGGCGCTGACCGGCCTCGGTCTCGGCATGATGATGCAGAACCTGGTCCTCGCCACCCAGAACCAGGTGGCCCCCGAGGACCTGGGCGCGGCCAGCTCGGTCGTCACCTTCTTCCGCTCCCTCGGCGGCGCCATGGGCGTCTCCGCGCTGGGTGCGGTCATGGCCCACCGGGTGACGCACTACGTCCAGGACGGCCTCGCGGCCCTCGGCCCGAAGGCCGCGGCGCTCGGCCACGGCGGCACCGCCGGGGGCGGGATCCCCGACCTCGACAAGCTGCCCGCGCCGATCCGCGAGGTCATCGAGTCCGCGTACGGGCACGGCGTCGGCGACGTCTTCCTCTACGCCGCCCCGTTCGCGCTGCTCGGACTGGTCCTGGTGGTGTTCATCAAGGAGGTCGCCCTGAAGTCGAGGCCGGCGGCCCACGCCCCGGCGGCGTCGAACGAGCCGGCCCCCGCCGAAACCGCCGTCAAGGCCTAGTCCGCCTCTTGCGGATCGTGCCGGGCACGGCCCGGCGGAGCCTTGGCCTCGATACCCGCGATCAGGATGTCGAGCGCGAGGCAGAAGTCGCCCTCCGGCGCCCGCCGGACCGTCCCGCCACATCCGTGCAGGAACTGCGAGACGGCCAGGTGCGCGCCGGTGCGGGCGGCGTCCACCAGGCCGGTGGCGTCCAGCAGCCGCTGGAGGGCGCCGTCGAAGGCCCGCGCGTGCGGGCCGATGTTCGGGAACGCGGCGGTGAGCGGGGCGACCCACGGGTGGTCCGCCAGCACCCGCCGGTAGCCGCGGGCCAGCGCCCGCAGCCGCCCCGGCCAGCCCGGCTCACCGCTCTCCGCCGCGCTCACCGCCGCGGTCTCCACCGCGCTCTCCGCCGCACCCGGCGCCGTCTCGGGCGGCAGTTCCAGCTCGCCCAGGGCACTGTCGAGGGCGAGTTCGAGCAGATCCTGCTTGGTGTCCACGTACCAGTACAGGGACATCGCGGTCACCCCGAGCCCGGCGGCCAGCCGCCGCATCGAGAACCGGGCCAGCCCGTCGGCGTCGAGCAGCCGCACGGTGGCGGCGGTGATCCGCTCCCGGTCCAGCCCGGAGGGTGCCTCGCTGCGGCGTCTGGCGGGTGCGGCAGGCCTGGCGGCCAGCCACACACTGGTGCGGGTCTCGCCGGGATCGGCCGCGGTCACCATGCAGGCACCCTCCTCACGACAGGTGGATCAGCCCGGAATGCCCGGTCCGCCCTCTTGATGCTAGGGGGTGTCCCGCCGATCGGGCCGGAACAGCGGGCGGGGTCCGCTGCCGTGAGACCGGATCAGGCCGTCGGAGCCGTCAGGTCGTAGAAGGTGGCTCCGCCCACCGTGGACGGCTTGAAGGTGGCCTTGACCCAGGTCTCGATGTCCGTGCTGGTGCCCCCGCCCGGGCCGCCCCGACCGCCGCCCTGGCCGCCGCCCCCGGGCATGCCGCCCTCGGCGCCGCCGGTGGTGGTGCTCTGGCCGATGAACCAGTGGATCTTCCCGTCCCGCACGTACTTCTGGAACTGCTCCAGGGTCGGCGAGGGGTCGCTGCCGTTGAAGCCGCCGATCGGCATGACGGGCGCCCCGGAGGCCAGCTGGTAGCTCGCCGCGTTCTGGGCGCCGATCGCGGCCGCCGCCCACGTGTACTCGCGGGCGTCGGTGGTGAGGGCCTTCCTGGCCTCCCCGCTCACCCGGGCGCCGTTCAGCAGGCCGGCCGGACCGCCCTGGCCACCGCCGAACCGCTCGCCTCCGCGCCCTGCGCCCGCACCGCCCTGGCCCTGGCCCTGGCCTTGCGGCATCCCGCCCGGGGCCATCCCGCCCTGCGGCATCGCGCCCTGCGGCGGCGTACCTCCCTGCTGCCCGGCGCCCGGTCGGCCGCCGTTCGGCATCCCGCCCTGGCGGCCCTGGCCACCCTGGAGCATCTCGCCGGGTCCGCCGAAGCCGCCCGGGCCGCCCATCATCCCGCCCGGTCCGCCCCGGCCGCCCGCCACCGCCGGTCCGGCGGTCACGATGGAGCCGGTGTGCGCCGTGCTCACCGTGGTCAGGCAGTACGCGAACGGCCCGGCCAGCGCCGCCGCCACGCCCAGCGCCGCCGTGGCCTGCAGCGCCCGGCGCCCGGCCCGCGCGGCGAACGGCAGCGCGGCCGCGACGAGCAGCCCGCCCACCAGGACCGCCCAGCGCAGCCACGGCAGATAGCCGGTTGCGCGGCCGAGCAGCACGTACGACCAGACCGCCGTCAGGGCGAGCGTGCCGGACAGGGTGAGCGCGGCGGCCTTGCCGCCCCGCTCCTCCCACAGCACGGCGACGCCCATGCCGATCAGCGCGGCCACGAACGGCGCCAGCGCCACGGTGTAGTACTCGTGGAAGATGCCCTGCATGTAGCTGAAGACGGCTGCGGTGATCAGCATCGAACCGCCCCAGGCGAGGAACGCCGCCCGGGCCATGCCCTCCAGCGAGTCGGTGGCCCGGCGGGCCCGCCAGGTGATCAGCAGACCGGCCACCAGCAGTACCAGGGCCGCCGGCAGCAGCCAGGCGATCTGCCCGCCGATGTTGCCCGAGAAGAGGCGGTCGATGCCGGTCTCTCCCCAGCCACCGCCACCACCGGCGCCGCCCCGGCCGCCGCCGCCCACGCTGCCGGTCTCGTTGCCGCTGATCCGGCCGAGGCCGTTGTAGCCGAGGGTCAGCTCCAGGAAGGAGTTGTTCTGCGAGCCGCCGATGTACGGACGGGAGGAGGCCGGCCACAGCTCGACGACGGCGACCCACCAGCCGCCGGCCACCACCATCGCGAGCCCCGCCAGCAGCAGCTGGCCGAGCCGCTTGCGCAGCCGGGTGGGCGCGCAGACGGCGTACAGGAGGGCCAGCGGCGGCAGGATGACGAAGGCCTGCAGGGTCTTGGTGAGGAAGGCGAGGCCGACCGCCACCCCGGCCCACACCAGCCACTGGGTGCGGGCCCCGTCGAGGGCGCGCAGCACGCAGTACACGGTGACGGTCAGCAGCAGGGTCAGCAGCGCGTCGGGGTTGTTGAAGCGGAACATCAGCGCGGCGACGGGAGTCAGCGCGAAGGCGGCGCCGCTCAGCAGCCCGGCCGCGGGACCGAACTGGCGGCGCACGGCGGCGTACAGCACACCGGTGGTCGCGACGCCCATCAGCGCCTGCGGTACGAGGATCTGCCAGGCGCCGAGCCCGAAGAGCCGGACGGACAGCATCATCGGCCACAGGGCCGCCGGGGGCTTGTCGACGGTGATGGAGTTGCCGGCGTCGGAGGAGCCGAAGAAGAAGGCCTTCCAGCTCTCGCTGCCCGCCTGCACGGCGGCGGAGTAGAAGGAGTTGGCGTAGCCGGAGGAGCCGAGGTCCCACAGGAGCAGGGCGGCGGTGGCGATCAGCAGCCCGGCCAGGGCGGGGAGTTCCCAGCGGGGACGGTCGGCCGCCGCGCGGCGGCCGGTACCGGCGCGGGCCTCGGGGACCGGGAAGAGCGAGGGTGCTGCCGTGGTCATCGAATGTCGTCCTTCACGGGAGTGTCGCGCCGCTCGGGGAAGACCCAGGCGCGGAAGAGCAGGAAGCGCAGCACGGTGGCGGCGAGGTTGGCGGTGATCAGCACGGCCAGTTCGGTGCTGTGCGCGGGATCGGCGGTGGCCGCCCCGAGCGCGGCGAGGGAGCCGCTGGTGAGGGCCAGCCCGATGCCGAACACCACGAGGCCCTGGGCCTGGTGGCGCACGGCCCGGTCACGGCCGCGCACCCCGAAGGTGAGCCGGCGGTTGGCGGCGGTGTTGGCGAGCGCGGAGAGCAGCAGCGCGGCGCCGTTGGCGAACTGCGGGCCGGTCCCGGCTCGGAAGGCGGAGTACAGGAGCAGGTAGAGCACGGTGGACAGCGCTCCGACGGCGCAGAAGCCGAGCAGCTGGCGGGCGAGTCCGCCCTCCACTCCGGGCAGTGCGGCGCGGTCGCGCGGATCGTCGCCGAAGGGGCGGGCGAGCCGGTCCAGCGGGAGCGCGCCGACCGCCAGGGCACGGCCCACGCGCCAGACGCCCTTGAGGTCCTCGGTGGCGGTCCGGACGATGTGGACGGTGGAGTCGGGGTCGTCGACCCAGTCCACCGGCACCTCGTGGATCCGCAGCCCGGCCCGTTCGGCGAGCACGAGCAGCTCGGTGTCGAAGAACCAGCCCGTGTCCTCCACCAGCGGCAGCAGCCGCTCGGCGACCTCGCGCCGGATCGCCTTGAATCCGCACTGCGCGTCGCTGAACCGGGCGGCGAGGGAGGACCGCAGGAGGAGGTTGTAGGCCCGCGAGATGAACTCCCGCTTCGCGCCCCGCACCACCCGTGAGGACCGGGCCAGGCGGGTACCGATGGCGAGGTCGGAGTGGCCGGAGATCAGCGGTGCGACCAGCGGCAGCAGGGCGTTGAGGTCGGTGGAGAGGTCCACGTCCATGTAGGCGAGGACGGGGGCGTCGGAACCGGACCACACCTGGCGCAGGGCCCTGCCCCGGCCCTTCTCCTCCAGGCGGGTGCTGCGCACGCCGTCCAGCGCGGCGGCGAGCCCCCGCGCGACCTCGGGAGTGCGGTCGGTGCTCGCGTTGTCGGCGACCGTGATCCGGAAGGGATAGGGGAAGGTCCGGCTGAGGTGCTCGTGCAGTCGGCGGACGCACGGGCCGAGGTCCTTCTCCTCGTTGAAGACAGGGATCACCACGTCGAGGACGGGCTCGCCGGGCACGGGCGCGAGGGGCGCCCGCGCCGGAAGGGCCCCGGGAGAGGTGTCGGTTCGCATGCTCCGACCCTCGCGGGGCGCCCTGTCACCGCTGTGTGCTGAGCCTGTGCCCTGCCTGTGAGTCCGTCCGGTCCGGCTGCGCGTGCGGCAGCAGGACCTCGAAGCAGGTCCGTCCGGGCTCGCTCCGTACGCCGACCCGCCCGCCGTGCGCGGTGACCACGGCCTGGACGATGGCCAGCCCGAGCCCGGTGGAGCCCGCCGCGCGGGAGCGGGAGGCGTCGCCGCGGGCGAAGCGCTCGAAGACGCGGGGGAGCAGGTCGGGTGCGATGCCGGGCCCGTCGTCCTCGATGCGCAGCCGGACGGCGGATGTTTCACGTGAAACGTGCGCGGTGACGGTGGTGCCCGGAGGGGTGTGCGTACGGGCATTGGCGAGCAGGTTGACCAGCACCTGCTGGATCCGGGCCGGGTCGGCCCGGATCGGGGCCGGTTCCTCGGGCAGACTCAGGCGCCAGTGGTGCTCGGGGCCCGCGGCCCGGGCGTCGCTGACGGCGTCGACGACGAGCGGGGCCAGGTCGGTGTCGGCGTCACCGGTGGAGAGCGGGCGGCCGGCGTCGAGCCGGGCCAGCAGCAGCAGGTCCTCGACCAGGCCGGTCATCCGGGTGGCCTCGGATTCGATCCGGCCCAGGGCGTGCCGGGTGTCGGGGCCGGGTTCCTCCCGTCCCCGGCGGGTCAGTTCGGCGTAGCCGCGGATGGAGGCCAGCGGGGTGCGCAGCTCGTGGCTGGCGTCGGCGACGAACTGCCGGACCTGCATCTCGCTCTGCTGGCGGGCGGTGAGGGCGGAGGAGACATGGCCCAGCATCCGGTTGAGGGCCGCGCCGACCTGTCCCACTTCGGTGCGAGGGTCGGCCTCGGCGTCCGGAACCCGCTCGTGGAGGGCGGGCTCGCCCTTGTGCAGGGGAAGTTCGGAGACCCGGGTGGCGGTGGCGGCCACCCGGCGCAGCGGGCGCAGTGCGACCCCGACCAGGGCCTGTCCGGCGAGGGAGGCCGCGATCAGCCCGGCCAGGGTGACGCACAGCTCCACCCCGATCAGGGTGCGCACGGTGGAGTCGACGTCACTCAGGGGGAAACCGAGGGCGAGAGTGCCGTCGGGCGCGAGCAGCACCCGGTAGCTGCCGAGGCCCGGGAGCTCCGCGTCCACCGGCTCCGGCCTGCCTTCCGCGACCGTCCGGGCGGCCCGGGCGAGGGCCTTGCCCTGGGCCTCGGTCAGCGGCGGCGGCTGGTCGACCGACCATCCCTCGGCGCGAACGTTGCGGGCCGTCCCGAGGACGGTCCCGGCGGGATCGAGCCGGATCCCGGCGGCGTCCAGCGGGCTGCCGGGAGCCATGACGAAGCCGGCGCTGTTCTCCCGGGCCGGCTTCCCGCCGGGCGCCCGGACGGCCATCCTCACGGAGGCCTTCAGCTGATCGTCGAGCTCTGCGACCAGGTACGAGCGCAGGGCGAAGGTGGTGACGGTCCCGATGGCCGCACCCACGACGGCGATCAGCGCCACCGCCGAGACGACGAGCCGGGTACGCAGCGACCAGGGCCGGCGGCCGCGCGGTCGCCGTATCGTGCGGAAGGCCACTACTCGGCCGGCTTGATCAGGTAACCGGCGCCGCGCCGGGTGTGGATCATCGGCGGCATACCGAGGCCGCTGTCCAGCTTCCTGCGCAGGTAGGAGATGTAGAGCTCGACCACATTGGCCTGGCCGCCGAAGTCGTAGGACCACACCCGGTCCAGGATCTGCGCCTTGCTCAGCACGCGCCGGGGGTTGCGCATCAGGTAGCGCAGCAGCTCGAACTCGGTGGCGGTCAGGTGGATCTCCCGGCCGCCCCGCACCACCTCGTGGCTGTCCTCGTCCAGCCGCAGATCGCCGACGGTCAGCACCGAACCGCCGCGCGCGGCCTGTGCCGCGCCGGAGCGCCGGACCAGGCCGCGCAGGCGGGCCACGACCTCCTCCAGGCTGAAGGGCTTGGTGACGTAGTCGTCGCCGCCCGCCGTGAGGCCCGCGATCCGGTCCTCCAACGAATCCTTGGCGGTCAGGAACAGCACCGGCACCTGGGGGATCTCCCGGCGCAGGCGCCCGAGGACGGCCAGGCCGTCCATGTCGGGAAGCATGATGTCGAGGACGACCACGTCGGGCCGGAACTCGCGTGCCGCCCGTACCGCGCCCGCCCCGTCGCCGGCGGTGCGGACCTCGCAGCCCTCGTAGCGCAGGGCCATGGACAGCAGCTCGGAGAGCGAGGCCTCGTCGTCGACGACGAGTACCCGGCAGGGGCCGCCGTCGGGCCGCACCAGGGCCGTGGGGTGGTTGGTGGACGTGGACGCATGGGAGGTGGTCGTCGCAGTCATACCGACCACGCTGTCCGGTGCCTCTGAGAGCGTTCTTGTGCCTTCCTGTGAATTTCCTGAGAAAGGATTCCGGAAGGAAGGCAGCGCGCCGGGACCGGGCACAGGGGCCGGGCGCAGGGGCGTCAGCCGTCGAGGCGGAACAGCCGGGCGCCGTTGTCGTGGCAGACCGCCCGCAGCCAGTCGTCGCCGAGGCCGAGCCGTTCGAGCGCGGCGAGCTGGTGCTCGTAGGGGTAGGGGATGTTCGGGAAGTCGGTGCCGAGGAGGATCCGGTCGCCGAGGTCCGCGAGGCGTCCGAGATCCCCGGGCGGGAAGCCGCACATCTGCTCGGAGAAGTCGGTGAAGGCCATGGTGGTGTCCAGGCGCACCCCGGCGTACCGGTCGGCGAGGTCGAGGAAATCGGCGTACTCGGGCATGCCCATGTGGGCGATGACCAGCGGCAGCCTCGGGTGGCGGGCCAGCAGCCGGGCGATCGGCTCGGGTCCGGTGTGCTTGCCCGGGACGGGTCCGGAGGCGCAGTGGATCACGATCGGGAGGCCGGCCTCGGCGAGCAGCCCCCAGACGGGGTCGAGCCGGTCGTCGTTCGGGTCGTAGCCGCCGACCTGGAGGTGCGACTTGAAGATCCGTGCTCCGGACTCGACGGCCTGGCGGACGTACGCGCTCACGCCCTCCTCCGGGAAGAACGTCGCGGTGTGCAGGCAGTCGGGGGTGCGGGCGGCGAAATCGGCGGACCAGGCGTTGAGCCAGGCGGCCATCGCCGGCTTGTGCGGGTAGAGCATGGCGGTGAAGGCCCGGACCCCGAACTCCCGCAGGAGCGCGACGCGCTGCTCCTCCTCGTGCCGGTAGGTGATGGGCCACTCGACGCCGGTCAGCGGGCCGACCGCGTCGAAGTAGTCCCACACCTTGTCCAGGACCCGCTCGGGCATGAAGTGGGTGTGGACGTCGACCAGTCCGGGCAGCCCGAGCCGCTCCCGGAAGGCGCGGACCGCCTCAGCCGTTGCGGACAAAGCCGTGGCTCCGCTCGACGGTCGCGACGTGCAGGGTGTAGCTGTCGTACCAGTCGGAGCGGCCCTGCTTCATGGCCGCCTGGTGCTCCAGGTCCTCCCGCCACACGGTGAGGGACTCGTGGTCGCGGAAGTAGGCGACGGTGATGCCGAGGCCTCCCGGGGTACGCGCGGACTCGTATCCGAGGTATCCCGGGTTGGTCCGGACGATCTCCTTCATCCGTGCGAGGACCTCGGGGTATCCGCTGTCGTCGTCGGTGCGGATGTTGCTGAAAACGGCCATGACATAGGGCGGTTCGAAGGCCGGTACCGGCTGAGTGGTCATGTCGGACACCCTCGGCGGAGCGCCCCTGGCATGTCCACCGGAATCAGCCCCGGAAGGCCAAAGGGATCCAAGTTTTGACCATGGCCGCCACGGTCCGAGCCGCGGTCCACCGGTGTCAGAACAGCCCGCCCTGCTCGGCGGGAGCCGTGGAGGCGGACGGGATCTGCGCCGTCGGGACCGAGGTCACGGCCTCGTCCCCGGGAGCGGTGAGCTCCCAGCCCGCCAGCAGCCGGGTGTCCACCACGAGCCCGTCGGCGAGGTGCAGATCGGGACCGGCCGCGCCCGCCAGCCGGCCCACGACGGACCCGCCGGACACCATCTCGGTGAGCACCCGCGCCGGCCCGGGCAGGCCCGGCAGGGAGTCCAGCCCGAACGCCCCGGCGTGGTCGGCCACTTCGCACTCCACCGGCTCCAGCGACTCCGGCCACCCGGCCAGCGCCGCCGCCCGTGCGTGCAGCTCGGCGACCTCCCGCGCCCGATCGGGCGCGGCCGGCAGGTGGGCCCGTACTCCGCGCTTACGGGCGTACGCGATCCGGTCGGGCACCCCGAGCGCCGCCCGCAGCAGCTCCTCGGTGCGCCGGGTGGCCATCAGCGGACCGCGGCCGAGCCAGGCCCATGCCACCGCTCCCTGCTCCAGCAGCCGGGCCGGGCCGCGCTCCTCGGCGGTGATCCCGACCTTGACCATGCCGGGACCGAACCAGGCCAGGTAGACCCGGTAGGTGCGCGGATCGGCGGCGTTGGTGTCGGCCGCCACGGAGAACGACCGGTCGAGACGGGCGCACTCGGGGCACTGCGCGTTCCCGGCGCGGCCCGGCACGGTGTCCGCGGTGGGGCAGGGCGTCCGCTTCCCGGCCCGCCGCACACCGAGGCAGTGCCGCTCCCCGCGGGCGGCGAAGGCGATCCGCTGCCCGTACGCGAGCTCGCTCACCCGCTCGCCGCGCCCCTCCCCGTACCACCCGATGGCGGGTCGGCCGTCCTTCCACCGGATCCCGGTGCACCACCAGGTCACAGCGGGAGCGGCCGCTCGAAGAAGGTGTCCAGGACGACGGTGGCGTGCGTCCCGCTGACGCCGTCGATGGCGTAGAGGCGGCGCAGTACGTCCTGCAGCTGTTCGGTCGAGGCCGTACGCACCTTGACCAGCACGGAGGCGCTGCCCGCGATGATGTGCGCCTCCTGGATCTCGGGGATCGCGGCGAAGTCGGCACCGGACTCGCCCATCCAGGCGTTGGAGTCGACCATCACGTAGGCCAGGACTCCGCTGCCGACGGCCGCCGGGTCGACGTCGACGGTGGTCCGCCGGATCACCCCGCGCTCGCGCAGTTTCCGTACCCGCTCGTGAGTGGCTCCCGCCGAGAGCCCGACGGCCGTGCCGAGAGCGGCGTACGACTGGCCGGCGTCCTGTTGCAGGCGCAGGACGAGCGCACGGTCGATGTCGTCCACGCAATCTTCCTCTCATGGGCCTGTCGACCCTTGCGAAGACGGTACCTGATCCTGCAATCTCACCATCAGACCGAACAGCATTCGGCGTGACGCTTCCAGGGGGAATCATGTCTGCCATAGCCGACCTCACCTTGTACGAGATTCTGGACGAACGCTTCCAGACCGGCCGCTGCGCCAACGGCGACGCCCGGTTGGACCGGCTCTACGACGACTGCCGCTGGGCGGAGGGCCCGCTCTACCTGCCCGCCTGGCGACAACTGGTGTGGAGCGACATCCCCAACGACCGGATGCTGCGCTGGGACGAGGCGACCGGCGCCGTCTCCGTCTTCCGCTCCCCGGCCGGCCACTCCAACGGCAACACCCTGGACCGCGAAGGCCGCCTGATCACCTGCGAGCAGGGCAACCGGCGCGTCACCCGCACCGAACCGGACGGCAGCCTCACCGTCATCGCCGACCGCTTCGACGGCAAGCGGCTCAACAGCCCGAACGACGCGGTCGTCCGCTCGGACGGCTCCATCTGGTTCTCCGACCCGGACTTCGGCATCACCAGCGATTACGAGGGCCACCGCGCACCCGGCGAGATCGGCGCCTGCAACCTCTACCGGGCCGACCCCTCGACCGGCGAGGTCCGGACGGTCGCCGACGGCTTCCTCGGCCCCAACGGCCTGGTCTTCTCTCCCGACGAGAGCGAGCTGTACGCCGCGGACACCCGGGCCGGCCACATCCGCGCCTTCAAGGTCACCGACGACGGCACCCTCACCCACGACCGCGTCTTCACCACCTGCCCCGGGGTCGACAACATCCGCTTCGACGACGAAGGCCGGCTGTGGGCGGCCGCGATGGAGAACGGCGTCCAGTGCTACGCCGCGGACGGCACCCTGATCGGCCGCCTGCGCGTCCCCGAACCGGTCTCGAACATCGCCTTCGGCGGCGCCAAGAACAACCGCCTCTTCATCACCGCCACCACCTCCCTCTACTCCCTGGTGATGTCGGTGACCGGCCTGCCGCGGGTCCTCTGAGGCTCGGGCCGCCGCCTACCGGGCGACGAACTGGGTCAGGATCGCCTGCACCTCGTAGATGTCGACGCCCTTGGTGAAGGTCTTCTCGATCGGCGCCGAGCTGCCGGATATCCATATCTTGAGCTCGGCGTCGAGATCGAAGTGCCCGGCGGTCTCGACGGAGAAGTGTGTGATGCTCCGGTACGGGATGGAGTGGTACTCCACCTTCTTCCCCGTGAGCCCCTGCTTGTCGACGAGCACCAGCCGCCGGTCGGTGAACAGGATCGTGTCCCGGATCAGCAGGTACGCGGCATGCACCTGCTCCCCCTGGCCCAGCAGCCGTGCGTAGTCCCGCTGCGCCGACACAGGGTCGACGGTGTGCGCGTTCCCGAACAGTCCCATGAGTGCCCCCGTTTTCCAGCTCCGGATCTCCGGCTTCGGACGATCTCCAGAAACCGTACCGAGGCCGGCCCCTCGTCCACGTCACCCGCCGGAGCCATCCCGGCCCTGACATCCTCCGGGGGACCCCGTCCCCATCAAGGAGGAGACGGCTGGCCGTCAGGACATACGAAAGAGGCCCCCAGGATTTCTCCTGGGGGCCTCTTTCTTGTTGTGCACTCGGCAGGATTCGAACCTGCAACCTTCTGATCCGTAGCTCTAGCCAGATCGGTCAGCGACGGTCGTTCCGGCCACTACGGGGCCCCTAAGGGGCGATATCAAACAGGGGCGGTTGCTGCGGTTGCGGTACGCCTGTGCTGTACGCATGCCGCGCCCAGCAACGTCACCGTCGCTAGTGCGTCGGCGTACGCACCAACCACCTTTCCGAGCGTGGGCCAGATGATCATCACGATGACAATCACCGCGATCACGCCCGGCTTCGGGACAGGGTTTGACAGACCCCCCTGCACGCGGGTCAAACTCATGATTGAGCCTCCTTAGGTTCACCGCCCACCTCACCGCTGCGCCTGCCAGCCTTCGCGGTGCGGGTGGGCCTTCTTGTGCCCCTATTGAAGGCGTCAGTTGACGAGAATCAAACTCAAGATTTGCTGAGGTTCGTGCGCATCCAACTAGTACGCAAGGGCTATCTGACCTCGATTTGTTACAGCATGGAGACAACTCCTGAGCTGCGCTTTTCGCCACGCCATAGCACATGCACGTGACACCGCTGTGGCGAATACCAGCTTTAGGCCGGGTCAAATGTCGTCTATGTCAAGACTCTTCATGACATACCGGTGTGACTGAGATAACAATGCACCCTTGGGCTCTAGGTCAGCGGAGCGGCTCTGGTCGGGCTCTTAGGACGACACGCTCACCAGCCACAGCGAGACTGGTACCGACGCGGAGCGACCACACCGGCCGCAGCCACATCGCGGCAGCAGCTGCTCCCCGCCCGCCCATTCCCGGTGGTGCGTTCGCCTCACGCACTCGTCATGCGTGACGGCGGGGGTACGGCGCCCAGCCCGACTCAGGCCCGCCAGTCGGCCGGCCTTGCGCAAGAGGCCACCCCTCCCTCGCCGCTGGCCGTCTTTTAGCACCCCGTCCCGGCCGCAGTCGGCAGCGCTCCCGGCCACGCATGCCATGTGACGGTTGCCGCGTCTGAGCGCCCGCCTGAGCCGTCGCCAGTTGCCAACGTTGGCCACCAACGAGCGTCCGCCCACGGCCCCAACCGGCCTCGCCGGAGTACTGGCAATCGGGGGCGGTTGCGGTGTTGGCGGTACGACGATGCTGTACCGCCAACCCTGCGGGCCCCGACTCACGCCGGGGCCCTGGGAGTGTCAGCCGACGTAGTCGTGGTGGTCGCGGGGGTCGTAACCGTGGTTGCAGGCGGGGCAGAGGGTGAGGTCCTCGGGATCGTCGGAGAACCGGTTGGGGATGATGCCGCCGTCGCACTGGGGGTCGGTGCAGGCCATGGTGCGCTCCTTCGAGGTCGGTGCCGTTGCCCTGATGGGCACCGCCCCTGCACGGTCTGGGAGGGCGCACAAGGTGGAGCGCGCCACCGTACGAACGACCTTGTGCGCCCTCCCAGACCGTGCTGCCCTCGGGATCAGGGCAGCGGTGCCGACCGGCAGCCACCACACCGGTACCCCAACCCGCGGCCTGGACCTGACCACGGTCCCGTACCTCCCACCCAACCCCCTGACCTGCGGCTGAGCGGCAACCAATTGTCAACGTCGGTCACCAGCGAGCGACCTCCCACAGCCCCAAGACTGACCGGGAGGGCTCTCACGTTGCCAGTTCTGCAACTTTCAAGACAAGCCACGATGGCTGGATCTAACCTCAGTTCATGCTGAAGCGCTTCCTGTACATAGATTCGGCCACCCTCACCGACTACGTCAGCGCCTTGGAAGGTGGGATTCGTGAATCGCTAGAGCGGACGAGTTCTTCAGAGCGAAACCTCCAAGGAGGTGTGAAAGTAAGCGTTGTGGAGGCATCTGCTGGCCGGACGCGTGGAGTTGAGGAGTCGGCCAGCTTCAGCGACACACCGCAGGCGCGGTTTGAGCGACTTATGAACCTGGCAAAGGGCGAGCCGGAGATGGCTGGCTGGGTGGACGTAGCAAATCCCGATGTGGACTTTACTCATATCGGAGTCGGCGCTCTCATCGAGGTCGAGTGCGACATTTACATCCCTGAGATGGTCAAGGCTCTAATGCCGGATGGCGGAGTAGTTGACGCCCTCGACAAGATCGAGACTCTGCTGCCCTTCATGTCGATGCTCGATCCCGATGCTGCTCAAGGGCTACCAAGCGCACATGAGCGGGAGGCTGCGAGAGGTTTCGTTGGTGCGCTTGGCGGCAAGGCCCTCGTGGTGGGTGACTTGGATGGATCTGAGTGGAGAGTTGCTGGCCAGATCGACTCGGAAAACATCGCGGGCGACATTGAGGGGCCTGTCCGGGTCGTAGGAAAGGTCGCAAACAGCTGGCACCGTGGGCAATGGAAGCCGCTTCTTGCGTTGCCAGGTTCCTCACTGATATCCCGTGAACGCCGCCGCGCTTTGGAGCGCACCAAACCTAAAGCTGGCGATGAAGATCAGTACCTTGAAGGTCCGGCGCTAATGCTGGACATACTGGCCATCTACCGATAGACCCCTGATCCGGAACGCGTAGAGGCTGTGTTGGCGGCCGTGGCCATCACTGCCCCCACTCCCATCCCGTCTGCCGTCGACCCACACATATGTGGAGCGGGCTCGGGTCCAGGCGTCCAGGTGGAGCGCGCCACTGTACGAACGACCTGGACGCCTGGACCGGTGTCTGCTCGGCTTGCCTGGGTCGACGGCAGACGGGATGGAAGCCTCCCCACGCTCACCACCGCGCGCCGGCACCCGCGAGCGGTGCCCCCTCCATCCCGGAGTTTGAGCGCCCCCGCCGGAGGCATGTCGGTGAGGGAGGGAACCCGCGGGCTGCTGGGTTCAGCTCATGCTCTTGGGCCTATCCCACTCGCAGGGGCGGGCGTCGGCGCAGCGCGCGCGGAGCGGGCCGAAGGCAGGAGCGTCGCGCGGAGCGGAGCCGGGAAGCCCGCCCGGCGGAGCGGAGCGCAGCCGGGTGCTTGATGAGGTAGAGAAACCTGTAACAGGTCCGCGCCGCTCCTCGGCTACATCGCGTTGAGCACGTCGGCGATGGCCTGCATGTCGTCCGTGATCGCGTCGGCGCGCGCATCGGCGAACAAGTCGGCCTTGTGCGGCTTGTTGGCGTAGGCAATGACCGTCGCTCCGGCTGCATGAGCGGCCTGGACATCAGTGAGTGAGTCACCGATCAGGGCGCACAGCGTGATGTCCATCTGCATCTGCTCCGCCGCCCCAATAAGCGGGAACGGGTTCGGTTTCATCAGATGCGGCTGCCCCACCGGTCGACCGATGACCCTCTCGACATACCCGCCCAACCCATGTGCATCCAGGAAGCTCCGAACGCACTCGGCAGAGTTGTTGCTCACCACCGCCATAGCCCGTCCCGAAGAGCGCACAGACTGAAGGGCCTCGACCGCTCCCGAAGTCGGCGGACCAGCCACCGCGACAGCTTCGACCTCCGCTGCCGTCAGCGCCTGCTCTACCTTCTGCCCAACCTGAGAATCGACCTCATGAGCAATCCGCATGACCTCAATCGGGTCGTCGGTCTCGGCCGCCTTCGCGCCCGCGGTCTCGTCCTGAGCTGCGAGCAGTGCGGTGAGCTGCTTGGCGACCTCGGGGGCGGGCAGCCCGGCGAACACGTCGCAGATGGGCCCGTCGAAGTCGAAGAAGACTACCCGCGCATGCGCCAAGACCCCTCGGAGCCGGTCATCGTGCGTCAAGGTCAAAGTCCCTTCCGATGGTCTCCCACACGCTGTCGAACCACATGCGGGCCTGCTGGACCTGTTGCGCTCCGCTGGAGGACTCGCCGTCGTTGATCGAGTGGTGGAAGAGCGTTGCGTCCTTGCCCACGAGGTCGTAGATCTCGATCGTCTCGCCCTGGGCGACGACCTTGTTGGGACGGATCGGGTAGTAGCCGAAGAACGCGTCCTCGTCGTTGATCACGTAGAGCTTGAAGAACTGAGTGCCGCTGTGGACGCGGACGCTGATCTGCGTCTCGGCGACGAGTCCCAGATGCTCCAGCTCAGCGATGGCATCTCGGATGCTGCGGGTGTAGCTGACCATGATGTCGTGCATGCGGTCGCGAAGCCGCTGGTCATCCGCGCCGTCATCCATCCGCACTGGCGCGGCCTGGGGCACCGACATGTCTGGGACCAGTATCCGCACGGCGATGCTCGACGGAGTGAGCCGGCCGACCCGGATCTTGTCGAGCGGCTCCTGAAGCGCCCCGTGCAGGGTCTCACTGGAGAAACCAGCGAAGTCGATCGTCACACGATCCCTGGCGAAGGCCTGCTCGACGTACGGGCGCAGGCCCGCCGGCCGCTCGGTCCGGTTGCGCACGTATACGCCGCTGCCCTTGCGAGAGACCACTAGCCCCTCGTCTTCGAGGTCGCGCAGCGCGCGCTGGATCGTCGCCCGAGCGAACCCGTAGTACTCCGTCAGCTTCGCGTGGGACGGGAGCTTCTCGCCGGGACCCAGCTTCCGAGTGCGGATGGCGGCACTGAGGCTGCTCGCCACCTGCTCGTACGGGGCTCGGTCGTCATCTGGGTCGAGGGGCTCGGGGACGAAGGTCATGGGGCGATGGTAGGCCAAACCCTACAAGCAGGACAGTCATGCCAGTCAGGTTGTTGACATGGCTAGCCATCTCTCCTACCTTCGAGATGTGACCAACCAGGATAGCCAAGTTGGTCATCTAGCTTCCTGCTGGCATCTCTGGAGGAGAAACCATGCCGTCGTTCAAGGTGGACACGTCGACCGCCGTGGTGTTCGTGGCCACGGCTCCGACCCCGAAGCTCGTGAGCAAGCAGACCGGTGAGCGGGCGATGGACCGGGAGACCGGCGCTGGCCTGTCCACGGTGGGCCTGCTGATCTCGGACGAGGGGGAGGGCAACCTCTACCAGGTGACCGTCCCGGAGACCGGTCTCCCCGAGGGCCTGATGCCGGGTATGCCGGTGTCGGTGATCGGCCTCAAGGCCCGGGACTGGGAGAACACGTTCAACGGCCAGACCCGACACGGCATCTCGTTCCGCGCCGTCGCCATCACGGTCGGGGCCTGACCATGGCCGACCTGACGCCCTTATGGGAGGTCGGCCTCCCCCTGGCCGGTGCGGGCGGTGGTCTCGGATACGCGAAACTCCGCGCCCCGCGCGTGTTCTGGTCAGTGGCCGGTCTGCCGGTGGCTCGGGTTCGATTCGCGGTGACGTACCGGGCCACGATGGACGTGTGCGGGCTGACGGTGCAGCCGTCCCGCCTGAGGGCGTTCCTGGTCCGCAACGTCGCCCGCCGCAGCGATGTACAGCCGGTCCCACCGAAGATCCGCCGGGTGCGGGGTTCCTCGACCGGCATGCGGGTCACCCTGCGTCTTCCGGCCGGGCTGGAGCCCGCCGACGTGATGGCGGCCTCCGAGCGGCTGCGCCACGCCTGGGGCGTCCACTCCGTCCACGTGGTGGAGACGAAGCCGGGGTTCGTGGAGCTGCGAATGACCGGCTACGACGTACTGCGCCGGGTGAAGATGCCACGTCGGCGCCCGTCCGGTCAGATGGTGGTCCCGGTCGCGCTCCGGGAGGACGGCACTGCGTTCGTCCGCGACTACCTCAAGGTGCCGCATGCGCTGACGCTCGGTGCCAATCAGTCGGGCAAGTCCATGTACCTGCGCAACCTGATCGCCGGGCTCGCCCCTTTGCGGATCGCCCTGGTCGGGATCGACTGCAAGAGGGGGGTCGAACAGCGCCGGTACGCACCGCGCCTGTCTGCACTCGCCGTCACACCGGAGGAGGCATCCGGCCTCCTGGACGCGCTCGTCGGCGAGATGGAAAGCCGCTTCGACCTGCTGAGCGACTACGGGGCCGCCGATCTGTGGGCCCTGCCCGAAGAGGTCCGGCCTGTGCCGGTCGTGCTGCTTGTGGACGAGGTCGCGGAACTCTTCCTCGTGGCCGTCAAGAAGGACGAGGAACGCCGGGACCGGATGGTCATGCAGTTGATCCGACTCGGGCAGATGGCCCGCGCGGCCGGCATCTACCTGGAGATCTGCGGCCAGCGCTTCGGCTCCGAACTCGGCAAGGGCGCCACCACGCTCCGCGCCCAGCTCACCGGCCGCGTGGTCCACCGCGTCAACGACAAGCAGACCGCCGACATGGGCCTGGGCGACATCGCCCCGGACGCGGTCGTGGCCGTGACGACGATCCCGCCCGACAAGCCCGGCGTCGCGGTGGCCGGTGATACCTCCGGCGGCTGGTCCCGGATCCGCACCCCCGAGTTGAGTGCCGAGGAAGCTGCCGAGATCTGCGCCCAGTTCGCGCACCGAACCCCGGCCCTTCCCGCCCTCGCCCCGTACCGGCCGGTGATCCCCACCGTGGCCCCGGCCGCCGGGTCCGTTCCGCTCGTGAAGCCGACTCCGGCCACGGACTAGCGCTCCCCCTCTCCTCGGTCGGCGCGACCGTCTCGCGCCAGGTCCCTACCCGACCCATGCCCGAAACCGAAAGGAATCGCCATGACCACCGAGAAGAAGGCGCCGACCCGGCGGCCCCGATCCCCCAGGCCCGCAGCGGCCGTCGAAGCCTGCGGCACCTGCGACGGATCCGGGGAGACCACCACGACCGTCCGGGTCGGGCGCAAGCGCCGGGAGATCGGCGCCACTCAGTCCGGGCTGTGCCTGACCTGCCTGGGCACCGGCACCGCCTGACCCGTTCCCCAACCCGCTGGTGCCGGAGAACCGCACCCGGCACCGGCCTCCCGAAAGGAGGCGACCCGTGTCCCGCACTCTCCGCCTCGACGCTGTGCTCATTCAGGCCGTCATCGCCGGTGCCCTGTCCTTCGCCCATCTGCACGACCTGGCAGCGGCGGCAGGACAGGACGGCTGGAAAGCGTGGGCCTACCCGGTCAGCGTCGACCTGCTGCTGGTCGCGGCATGGCGCCGGATGCGCACCGACGAGGAGAACCGCGACGCATGGCTCTGGTTCGCCATCGCCCTGATCGCCTCGCTCGGCGCCAATATCGCCACCGCCGGACTGCTCGACCTGAACAACGTCCCGCCCTGGCTGCGCATCCTCGTCGCTGGCTGGCCCGCCCTCGCCTTCCTCGGCGGCACCCTCCTCGCCCACTCACCCGCCCCGCTCAGCGAGCCGGAGCAAACGGACCAGCCCCACGTCGAGCCCGCCACGGACGTGACCGTGGAGCGCGCGCCCGAACCGGCTCCCGAGCTGCCGCCGGCCGAACCCGATCCGCAGTCCGCGGCTCCTGCTCCTGCTCCGATCCCGCCCTCTGTACCGGTCCCGCCCGCCTTGCTCGACCACGCCCAGAAGATCGCGGACGCCCACCAGGCGCAGACAGGTGCCCCGATCGACACGGCGACTCTGCGGAGCCGCCTCGGCATCCCGCCCGCACTGGCGGACGCCATCGCCATCCAACTCACCTGACAGGAAGGGAGACAGACCCGTGCGCCCGAACCGCTTCTTCCAGGTCATCCGCATCGGCCCCGTGACGGTCGGCAGCTACCGCGACGGACGGGGCCGCACCCTGCACACCGCCGTGTGCACCGCCCCCGGCTGCGACTTCTCCGCCGACTACCGCAGTCGCGCCGCCGCTGAACTCGCCGCCCGAACCCACCGCTGCAACCCGCGCTGATCACAAAGGAGAACTGCGTCATGGACGTACCCCTGTGGCTCGCACTGATCGCCGTCGGCGTCCTCGGCTACAAGCTCATCCGCCCCCCGCTGTGGCTCGTGGTCGTGCTCCTCATCGGCGGCTACCTCCTCGCCAACAGCTCTCTCGCCCCGCTCATCGACCCGATCACCAAGTAGGGAGACCTTCGCCATGCTCCGACCGCGCATCCCGGTCAACCCGCTCCCGACCGGCATCGTCACCCCGCTCGCACAGCCCGTCGCCCTCTCCGGCACCAAACCCAACCGAGAGTCCTCGCCGGTGGCACCCGACCGCCACTCGGCGCCGAACGCCCCGGCGCGCACCACGGTCCAGCTCACCCCCGGCAGCGTGGTCGCTCTCGCCGCCGGCGGTGGCGCCGTCGTCCTCGTCGTCGGCGCCGTCCTCGTCTCGATGCTCCTCGCGGTCGCCATCACCGGCGTATCCGTCGCCGTGATCGCGGTGGTCCTGCGCCTGCTGGTCAAGGACCTCCAGAAGGGGCGGTGACGCAGATGGACACGCACGTCATCGCTGCGGGCTTACCGGCCCTGGGCTGGGCCCTTCACGGCGGAATGCTTCTGCGCCGCCTGTCCAGCGCCCGCCGAGACCCTCTGACCGGCCTTCACACCCGGGCTGGTTGGACCGCCCGCGCCGAACGTCTCATCTCCAAGCACCCGTGTGCGCTCGTGCTCCTGGTCGACCTGGACAACTTCAAGGCCATCAACGACACCCACGGCCACGCCGCCGGAGACGCAGTACTCACCGCCACGGCACAACGGCTGAGCAGCTGGTGCGGACGACACGGCATCGCCGCCCGCCTCGGCGGAGACGAATTCGCCGCCGCCATCACCAACCTCGGCGCCGCCAACCTCTTCGACCTCTGGTCCGCACTGGACACCCCGGTCACGCACAACGGACACGCCGTGCCGGTCACCGCGTCCGTCGGCTGCTGCATCCCCCACCAGCTGCCGGTTCCGACCCTCACCGACGCGCTGTCCGCCGCTGACGCAGAGATGTACGCGGCCAAAGGCCACGGCAGGCGCAACACACGCTGAGCGGCCCCCGGAGCGGCCTCGGTCGCCAAACTTCCGCCGCCCCGGGCGCCTGAACCCCTCCCAGATCCAACGGACCCGAAAGGGACAACTCATCATGCCCCAGCACGCCTCGACCCCGCCCGTCTGCCGCGACTGCGACGGCTTCGCCACCGCCACGATCACCACCGGATCCCGGACCCCCGACGGGGCCCGAGCCACCATCCGCGTCCACTGCACCGCCTGCCGGGGACTCGGCCGCAACGTTCCCGCCGTCCTCGTCCGGATCGGTAGGTGACCCCGTGAAGAGTCTTTCCACCTCGGGCCACATCGAGCCTGACACTCGCTTCCGGGTCACGGCCTTCCCTGACGGCTCCCATCCCTTCGTCAGCCTTCGTATCGAGGGAGACACCGCCGAGATCGCGCTCCTGGCTGCCCCCGGTTCGGCTGAGGCCCTTCGTGCCCTCGCAGCCGCCGCGAGTGAGGCCGCCGCAACCTTGGACGCCCTCACCGCCGACGCTGCGCAGGTGTCCGGACATGGCTGACCTCACCCCCACCACCGGACGCCCCGGCCTGCACGTGAGCAAGCCCTCCCCATCCGAGCCCGCCACCGCGTCCGCCGTCTGCCACTGCGGTGCCTCCGCTACCGCCAAGGGAGACACCCAGGTCGGTGCCCTGGTCGCCGGTTGGAACGCCAACCACGGCTCCGCCCACGGGAAGTGATCGCGTGACCGACACCGCCACTGCGGCGGGCCTGGACCCGGCCACCCTGAGCGACCTGCTCCGGGTGGCCGGGGCCCCCGGCTTCGACCGCCTCCACGAACAGATCCGCCGCACCGGAGGATGCGCCGCCCCGATCCGCCTCTCCGGCGGCACCAAACTCGTCGACCCGGCCACCCGAACCGTGATCCACGCCTACAACACCGACACCGAACCCGGCGGCGTCCTCCGCGTCGCCTGCGGCAACCGCCGCGCCTCCCGCTGCCCCGCCTGCGCCTGGACGTACGCCGGAGACACCTACCACCTGATCCGCGCCGGCCTCGTCGGAGATCCCACCAAGGGAACCCCCGAGACGATCCGCGACCACCCCCGCGTCTTCGCCACCCTCACCGCCCCGTCCTTCGGCCCCGTCCACAACCGCCCCGGCACCCGCCCCTGCCGCTGCGGAACCCGGCACCCCGAGGACGCTGAGGAACTCGGCACCCCGCTCGACCCGTCCACGTACGACTACTTCGGCGCGGTGCTGTGGAACAACCACGCCTCCGAGTTGTGGCGCTACTTCACGATCTACCTCCGCCGAGAGATCGCCGCCCGCGTCGGCCTCACCCAGAAGGCCGCCCGCGAACAGTCGCGCGTCTCCTTCGGCAAGGTCGCCGAGTACCAGAAGCGCGGGGCCGTCCACTTCCACGCCGTGATCCGCTTCGACGGACCGGACGGGCCCGACAGCCCACCGCCCGCGTGGGCCACCCTCGACCTACTCACCGACGCCATCCGCGCCGCCGCCGCCCGCGTCAGCATCGTCGTGCCCGCCAGCCCGGACCACGGATACGCCAACGACTGGGTGCTCCAATGGGGCGAGCAGATCGACGTCCAGCCCATCGGCGCCTTCGGTAACGGGGAAGACCTGACAGAACAGGCGGTCGCCTCCTACGTCGCCAAGTACGCCACCAAGGCCGCCGAGACGACCGGCACCGTGGACCACCCGGTGGGCAACAAGGAGGCACTCCTCCTGCTCGGCGTGCCCGACCACCCCCGACGGCTCATGGAAGCCTGCATGGACCTCGATCGGGCCTACCCCGACCGGCGGTTGCGGGCCTGGGCCCACATGCTCGGCTTCCGCGGCCACTTCTCCACCAAATCCCGCCGCTACTCGACCACCCTCGGAGCCTTACGCCAGGTCCGCGCCGACTATCGCGCCGCCCAGCAACGCGCCTCGCTCGGCCTTCCCGACCCCGACGACCACCCCGAGGCCACCCTCCTCGTCGTCGCGCACTGGTCCTACGCCGGCCACGGCTCCACCCCCGGTGAATCCTGGCTCGCCGCCAACATCCGCCGGGACCTCCAGCACACCCGTGAACTCTCCCGCGAGATGCGGGCCGAACCGTCCGACGTGGAAGGAGAGACCGCATGGCTGCCGTAGTCATCCAGCGGAAGTGGCACACCACCGCCGAGGTCGCCGAGATGCTCGGCTTCGGCCTGTCGAAGACCAAGATGCTCGTGCTCACCGGGGAGATCCGTTCGGTGAAGGTCGGCCGCAACCGCCGCATCCTCCCGGCCTGGGTCGATGAGTACGTCGAGCGCATCACCGGCGGCGCCGAAGGGTGGGCGGCATGAGCGGGAAGCGCGGCAACGGCGAGGGATCGATCTACCCGTACAAGAACGGCTACGCCGCCTACGTCTGGGTGACGAAGCCGGACGGCAAGCGTGCCCGGAAGTACGCCTACGGCAAGACCCGCGAGGAGGTCCACGAGAAGTGGCTCAACCTGCACGCGGAAGCCAAGAAGGGGCCCGTGGCCACCCGGCATCGGACGGTCTCGGCCTTCCTCGCCTACTGGCTGGAGTCGATCGTGAAGCCGAACCTGGCCCCGCTCTCCTATGTCTCGTACGAGGGCTACGTCCGCCTCTACATCGCTCCGCACCTCGGTACAAAGCAGCTGGACAAGATCACCGTCCGCGACGTGCGCGAGTGGCTGACCAAGCTGGCGGCCGTCTGCCAGTGCTGCGCCCAGGGCAAGGACGCGAGGCGCGCCCCCGAAAGCCGCCGGTGCTGCGCCGTCGGGGACTGCTGCGAGTCGTACCCGTCCCGTCGCGTGATCCAGGGTTCGCGGGATGCCCTGCGGGCCGCTCTCACCCACGCGGTCACCGAAGAGGAGATCGGGAAGAACGTCGCCTCGCTCGTGAAGGTCCCCAAGCCCCGCCGCCGCCGGATCAAGCCGTGGTCGGTGGCCGAGGCCGGCCAGTTCCTCGCCGATGCGGCGGCCCGGGATGATCACCTGTTCGCGGCCTGGGTGCTCGTGCTCTGCCTCGGGCTGCGGCGCGGGGAGGTGCTCGGCCTGACATGGAAGTCCGTCGACCTGGACGCCGGGGAGCTGTACGTCGACCACCAGATCCAGCGGGCCGGGCGGGAGATCCTCCACCGGGAGACCAAGACGGAGGAGTCGGACGACTTCCTGCCGCTGCCGGCGCTCTGCCTGAAGGCGCTCCGGATGAGGCGGGCCCTGCAGATCGGTGATCGCAAGGCGGCCGGGGAACTGTGGCAGGACGACCATGGGCTGATCTTCACGACGAAGTACGGGACCCCGATCGAGCCGGGGAACCTGACCCGGATGTTCGGGCTGCGGGTCAGGCGAGCGGGTCTGCGGGTGATCCCGCTGCGGAACACCCGGCACACCTGCGGCGCGCTCCTGGTCGTGCTCAAGGTCCACCCGAAGGTGGCCCAGCGGATTCTTCGGCACTCGCAGATCGCCATGACGATGGAGGTCTACTCGGCGGCGGGTGACGAGGATGTGCGCGCGGCCCTGGACCAGCTGTCCGCGGCGATGGGAGGCAGCGGCTGAGGCGGTTGCTGTACTTCGCTGCTGTACGGCCTGAAACGGCAGAAGCCCCAGACTTTCGTCTGGGGCTTCTGACCTGCTGTGCACTCGGCAGGATTCGAACCTGCAACCTTCTGATCCGTAGTCAGATGCTCTATCCGTTAAGCTACGAGTGCTTGGGCTTCTCGGGGTTTTGCGCCCCGTTGGCCTTGCGAGAACAACAATACATGGACCTCGCCGGGACGCGAAATCCATTACCCAAACCGCTGCTGACCTGCGGAAACGAGCCGGATGGAGATCATCCGGATGGGTTCGCGGAGAGGGCTGAGCGGACCGGATCGCCCCGGAACGCATCGAAGCCCCGGTCCGTCAGGACCGGGGCTTCGATGAGGTGCGGAGGCGGAGGGATTTGAACCCTCGATGGGTGGTAAGACCCAAACCGCATTAGCAGTGCGGCGCCATAGACCGGACTAGGCGACGCCTCCAGCACACCCCCGCGTACGAAGGTGCGTGCAGATGATGACACAGGCGCAGGGCCCCTCACCAATCCGCTCCCACGGTACTAGGAGGGACGGGTGGAGGGCAAAGCCTTAAAGCGGCCGCGGCACGCAACGTCAGCGCGCCCGCGTCGTTGGGCAGGCGTACGACGTACGGACGACCTGGAGTGCCCCATGCTGCGTCTCGCCGCCTTCGCCGTCACCTCCGCCCTGGCCGCCGCGGTGGCCGGGCCACTGCCCCCGCTCCCACTGGGCCGGCTGCTGGCGACACCCGACCGCCTCACCATCGCCATGGCCGACACCGGAAACCGCCGGTTGGACCGGGAGTACCGGCTCGAATGCGGCCCCGTCGGCGGCGACCACCCGGAGGCGGAAGGTGCCTGCGCCCGGCTGGATCAGTTCGCCCGCGAGGGGAAGGACCCCTTCGCCCCCGTCTCCAAGCGGCAGATCTGCACCATGCAGCACGGGGGCCCCGCCACCGCCCGGATCACCGGAACCTGGAACGGCCACAAGGTGGACGCCACGTTCCGGCGGACCAACGGATGCGAGATCCGCCGCTGGGACGAGTTGGAACCTCTGCTTCCGAGTGGGCGTTCCTGACCTGGGAGGATGCACGGGATGGGCGGTATCCGCCACACATCGGCCACCCCACCACGGGCCTGTGGCCTTAGACTCCTCCCGTGACTTGCCGGTAGTTGTGGTCAGGGAGGAAGCTCGTCGTGAGCAGCAGGCCATCCCGAGGCGCTGCTCGCCTCGCAGCAATACTCGACGCTCTTCCGGACGCGCTGTTGCTCGTCAACGCCAACGGCACGGTCGTCAACGCCAATTCGATCGCGCTCGAGATCATGGAGAGCCCCGGTACCGGGCTCGTCGGCCGGGGCGTGCTCGACCTCCTGCCCGAGTTCGACTCCAAGCTGATCCCCGGCTCCATGCGCCGGCCAGGCGAGGACGACGGCGGCCGCACCAAACCCAAGCGGATGATCGCGCGGCGTACCGACGGCTCCGAGTTCCCCGTCGAGCTCACCAGCGCCCATCTCGACGGACGCGACGCCTACCGCGAGCCGCAACCCTCGTACACGGGCGACGAGCTGCTGATGCTCGTGGTCCGTGACCTCTCGCAGACCGTGGACACCGAGGCCGAGCTGGCCCGCTCGCAGCGGCAGACCGAGATGATCCTGCGCGCCGCCGCCGAGGGCGTCGTGGGCACCGACACCGACGGACGGGTGGTGCTGGTCAACCCGGCCGCCGCCCAGATCCTCGGCTACCGCGCCACCGACCTCGGCAACCGCGAACTGCACGGCCTCATCCAGCACTCCCGCGCCGACGGCTCCCCCTTCCCCTTCGAGGAGTCCCCGCTCGCCGACACCCTGCGCAGCGGGCGCAAGCACCGCGTCCGCGGGCAGGTGCTGTGGAACAAGGCCGGACAGCCGGTCGCCGTCGACCTGACCACCTCGCCCGTACGGGACGGGGAGCAGCTCGTCGGCGCCGTCATGACCTTCACCGACCGGCGGCCCTACGACGCCCTCGCCGCGCGGCACGCACAGCTGATGGCCGTCCTCGGCGAATCCCTGCGCGGGCCTCTGGACGAGCTGCGCGGTGAGCTGGCGACACTGGCCGCCGACGACGCCGGACAGCTGTGGCCCGAGGCCAACCAGCTGCTGCACCACCTGGCCGCCGGGTACTCACGGATGACCACGCTGGTGGACAACGTCCTCGGCTACCAGCGCCTGGACACCGGCCGGGACCGGCTCGCGAAGAAGAAGGTCCTGATCAACACCGTCGTCACGGCGGGCGTCGACGGGGCCGTCGAGCTGATCGGTCCGGGCCGCGCGCAGTTCGCCGTCCATGCGCCGACCATCGAGGCCGAGGTGGACGGGGCCCGGATCTCGACCGCGCTCGCCCACCTGATCGCGGACGTGGCCGGGGTGGACGCGACCGGCAAGACCCGCCAGGGCAGCGGCTACAGCGATTCGACGATCGTGGTGGCCGCCGCGCAGCGCGGTGATGTCGTACGGATCGAGGTGCGCGGGCCGTACGAGGGCGGGAACCCGGTCCACGAGCCGATCGTGCGGGGGATCGTGGCCGCGCACGGCGGTGTGCTGCAGACGGTGGAGGTTCCGGGCGCGCCCGGCGGGGCGTACGTGCTGGAGCTCCCGCTCGGCTCGGGTGCCGGGACGGTGACCCTGCCGGAGCCGGCGGAGGAGCCCCCTGCCGATCCGGCCACGGACAGCGCGGGGACGGCCGGGGGCGCGGCTCCCGGCAAGGTCTCCGGCGGCCGGCGTGGCCGGCGCGGGGTGGACGCCTTCCTGGACGACGAGACCCCCGGCCCCGAGGCGGCGCAGGCCGCACAGGCCCCACATGCCGCACAGGGGGGTGGCGCGCTGGCGCTGCCTTCCGGGCGGCGGCGCGCGGGCGAGGCCGGCGACGCTCCCGAGACGGGCCCCGAACTCGCGCAGTCCCCGGTGAACCCGGCGGGACTGGGCACCGGACGCAGGCGCGGCCGGGCCGGTGACGGCAGCGGCGGGGCCGAGGGCACCGGCGGGCACGACGGCCCCGGGCGGCCCGTGCCCCCGCAGGGCACCGCCATGCCCGCGCTCCCGCCCGTACCAGCGGTGCCCCCGGTTCCGGTGACCGAGCATCCCGCCGGGCGGCGCCGGGCACTGGGTCCGGCCGGTCCGGCGCAGCCCGGCGGCCCCGTACCCGCGACCGGGCTCGGGCCGGCGCCCGCTCCCGCGCGGCCCATCGCCCCCGAGGGCGGCTTCGCGCTGCCCGCCGGCCCGACACCGGCTCCCGCCGCGGCCGACTCCGACGCCGACGCCCCGGCCGGACGGCGTGGTCGCCGGGTGCTGGGCGCCCCGGCCGCCGAGCCCGAGGCCGCTGCCACCGCCGCGCAGCCCGACGAGTCCGCCGAGAACCCGACCGGGCGGCGCCGCGCGCTGGCCGGAGCCCCGGCGTGGCCGGTTCCGGCGGCCCGTACCGCTCCCGAGGAGGAGGAGGCTTCCGGACAGGTCGCGCTCCCCGGTGCGCGTCGGCCGCAGGACACCCCGGTGGAGGGCCAGGCCGCGCAGCCGATCAGCGTGCGCGCCCTCGGCACCCTGGGCCAGGGCATCTCCGTCGACCCGGGCGGCCCGGGCCCGGCCTCCGGATCCGGTGCGACCTCCGGTTCCGGTCGCCGTCGCCGGCTCGCCGAGCCCGCCCCGCAGGGCCGCGCCTTCGCCATAGGGGCGCCCGAAGCAGGCTCCGACGAGGGCCCCGAGCCGCTGGACGGTCCGGGCGGCGCCGTCGAGGTCGTCAACCGGCCCGTGCCGCGACCCGTGGACGACGAGCTGCCGCCGGAGCCCCTGGACAACCCGCGCCGGCTCCTGGTGTGGCCCGCGCCCGATGTGCAGACGCAGCAGGCGCTGAGCGACCGCGGCTACCGGCCCGTGATCGTGCACTCCCGCGAGGAGGTGGACGCGCAGATCGCCGCGTTCCCCGCCGCGCTGTTCGTCGACCCGCTGACCGGGCCGATCACCCGGACGGCCCTGCAGTCCCTGCGCCAGGCCGCGGTGGCCGCGGAGGTCCCCGTACTGGTCACGGCCGGGCTGGGGCATGCCACGCGCGAGGCGGCGTACGGCGCCGATCCGGCCGTGCTGCTGAAGGCGCTGGCGCCGCGTGACAGCGAACAGCACCCGTCCCGGGTGCTGCTGATCGAGGAGCACGACGAGATCGCGACCGCGCTGACCGCCGCCTTGGAGCGGCGCGGCATGCAGGTCGCACGGGCGGGTGCCGACACCGACGCCGTGGAACTGGCGACGCGGATGCGGCCCAACCTGGTGGTCATGGACCTGATGCAGGTGCGCCGTCGGCGGGCCGGGATCGTGGACTGGCTGCGCGCCAACGGGCAGCTGAACCGCACCCCCCTGGTCGTCTACACCGCGACCGGCATCGACCCGGCCGAACTGCCGCGGCTCGCCTCGGGCGAGAGCGTCCTCTTCCTCGCGGAACGGTCCACCACGGCGGACGTCCAAGGCCGCATCGTGGACCTGCTGGCCAAGATCGGCACCAACTAGTAATCCTGGGCCGATGGCCATCATCAACACGAGCGAGCACACCGTCCCCGCCGACAACGGGGAGGTGAATCTGCTCATCGCACGGCAGGTGGAGCCCGGCCACGAGGAGACCTTCGAGGCCTGGGCCCACGGCATCCTGGAGACGGCCGCGGGCTTCCCGGACCACCTCGGGTACGGGCTCTTCCGTCCGGCGGCGGAGGGCGGGCCGTGGTTCCTGGTCCACCGCTTCCGCAATCAGGCCGCATTCCAGCGCTGGCAGGACTCCCCGGAGCGGGCGCAGTGGTTCTCCAACTGCCTCGGCCACCACCACACGGAGATAGCCCGCCGGGAACTGCACGGCATGGAGACCTGGTTCGCCAAGCCGGGTACGGCCCGGCCCGCGCCGCCTCGGTGGAAGATGGTCATCAGCTCGGGGCTGGCCATCTTCCCGATCTCGCTGATCGGCAACGCGGTGCTCGGGCCATACCTGGTGGATCTGCACTTCGTGCTGCGCACGGCCGCCTTCGCCGTCGTGTTCAGCACCCTGATGACCTACGTGGCCATGCCCGCGGTCAGCAGACTGCTGCGGCCGTGGCTCACCCGGGGTTAGGCCGTCTCTTCCGGATCTTGCCGGGCCCGGCCCGCCCGGCACGGCACCTCGGTCGTCAGTCGAGCCTGGTGACGGCCAGCGCTCCGTCCGCATACTGCTTGCGGATCACCTTCTTGTCGAACTTGCCGACACTGGTCTTCGGCACTGCCTCGATGAACGTCCAGCGCTCCGGCAGCTGCCACTTGGCGACGGTCTGGGCGAGGAACTCGCGCAGCCCCGTGTAGTTCACGCTCGCGCCCTCCTTGAGGACGACCGTGGCCAGCGGGCGCTCGCCCCACTTCTCGTCGGGGACTGCGACGACCGCGGCCTCGGCGACTTCGGGATGCGCCATCAGCGCGTTCTCCAGGTCCACGCTGGAGATCCACTCGCCGCCTGACTTGATGACGTCCTTGGCGCGGTCGGTGAGGGTGAGGAAGCCGTCGGCGCTGATCACGCCGACATCGCCGGTCTTGAGCCAGCCGTCGGCGCTGAACTTGTCCTCGGGCCGGAAGGATTCGCCGGACGCACCGCCGTAGTAGGAGCCGGCGATCCAGTTGCCGCGCACCTCCAGCTCGCCCGCCGCCCCTCCGTCCCAGGGCAGGAGGTCGCCGGCGGGGCCGATCAGGCGGGCCTCGACGCCCGCCGGGAAGCGGCCCTGGGTGATCCGGTAAGGCCACTCCTCCTCGGCGCTCAGGCCGGCCGGCGGGTGCGCCATCGTGCCCAGCGGCGAGGTCTCGGTCATGCCCCAGGCGTGGCAGACGCGGACGCCGAGCTTGTCGTACGCCTCCATCAGGGAGGGCGGACAGGCCGCGCCGCCGATGGTGACCTGCTTCATCGAGGTCAGGTCGCGCGGGTTGGCGGTGACCTCGGCCAGCAGTCCCTGCCAGATGGTGGGGACCGCCGCGGCGTGCGTGGGCTTCTCCCTCTCGATCATCTCGGCGAGCGGGGCGGGCTGCAGGAACCGGTCCGGCATCAGCATGTTGATACCGGTCATGAAGGTGGCGTGCGGCAGCCCCCACGCGTTCACGTGGAACTGCGGGACCACGACGAGGGTGGTATCCCTGTCGGTCAGCCCCATCGACTCGGTCATGTTGACCTGCATCGAGTGCAGGTAGAGCGAGCGGTGGGAGTAGACGACGCCCTTGGGGTCCCCGGTGGTGCCGGAGGTGTAGCACATCGCGGCCGCCTGGCGCTCGTCCAGCTCGGGCCATTCGTAGCTGTCGGAGCTGCCCGCGAGGAGCTCCTCGTACTCGTGCACCTGAACGCTCAGGCCTTCGAGCGCGGAGCGGTCGCCGATGCCGCTGACCACCACGTGTTCGATGGTCGGCAGATGCGGCAGCAGCGGCGCGAGCAGGGGCAGCAGCGTGCCGTTGACCAGCACCACCCGGTCGGCGGCGTGGTTGACGATGAAGACCAGCTGCTCAGGGGGAAGCCGCAGGTTGAGGGTGTGCAGGACCGCGCCCATGGAGGGGATCGCGAAGTACGCCTCGACGTGCTCGGCGTTGTTCCACATGAGGGTGGCGACCCGCTCGTCCTGCTGCACTCCGAGCTCGTCGCGCAGGGCGCCGGCGAGACGGGTGGCGCGGTTGCCGATCTCGGCGAAGCTGCGGCGGTGCGGCTCAGCCTCCCCGGTCCAGGTCGTGACCTGGGACTTTCCGTGGATCGTCATCCCGTGTCGGAGTATGCGGGTGACGAGGAGCGGTACGTCCTGCATGGTGCTGAGCAAAGCGTCCTCCCGGTGAGCGCTGCGGCGCTGCGGCGGCTACGGATGCTGCCGATTCTGCGCACGTACCGGTCGGCATGTCACTACCCGGGGGTAGAAACCAGGGCGTGTTTCACGTGAAACATCCCCGGACGTCCTCACGTTTCACGTGAAACACCCTCCGTCTCACCGGACCGGCAGGAGCTCCGGGTCCTCGCGGAGCTTGCCCAGCGCGCGGGAGACCGCGCTCTTGACGGTGCCGACCGAGACCCCGAGCAGCTCCGCCGTCTGCGCCTCGCTCAGATCCTCGTAGTACCGCAGGACGACCATGGCCCGCTGCCGGTCGGGCAGCCGGGTCACCGCGCGCCACATCGCGTCGCGCAGCGCCTGAGCCTCGGCGGGGTCGCAGGCCGAAACCGCCTCGGTCTCCGGAAGCTCGTCGCACACGAACTCGTCGACCTTGCGCTTGCGCCACTGGGAGGTCCGGGTGTTGACGAGGGTCCGACGGACGTAGCCGTCCAGGGCGCGGTGGTCCTCGATCCGGTCCCAGGCCACGTACGTCTTCGCGAGGGCCGTCTGGAGCAGGTCCTCCGCATCGCACGGGTTGGCGGTGAGGGAGCGCGCGGTGCGCATCAGGACCGTGCCGCGGGTCCGGACGTACGCCGAGAACGACGGGTACGGCGTCGGATTCGAGGCGAGCGTGCACACAGGCGTGGTCATGTCTCCACGCTAGGAGCGCCCACCCTCCCTGGGATCGGCCGCAGGTGCCGATGGTGGATCCACCTCAGGTTGTAGGAACAGGGCGGTCCCCACCCCCTGAAGGTGGAGGGGGCGGGGGCCGCGGGTCCCGGATCTCAGCCGTCGGCGCCGAGGATCAGACCGGAGGTCGGGACCCCGGTACCGGCCGTGACGAGAGCGTGCGCCGCCCCCGCGACCTGGTTGACGGAGGTGCCGCGCAGCTGGCGGACGGCCTCGGCGATGCCGTTCATCCCGTGCAGGTACGCCTCTCCGAGCTGGCCACCGTGCGTGTTGAGCGGCAGCGCGTCCGCGGCCACGAAATCCGCCGCCTCGCCCGGCGCACAGAAGCCGAACTCCTCCAGCTGCATCAGGACGAAGGGGGTGAAGTGGTCGTAGAGGATGCCGACGTCGATGTCCGAGGGCCGCAGCCCGCTGGTCCGCCACAGTTGGCGGGCGACCACGTCCATCTCCGGGAGCCCGGTGAGGTCGTCACGGTAGAAGGAGGTCATGCCCTCCTGGCGGCGCCCTGCGCCCTGCGCGGCCGCGGTGATCACGGCGGGCGCCTGTCTCAGGTCCCGGGCGCGTTCGGTCGTGGTGACGACGACGGCCTGGCCGCCGTCCGTCTCCTGGCAGCAGTCCAGCAGCCGCAGCGGCTCCACGATCCAGCGCGAGGCGGCGTGGTCGGCGAGGGTGATGGGCTTGCCGTGGAAGTAGGCGGCGGGGTTGTTCGCGGCGTGCCGGCGGCCGGTGACCGCGACGTGCCCGAATGCCTCGGGGGTGAGGTGGTGGGTGTGCAGGTAGCGCTGGGCGGTCATGGCGACCCAGGAGGCGGGGGTCAGCAGCCCCCAGGGCAGCGACCAGCCGAGCGCCGCCCCCTCCGCCGAGGGCTCCCGCTGCTGGACCCCGGACCCGAAGCGGCGCCCGGAGCGCTCGTTGAAGGCGCGGTAGCAGACGACGACCTCCGCGACCCCGGTGGCGACGGCGAGGGCGGCCTGCTGGACGGTGGCGCAGGCCGCGCCGCCGCCGTAGTGGATACGGGAGAAGAAGGACAGGTCCCCGATGCCGGCCGCCTGCGCGACGGTGATCTCGGGACTGGTGTCCATGGTGAAGGTGACCATGCCGTCGACATCGGCGGGGGCGAGTCCGGCGTCGTCGAGGGCGGCGTGTACGGCCTCGACGGCGAGCTTGAGCTCGCTGCGGCCGGAGTCCTTGGAGAACTCGGTCGCCCCGATGCCGGCGATGGCAGCGCGGCCGCCGAGCTCGTCGCGGGTGCGGACGCTCATGCCGGCACCTCCGCGGTGACCGTTCCCGTGACGTGGTGGCCGATGCCGTTGGCGCCGACGACCCGGATCTCGATGGTCCTCCCGGAGACGCTGGCACCGGAGACCGCGGTGACGGTGCCGGTGAGGGTCATCGTGTCGCCCGGGTAGTTGGGGGCGCCGAGACGGATGGCCACCTTGCGCAGGACGGCCTGCGGGCCGAGATGGTCGGTGATGTACCGGCCCACCAGGCCGTTCGTGGTCAGGATGTTCATGAAGATGTCCGGGGAGCCCTTCTCCTGCGCGAGCGCCGCGTCATGATGCACGTCCTGGTAGTCGCGGGAGGCGATGGCGCCCGCGACGATCAGCGTGCGGGTGACCGGTATCTCCAGCGGCGGCAGCGTGTCGCCGACGTTCATGCCTGCTCTCCCTCGGCTGTCGGAGCGAATGCGGGGGACGCCGCGATCGAGGCCCCCAGCTCGGCCAGCAGCTCGCTGCCGCAGCCCAGGTAGGCGTCCAGTTGGCGTCCCCACAGGAAGTGCCGGTGGACGGGGTGGTCCAGGTCGGCCCCCAGGCCGCCGTGCAGGTGCTGGCCCGCGTGCACGACCCGCTTGCCCGCCTCCGAGGCCCACCAGGCTGCCGTCAGCGCGTGCTCGTGTGCCGGAAGACCCTGGTCGATGCGCCAGGCCGCCTCGTACGTGGTGACCCGGATCGCCTCGGTGTCCATGTACGCGTCGGCCGCGCGCAGCATCACCCCCTGGTTGGTGGAGAGCGGCCTGCCGAACTGCTCCCGGGTGGAGGTGTATTCCACCGCGCGGGCGAGAGAGCCCGCGCAGACGCCCGCCTGGAGCCCGGCGAAGGCGGTGCGGGCGGCGGCGAGTGTGTCCTCGTACGCGCCGTCGGAGCCGAGGCGTTCTCCCTCGGCCGCGGTCAGCGTCAGCCGGCCCGCCGACCAGGGGGCGGTGGTCTCCACCGAGGAGGTCCGCACACCGGGCGCGTCGGTCCGTACGAGCCACAGCGCCCGGTCCGCGTCCGGGACCAGTACGTGCGTGGCGTCGCGCAGCCACGGTACGGCGGGGGCGGTCCCGGTGAGCCGGCCGTCCTCGGCGGTGATCCGGCCGCGCGCCGGGAACGCCCCGGTGGCCACCGCCTCGCCCGTGCCGAGGGCGGGCAGCAGGCGGGCGCGCTGCTCGGGGCTGCCGTGCGCGGCCACGGGGAGGATCCCGTACACGCAGGTGGCGGCGTACGGGACCTGCGCGGTGGTGCGGCCCTGTTCCTCCAGCAGCAGGACCAGCCCGAGCAGTCCGACCTCCTCGACCGCGGCGGTCAGTCCGGCCGTGGTGAGGGCCTTCCACAGCTCGGCGTCGCTGCCGGTGCCGGCTTCGGCGAGGCGCTCGTGGGTGGCGAGATCGGTGAGGATCCGGGCGGCGAGACCGGCCGCGGCGGCCTGCTCCTCGGTGGGGTGGAAGTCCATCAGCCCTCGCTCCCGCGGAAGACGGGGAGTTCGAGGCCGGCGTCGACGCGCAGGAACTCCAGCTGGACGGGGAGGCCGATGCGCACCTTGTCGTAGGGCACGCCGGTGATGTTGCTGATCATCCGGACTCCTTCGGCGAGCTCGACGAGTGCGACCGCGTAGGGCGGGTCGAAGGCCGGGAAGGGTGGGTGGTGCATGACGACGTAGCTGAACACCGTGCCGGCGCCGGAGGCCTCGACCGTGTCCCAGTCGGGGCTCGCGCAGGCGTTGCAGCCGGGGAGCCACGGGAAGCGGAGGGCGGCGCAGGAAGTGCAGCGCTGGATCAGCAGCTTGTGGTCGCGCACGCCGTCCCAGAACCCCTGGTTGTCGCGGTTGATCACCGGGCGGGGCCGCTGTGCCGGGGGCCGCTTCGCCGGACCGGCGGCGGGAGCGTACTTGAGGATGCGGAAGCGGTGGGTGCCGGCGAGCTCCCCGTCCGCCTGGACGTCCATGCGGGTGGTCACGAAGTGGCCGGTGCCCAGCTTGGTCGTCTTGCGGGGCGACACGGTCTCGATGACGGCGTCGAAGGTGATCGCGGCGCCGGGGCGCAGGGGGCGGTGGTACTCCTGCTCGCAGTCGGTGGCGACCACGGAGGTGAAGCCGGCGCCGTCGAGGAGCGTGAGGAGCTCGTCGTAGGCGGAGGAGCGGTCCGCGTGGCCGGAGAGACCGCCCATGGTCCAGGCCTGGAGCATGGTGGGCGGCGCGATGGCGTCCGAGCCGGTGTAGGCGGGGTTGGCATCGCCCATCGCCTCGCACCAGTGGCGGATCATCGGCTCGTTGACCACGTCCTTGCCCCGGCCCGCAGTGGCGGCCGGCTGCCCCTCGAAGGCCGCCAGCAGCGTGTGGAACCGGGCTGCCTCCTCGGCCTCGGCCGCGGCCGCGCCCCCGGCCGCGTCCACGTCGTCCACGTCCGCGTCCGCCGTCATCGCTTCCTCCCCTTCATGCCGAGCCGCATCATGGCGACGATCTCCCGCTGGACCTCGCTGACCCCGCCGCCGAACGTGTTGATCTGCGCGGCCCGGTTCATCCGTTCGAGCTCGCCGCCCGCGAAGGCCGCGGGCCCGCGGACCAGGGCCTCCTCGCCCACCACCTCCTGGCACATCCGGTACACCTCGACGGTGGACTCGGTGCCGAGGAACTTCACCCCGCTGGCGTCACCGGGGGCCAGGGCGCCGCTGCCCACGTCCTGGACGAGACGCCAGTTGAGGAGGCGTACGGCGGCCAGGCGTGCGTGCGCCTCGGCGAGCCGGGACTGCACCCAGGGGAGGTCGGCGGGCCGGTCGCCGGTGACCGGGTCGGGGGCGCGGGCGTGGTCGAGCGCGTACGCGTAGAAGTCCTCGGCCTGCATGCCGATGGCGGCGAGGGCGACGCGCTCGTGGTTGAGCTGGTTGGTTATCAGACCCCAGCCGCCGTGCTCGGGGCCGACGAGATGGCCTGCGGGCACGCGGACGCAGTCGTAGTACGTGGCCGTGGTGGTGAGCCCGCCGACGGTGTCGATCGGGGTCCAGGAGAAGCCCGGGGTGCTGGTGGGCACCAGGATGATCGAGATGCCCTTGTGCTTGGGGGCCGCGGGGTCCGTGCGGCAGGCGAGCCAGATCCAGTCCGCGTTCTGGGCGTTGGAGGTGAAGATCTTCTGCCCGTCGATCAGCCAGTCGGATCCGTCGCGGACCGCGCGCGTGCGCAGGGCGGCGAGGTCGGTGCCGGCCTCGGGTTCGGAGTAGCCGATGGCGAAGACGATGTCGCCCGCGAGGATCCGGGGGAGGAAATAGTCCTTCTGCTCCTCGGTCCCGTACTTCATCAGGGTCGGGCCGACGGTGTTCAGCGTGACCATGGAAACGGGGGCACCGGCCCGGTAGGCCTCGTCGAAGAAGACGAACTGCTCGTCGGCGCCGCGGCCCTGGCCGCCGTACTCGACGGGCCAGCCGAGGCCGAGGAGCCCGTCGGCACCTATGCAGCGCAGGAGTTCGCGCTGGCGGGCCGGGTCATCGGGGAGGCCGTCCGGCAGCAGATCCTTGAAGTAGGCGCGCAATTCGGCGCGGAGCCGCAACTGGCCTTCGGTCGGAGCGAGGTGCACGGCGCTGGCCTCCCGGCATCACATCATCGAGGGAACCTGACTGTCCGTCAGATTCACCCGCGGTGTCAAGGTCGGGGGGCATGCGCGAGGGCGCCCGCACTACCGGACCCCAGCCGGTCCGGTCGCACGGACGCCCTCAAGAATCGGAGCGGTTCAGGCCGCAGCTACCACCAGGGCAAGAAGTTGACCGCGACGGTCGAATTGGACTGGTCGATCGCGGTGAGGGCCGAGCCGTTCACCTGAGCGGTGTTGTTCTGGTTGGATGCGCCGGAACCGGTGGCAACCTGCTGCGACGTGGACGAGTTGCCGCTGTTGTCGCCGCCCACGCCGCTGCCGATGATGCCGGCGACGCTCGCATTCGATCCGTCGTTTGCGAAGGAGCCGTTGTCGGCCGACGCCACCCCGCCGAAGAGAGCGACGGCGAGGGGGAGCGCGGCGACGGCGGCGATGACGCGGGCGGTACGGATGCTTGCCATGTCTTTATCCTCCAGAAAACCGAAGTGGGACTTGCTCCAAGGCAGTTGGCCGGCCGCCTCGGTCGATCGTTCCGTGTGGTGACGACGTCGCGAGACCAGAGTTGCCCACCGAATCCCCGGCGAACCACCCCGGAGTCCCCGATTCCCCCGCAAGTATGACCAACATCGGATAAACCTCATTCGCGCCCCCGAAGCCCCAGGTCAGCACCCTGGGAACAGCTGAACCTCACGCCGCACAAGGGATGAAGCGTTCCGCCAGACCGCCTGTCCCGGACATGCCGAAAAGGGCCGCGCCGTCCGGGAACCCCACCGTCTCCCGGGCCTGCGACCCTGCAATGCCAGGCTTCACGCCCCCTGCGCACCTCCTGCGCGCCCCGGCGCAAGCCGGGGTGATCCATCCGTGCCCCGCCCTTGGGGCACCCACGTAGCGCGATCCACGGTCACGACCGACCGGGCTCCAGCGCCTGTTACCGGGCCTGCTGCTGCTCTCGCTCCTGCTGGTCCTGGTGCTGCCGCTCTTACGACTGCCCTGACTGCTGCCCTGACTGCTGCTTTCGCCGCTGCTCTCGTCCTTGCTCCTGCCCGGCGGCGGCGTGTGCGCCTGCGAGCCGGACCCTGCGGCTGCCCTGCGCTCTCGTGGACTGCATGTACGGGACGTACGGCTTTCGGCTTACGGGACTACGGGGGCTACGCGGCGAGCGCGAGGGCGTCCCGGGCGGCACCGGTGGCGACCGCGGGAACTGCGGATTCCGCGGCGGGTGCCGCGATGGCGGCGGCAGGTACCGCGCCGTGTGCTGCGGTGGGCGCTGCGGCCGAGGTCATCGTCCGGGGGGCGGTTCCGGCACCGGCACCCATGGCCGCGGCGGTGGTGGAACGTCGTACGGAAGGGGTCTTGCCGTGCGCCTCGGCGTGGATCCGCTGCTTGATGGTCGGCGGCAGCGAACCTCCCCGCATCATCGCCCGCCAGGTCCGCCGGGCCGCGACGGCCGACCGGCGTACGGCGGTGGCCGCGGTGCCCGCAGCGGCGGGGGCGGGGGCGGGGACGGAGGCGACGGCCGAAGCCGACTTCGCCGCGAGACCGAAGCCGGAGAGGAGGGCCACCAGGGCGGCGAGGACGGAGGTCCAGATCGACGTGATGATGCTGCGGTGAGTCATGACGGGGTGCCTCGATTCACGATGTTCGGACGGGCGGATCTGAATACATTCGTCATGATGTGGCCGCAACCGCACCGTCCCCACGACCCGCGCCGATCTTCCGACAAACACCACTCGGACGGCCCAAGAAGGTGCGTCAAACCCCCGGCCGCCCTCCCCGGAGCCACCGGAAAACCTGCAGACAAACCCACCCTGACCTGCATATTTGCTTCAGCACGGCGCCGACCGACCGGCAAGCCGGGAATCCCCTCGCCCGCCTTGCCCCGGCGGCGTACGCATCGCAGGCGGGAACGCGGAAGCAGGCCCGGGTCGGCGACCCGGACCTGCTTCGGAAAAGGGGAGGAAGGCGGAGCGTCAGAAGATCCGGAGCCCGATCCGGCCGAGGATGGTGCCGGCGTGCGTGCCGCAGGCGGCCAGCACGGCGATGCCAGCGAGGAGCACAGCGCCGATCACGGCACGACGGACGAGGCGGGCGCTCATGAGAGCTGCCTTTCTTTCACGGGTACGGGGTGTGTGGCGTCGCCGACGGTCAGGACCACGTCGCAGCAGTCACGGACCCCGTCGTCGTGGGTGGCGATGACGACGGCGCAGCCCTCCTCGCACATCGTGCGGAGGATCTCGACGACCATGGAGGTGTTGTCGTGGTCGAGGGCGCCCGTCGGTTCGTCGGCGAGGACGAGGGCGGGCTGCTTGACGATGAGGCGGGCCAACGCGACGCGCTGCTGCTCTCCACCGCTGAGCCGGTGGACCTGTTCCTTCTCACGTCCGGCCAGCCCGACCCGCTCCAGGGCCTCGGCGACGGTCGGAGCGTCCTTCCTCGCTCTTCGCGGCTTCATGGCGACCTCCAGGTTGCCGACGCTCGCGTTCTCGATCAGCGCGTAGGCCGCGGTCATCGGGTCCCTGTTCGGCGTCCGCGACACCACGTCCTTCCGCCCGCTCGCCGATGACCGCGGCCTACCCGCTGACGTGTCGCAGGAGACCCTGGCCGGCTTCGAGGCCTGGAGCCCGGACGCGACCGGTGCGTCCTGGATCACCTGGGCGGAGCTGGCTGCCACGGACTGGGACGAGGTCGCGAACGAAGCCGACGAGTGTGTCCACGAGTACCGCCGCAGCCCGGACGGAACCTGGGTGCTGCACGGCCGGAACACCGGCCTCGACCGCTTTGCCGTGCTCGCCGGCGTCACCGACCCCCACGCTCTCCACCACGCGGGCCGCGCCTACCCCGAGGGCACCGAGTAGCCCGACGGCGATCGCCTCTTCCGCATCGGCGCCTCCGACGGAAGCACGCCGTGCCCGACAGCGACTGGGGTGCTGTGTGGTCGGTCATGAGGACCCTGGCGGGCCTGCACGGCGACGAGGGCGTCCGCCTGGTCGTCTGGTTCGACGGCTGACTCCGCCAGAGCTGGGCTCGATGGCGGGCTTCGCATGCAGAAAGGGTGCCACCGGATGGTTGGCACCCCTTCTGAGCTGGGCCTCGGCCCGCTTGGCGGTGGGTGTGGGATTTGAACCCACGGTGACATCGCTGCCACGACGGTTTTCAAGACCGTTCCCTTAGGCCGCTCGGGCAACCCACCTGGCCGGTACAGAGTACCGGCCAGGTGGGGGTGGCGGGAGCGGCAATGGAGGTCAGGAGGTCTGGGCCTTGTCGTAGGCCGCCTTCGCCTCGTTGCCGAAGTACGGGCCGTACATCCGGTTCGGCAGGAAGGTGTAGCCGAAGCTGTTCACCGAGACCTGGGTGCCCAGGCCCGTGGCCTCGTTGAAGTCCTGGAACCAGGGGCCGCCGCTGGACCCACCGGTCATGTTGCAGCCAAGGCTGTGGTCCTTGGTCAGCAGGAAGTCCTTGCCGCTGTTGCCGCTGCAGTAGACCAGCTTGGTGCCGTCGTACGGAGCCGCCGCGGGGAAGCCGAAGGAGTACATCTTCTTGTTGTAGCCGCCGTTGAAGGCGATGCCCTGGGCCCCGACGGTCTGGCTGAGGGTCTGCCCGTTCAGCGGGGCGACGACGGCGAGGCCGACGTCCATGTTCATGTCCTCGCTCGCGGCCCACTGGTCGGTGGCGAACGTCTTGGTGGCCGACCACTGGCCGTAGGGGGCGGAGCCGTTGTTGTAGGCGGGGACGAAGACCCAGTTCGTGTGCCAGGCCCCCTGGTACTTCACGCAGTGGCCGGCCGTGATGACGGTGCTGCCGTTGGCGCTGGTGACCGAGTCGCCGGAGCAGGATGCGGTCCGGTCGCCCATCGTGAAGAAGACTCGCCCCGAGGTCTTCACCACGGCGCCGCCGCCCGTCCAGGCGCCGCCCGCCTGCGGGAACACCGTGGGGGACGCCGCCGCCGTCGGGGCGATGGTCGTGGGGGCCGCCGACGTGGCGACCGGGGTGCGGGCCACGCCGGGCACCGCGGTCACATCGAGCGGGGTGGCGCCGCGCATCCGCTCGGCGGTCCAGAAGCCGTGGGTCTGCTGTTGCCGGAAGGACGCGGGGGCATCCGCGGCGATCGAGGGGGTGGCCGCCGTCAGGGCGCCCGCGACCAGGGCGCCGGCTGCGAGCAGGACGGACAAGGCCGTGCGATGACGATTCACGCATGACTCCTTCTGCCGTGCCCGGGCCGGGTGGCGAAGCCGGGCAGGGTGGGGGTGAAGAGCGGTCGGTGCGGATCGGCTGTGCGCGGTTCGAGGTGCGTGATGCGCGGTGCATTCGTGCGTCGTGCGTCGTGCGGATTACCGGGCAGAGTGGCACGGGCGCGTCGCAATGTCAGCGGGCAGTCAGAACGTTCGGTCGGTTCCGGCCAGGAAATGGCCAACTCCCCGCCGTTGCACCGCCATACGGCGCCGAACGGCGTCATACGGTGAGCATCACGCCCGCGTACGAAACCCCCGCCACGACCACCCACGCCCCCAGTCCCAGTGCCGCGGCCCGCCCGCCGGTCCGGGCCAGCGTCGGCAGGTGCACCGCGCTCCCCAGGCCGAACAGGGCCGCCGCCAGCAGGGCCTCCTGGGCGGTGTGCGCCCACTCCAGCGCTACGTCGGGCAGCACCCCGGTGGCACGCAGCGCGGCCGCGGCCAGGAACCCGATGACGAACAGCGGCACCGGCGCCGGCCTGCGGCCCGAGGCGGTGCGCACCCCGCGGCGCCGGGCCCGTACCGAGAAGGCCACGGCCGCCACCAGCGGGGCGAGCAGCGCCACGCGCATCAGCTTGACCAGGACCGCCTCGCCCAAGGCGGCGGGGCCCGCGGTCTGGGCGGTGGCCACGACCTGGCCGACGTCGTGGACCCCCGCGCCGACCCACCGCCCGAAGGCGGGGTCGGAGAGCCCCAACGGCCCCTGGAGGAGCGGGAGTATCCCTATGGCGAGCGTCCCGCAGAGGGTGACCAGTGCCACCGAGGCGGCCACGTCCTCCTCGTCGCTGCCGGACACTTCGCTCACCGCTCCGATCGCGGAGGCGCCGCAGATCGAGTACCCGGTGGCGATCAACAGCGGCTGATCGCCCGGGAGTCCCAGCCGGCAGCCCAGCCAGAGGGTGCCGAGGAAGGTGGCCACGACCACGCCGACCACCATGGCCACGGTGGCCCAGCCCAGCCGGAGCACCTGGTCCAGCCCCAGGCCGAGGCCCAGCAGGACGATGCCCGTCCGCATGAGCCGACGGCCTGCCAGGGAGAGCCCCGGGCGCGCGGCCGCGCGTACGAACGTCCGCAGGCCCGGCAGGTGCGCCACCGCGATGCCCAGCATCACCGATGCGGTCAGCATCGGCACGGCGGGCACGAGGCGGTGGATGCACCAGGCCGTCAGCGCGCCGCCCGCGGCCATCGCCAACCCGGGCCACGGAGCGGGTGTTTCACGTGAAACACGCCGGACCGCCGTGCTCTGAGGGCGGTGGAGGAGGGCCATCAGTCGACGGGGAGCGTGTAGACGCGACGGATGCTGGTACCCAGCCGAGAGACGTCGGCGCCGTACACGTGCACCGATATCGCCTTGGTCGTACAGGAGTTGCGCACCTTGTGGATGTCGCCGGGCGGGGCGAACCCGCAGACGTCGCCCTGGGCGTTGACCACGTCCTCGGTGGCCACCAGCCGGGCGGGACCGGCGCCCGGCGCGAGCCGGAAGCGGCGTTCGCTCTCCTCACCCTGGTGCACTCCGGCCACGCACCAGGACACGTGGTCGTGGATGCAGGTCTCCTGCCCAGGCAGCCACACCAGCGCCACCACGGAGAAGCTGCCGTCGGACTCGGCGTGCAGGATGTGCTGCCGGTACCGCTCCGGGTCACCTTCGCGCTGCGCCGGGGTCAGCAGGTCGGGCGCGCCCAGGTGCGGGGCGAGCCGTTCGCCCACCAGGTACGCGGTGAGGTCGGGAGCCAGTCCCCGCTCCACGACCGTACGGATCTCACTGACGAGGGCGGCCATCCTCGTGGTGGTACGGGCCGGCGTGGTGGTGGTCATATCGGCAGCGTGCTGCCGACTTTCCATCACGTCCAACGACAGTTATGACCTGAAATCCCAAGCAGTGCTTATGGGTTGGTCAGCAGCCGACCCGGTTCGCCGCCACCTGTTTCAGCGCGTCGAGCACCACGGCCGTCGCCGGGATGCGCAGATGATCGCGGTAGACGTACGCGGCGATGTGCCGGCGCGCGGCGGGCTGGAGGGCCCGCCCGCAGACCCGGCTCAGCGAAAGGGAGGGCAGCACCAGCGCGGGCATCATCGCCACACCCAGTCCCTGTGCGACCAGGCTCTGCACGACCAGGTTGTCGTCGGTGGCGAAGCGGATGTCGGGCACGAAGCCCAGCTCCGCGCACTCGTGGAGCAGGTTCGCCCGGCAGCGCGGGCAGCCCGCGATCCACCGTTCCTCGGCGAGGTCGGCCAGGTGCACGGCACGGCGGCGGGCCAGCGGATGCCCGGTCGGGAGCAATACCGTCAGCTGGTCCTCCAGCAGCCTGACCTCGGCGACCTCCTCCGGGATCTCCTCGTGCAGGCCGGGATAGGTGAAGGCCAGGGTGATGTCGCACTCCCCGCGCTCCAGCCGGCGCAGCGACTCGGGGGGCTCGCCTTCCAGCAGTTCCACCTGTATGCCGGGATGGTCCTTGGCCAGGCCGCTCAGGGCCTCGGGAACAAGGGTGACATTGGCGCTGGGGAAGCCGCACAGCCTGACCCGGCCGGTGCGCAGCCGGGCGTACGCCCTCAGCTGGGCCTCGGCGGCGGAGAGGTTGCCGAGGATGGTCTCGGCGTGCCGGGACAGGGACTCCCCGGCCTCGGTGAGCTGCATCTTGCGGCCCACGCGGGTGAACAGCGGGGTCCCGACGGCGCGTTCGAGCGCCTTCATCTGCTGGGTGATGGCGGGCTGGGTGTACCCCAGCACGCGGGCGGCGGCCGAGTACGACCCGGAGGCGACCACCGCGTGAAAGGTCCGTATGTGCCGAGAATCGAACACCAGCGAAGCATAAGCGGACGTTGGAGGGGCCGTAGGCGGAATCCCGCCTACGGCCCCTCCTCATCGGGCCGCCGCCGCGACCGGTGGTGCTCGGGTGCTGCTACTTGTCGCCGACCCGCGAGCCGAGCGTGATGTCGACCGTGGTCGGCTTGCCGCCGCGCAGGTAGGTCAGCTTCACGGTGTCGCCGGGCTTGTACGTCCAGATCATGCTGATCAGAGTCGGGCCGCTGTCGACCGGCTTGCCGCCGAACTCGGTGATGACGTCACCGGGCTTGAGGCCCGCCTTGCCAGCCGGACCGTTCGGGTCGACCAGTTCGTTGGCGGCCCCGCCCTGCTCGGAGATCTTGGCGCCCTCGGACTTGGCCTGGAGGTCGACCGAGACCGAGATCACCGGGTACACCGGCTTGCCCGTCTTGATCAGGGATTCGGCGACGTTCTTCGCCTGGTTGATCGGGATGGCGAAGCCGAGGCCGATGGAGCCGGCCTGGCCGCCGCCGAAGCCGCCGTTGCCCGCCGACTGGATCGCGGAGTTGATGCCGATGACCGCGCCGCGTCCGTCGAGCAGCGGACCGCCCGAGTTGCCCGGGTTGATCGAGGCGTCCGTCTGGAGGGCGCTCATGTACGAGTTCTTGCTGCCGCTGCCGTCTCCGGAGGCGACCGGACGGTTCTTGGCGCTCACGATGCCGGTGGTGACCGTGTTGGACAGGCCGAAGGGGGCGCCGATCGCGATGGTCGAATCGCCGACCGCGACCTTGTCGGAGTCACCGAGGGGCAGCGGCTTGAGGCCGGTCGGCGGACTCTTCAGCTTGAGGACGGCGACGTCGTAGCCCTGGGCACGGCCCACGACCTCGGCGTCGTACCGCTTGCCGTCGGAGAACGTCGCGAAGAGCTTGCCGCCGTTCGCGGCGGAGGCCACGACGTGGTTGTTGGTGAGGATGTGGCCCTGCTGGTCGTAGACGAACCCGGTGCCGGTGCCGCCCTCGCCGTCGCCGGCCGAGGCCTCGATGGTGACCACGCTGGGCAGGGCTCCGGCGGCCAGACCGGCGATGGAGCCGGCCTCGCGCTTGAGGTCCTTGGGGGTGTTCGCGGCGCTGATCGTGGTGGAGCCGGTGCCGTTGTCGCTGCGCTGGGCGGCCCAGTAGCCGACGCCACCGCCGATGCCGCCCGCGAGGAGGGCCGCCACGAGCACGGCCGCGATCAGGCCGCCCCTGCCCTTCGGCTTGGGCGCGGGGTGGCCGTCGGTGGTCAGGGGAGCGCCCCAGGCGCCGCCGCCGTGGCCGCCCGCTCCGTACGCCAGCACCGAGGGCGGCGGGGGCGGCCAGCCCTCGGCCCCCTGCGCGGCCGGGGTGGGAGCCTGGCCGTAGGCGGGGGGCGTCTGTGCGGGAGCCTGGCCGTACGCCGGGGGCGCCTGCGCGGGCGGGATCTGCTGGGTGGGCTCGGTGCCGGGCGCCGGGGTCGGCGGGAGCTGCTGGGTCGCCGGCTCGCCGACGGCGGGCGCGGGAGCCGCATCCTGCGTCTCGGAGGCCGGAGCAGGGGGTACGGACGGGGCCGCGGGGGGTGTCGGGGCCGCGGTGCCCTCGTTCTCGGTGCTCACAGCGCTCTCTCCTCGTCACACACGGCTTCGGAAAATTCTCTGGCGATATCGGTCCGACTGAACGTTCGACGTGCCGCACAAGTTCCTGGGCAAAGCCTTTCCCATGACCCGTCAGAGCACTGTAAGCCGGACCTGTGCATCTCTCCCCATTCTTTATATCCGACATTTCGGATGCACTCTCGGGGCCGGCCCCGACGCCCGGACACCTCTCGGTGGCACCATGACCCGGTGACCCACGCAATGCCGCGCACCATCCAGGTCGTCGCCCACCGCGGCGCCTCGGAGGATGCCCCCGAGCACACCCTGGCCGCCTACCGCAAGGCCATCGAGGACGGCGCCGACGGCCTCGAATGCGATGTCCGGCTGACCGCGGACGGCCATCTGGTCCTGGTCCACGATCGCCGGGTGAACCGTACGTCGAACGGCCGCGGCGCCGTCTCCGCCCTGGAGCTGGCCGATCTCGCCGCCCTCGACTTCGGCTCCTGGAAGGACCGCGAGGAATCCCCGGACTGGGACGCGGACCCCGAGCGCACCTCCGTCCTCACCCTGGAGCGCCTGCTGGAGCTGGTCTCCGACGCCGGACGGCCGGTGCAGCTCGCGATCGAGACGAAGCATCCGACCCGCTGGGCCGGACAGGTGGAGGAGCGCCTCCTCGTCCTGCTCAAGCGCTTCGGCCTGGACGCCCCGCCCGCCGAGGGTCCGCACCCGGTGCGGGTCATGAGCTTCTCCGCGCGCTCCCTGCACCGGATCCGGGCGGCCGCGCCGACGATCCCGACCGTGTACCTGATGCAGTTCATCTCACCCCGGATGCGGGACGGGCGACTGCCGGCCGGCGTGACGATCGCCGGCCCCGGGATGCGGATCGTGCGCAACCACCCCGGCTTCATCCACAAGCTCCAGGGCGCGGGCCACTCCGTGCACGTATGGACAGTGAACGAACCAGAAGACGTTCAGCTCTGCGCTGATCTGGGCGTGGAAGCAATCATTACGAACAGACCCCGCCAAGTTCTGTCCCAACTCGGGCGCTGAAGTCCCTTTTTGCGCACCCGCCACCCCCCACCCGTTCGTTACAGGGTGTGCTCCGGCGCATCCGCTCCGCATTTGGTCGGCATGAATGCGTCAGAGGGGCCCCCTTCGGGCTCCTTCGGCGGTTTCCGGTCCAGGCCATTGGGGCATCCAGACCATGCGTGGGGCTAAGGAGGTTCCGGGGGTGGCGTTGGTGGTGGCACAAGAAGTGCCCACGTCGTCGTGCATGGACGTACGCCATGGTCCTGCGGGCGTGGGCGAGGCGCGACACCGGATGCGCGAGCAACTGCGTATCAGCGGGGTGCCCGAATCGGTCGTGGACGATGCCGTACTGATCCTTTCCGAACTGCTCAGCAATGCCTGCCGACATGGCAGGCCGCTCGGCGCTCGGGAAGTCGGGGACGGGGAGATACGCGCCGCATGGCGCGTCGACAGAGCGGGACGGCTGACGGTCGAGGTGACGGACGGAGGCGGGCCCACCCGCCCGGTTCCTGCCACGCCCTCGGTCACCGCACGGGGCGGCCGGGGGCTGAACATCATCAGCGCCCTGGCCCAGGACTGGGGTGTCCGGGACGGAGCGGCGGGTGAGGTCACCGTGTGGGTGATCGTTGCCTGTGGGCCCCGGCACGAGGATTTCGCTACGCGCGTTGCGCCCCCGGCGATCGACTTCAGTACGGCATTCGACGACCTCGATCCCTGAACCCGGGATCCCCGACCGCAAGACAGCACGACAGCAGCACAGCAGTACCGGTCATCCGCACAGGCGGCCGTCCGGGAGCGCACGCCGACCGTGCTCCCGGCCGCACCCAACCGGTTCCGGCGGTACGAACGGCTAGGCTCGCGCCCAGACACGACGCCGTACCGCCGCAACCGGGAGACACGCACGATGGCCAAGAAGCGCCCCGCAGCCAAGACTGCAAAGCCGCAGCTCAACAACGGTGAGATCCCCGTCGTGGGCGCCCGCGAGCCCTGTCCCTGCGGATCCGGCCGCCGCTACAAGGCCTGCCACGGCGCAGCCGCCGCGCACGCCGTCACCGAGCACGTGCGGCGCCCTTTCGAGGGGCTGCCGGGCGAGTGCGACTGGGTCGCGCTGCGCGAACTGGTGCCCGCCGCCACCGTCCCGCTGTCCCTCAAGGGCGGCCTGCCCGAGGGCGTTCCCTCCGTCACGCTGGTGACCGTACTGCCCATGGCGTGGCCGGCGCTGCGCCGTGAGGACGGGTCCGTCCTCCTCGGCCTGCAGAACGACTCGTCCTCCGGGGACCTCGGCCGCGACATGGCCGACACCCTGGAACGCGCCCTCGTGGCGGAGCCCGGTACCCCGGTCGCCGCCCGCCGGGTTCCCGCCGAGGGTCCCCGACTTCAGGATCTCCTGGACGCCGACGGCGGTTTCGAGCCGGTTGTCCACACTGGGTTCGAATTCTGGATTCCGGAATCCGAGAGCGCCCAGAACGCCTCGCCGGAGATCGCCGCCTCGCTGGAGCGCGCCAACGCGGCCGCCATTCCCACCGTCAAGCTGACCGGCGTGGACGCCGCCTACTGGTGCGAGACGCCGGACAAGAACCACCTGCGCTGGGTCATGCCGCACCCCGAGGAGAAGCTGCTCGACGCCCTCGCGCGGCTGCACGCGGCCGGCACGTCCTCGCTCGGCGAGGGCACGAAGCTCGTCGGCTCCTTCCGCGCCCACGGCCTGATGGTCCCCGTCTGGGACCTGCCCACCGGGGTCACGGCCGACGACGTCGAGAAGCCCGCGGCGGAGTTCGCGGAGCGGCTGGCCGGGGCGCTGGCCACGGACGCCCCGCTGACCACGGAGGAGCGCCGGGCACGCGGCGGACTCACCAACCGCCAGGTGACGCTCAGCTGACGGAGCGCCCGCGTGGAGACGGTGACCGGAGTCACAACTCCCGCTAATCGTCTGCAAATCGATGTCTGAATATCGGAGATCGAATTTGCGAACAGGCGATCTCTTGTTACCGTTCTTGTAGCCCGGTCGCTGGTGCATCCCCCGTCGCCAGCGACCGGGCCCTTGATTTTCAGGGTGCGATCAACCGTCACCCGGTGCCGGTGAGTTGCTCCCGGACCTCAAGAGCAGTTCCCCTTCATCATCCGGAACTGCAAATTCCGCTACGGCCGAGTAACTCTCCGGATCGCCCGCCGAGGCCTCCTTCGGCGTCTCACACAGGCCCGGTTCGTCGCCCGCGCCCACCGCGCACCGGATCTGGACCGTGCGCCCGGCCGGACCCATCACCGTCAGCACGGCGTCCAGTGCGCGACCGCTTGTGTTCCGGTAGTAACTCCGGCCCCACGTCTGGCCCTCACCGACCAGCACGCAGGTCTGTGCCTCCACCCCGTGCGGCGAGGACAGTTCGGGCCCGCAGCGGGAATCCGTACGGGGCTGCTCGGCCGGGCCGGGCTGCTGCGGGCCGGCCGTCGGCGCCGAGCGCGCGGGCGCCGCGGGGGATGTGCGGGAGGAGTCCGAAAGCCCGAGCGCCGAGAACAGGCCGCCGCCCTTTCCGTCATCCTGACCGGCAAAATCCGGCCCGGCGATCGCCCCGGCGAGCGGGAGCGACAAGATGATCAGCACACCGGCGCCGATACCGATCAGGCGGAGATTCATTAGCCGAAGATAGCGAGGCGGGAATGGGGCACGGAGACCCCCGCGCCCAATTCCCTTGGAAACTCGTCCCGCCGACACCCGTACGAGTGATCCCGGCAGGCCCGGCAGGTCAGTACGCGAGCCTGCTGCCGCCGCCGGGCGCACCGCTGCTGGCCTCGACCAGCGCGTCCACGACCGCCTCGATCTCGGGCAGCCAGAGGTTTCCCTCCTGCGCCTGCGCCTGCGCGGACCGTGCCTGCGCAGACCGTGCCCGCGGCTGCTGCGCCGCCGACTGCGCCCGCGGCTCCCGTTCCCAGCGCACCTGGCCACCGCTGGACGCGGCGGAGGGCGGCAGCAACAGGTAGCCGCCTTCCCCGTGGAAGCGCAGGGAGGAGGGCACGTGGTCCTTCGCGTACAGGAGTTCGCCGAGCCGCTCCAGCGAGTAGGGCGCCACCAGCAATGCCCAGCGGGTGGGCGTTGCCACGACCGGACCGAGTCGCATGCCCTGCGCGTCCAGTCGTACGAGGGCGCGCGCGGCCGCGCCGGCCGGCAGGCTCACCGCGCACGGGGCGGGCCCGCCGGTGGCCATCAGAACCGGGGCGGCGGGCCGGTTGGTCCACCACCAGGCCACCATCCGGGGGTCGGTGGTGGCGGCGAGCAGTCCGGGGTCGAAGGGATGCGCGCCGGGGACGGCGCAGTCGGGGTCGGGGCAGGCGCACCGCTTGCCGTCGGTGCCGGACCGGCCGACGCCGGGCAGGACGGGCCACTGCCAGGTGGTGGCGCAGACGAGCGCCGCGTCGAGGAGAGCGGACGTGCTGCCGCTCTGTCCCGGGTCGGGGCGCAGGGATTGAAAGCGATCGCGGAGCCGCTGGAGACGCCTTCCGAGGATCTCGCGCATGTGCGCTCGTTCCTTTCCGTTGAACGCCGAGGGCCACATCACACCATGTAACCGGTGTCTCACCACACGTACAGGTTTCGCGTCACTGTCCGCCAGAAGCAGGTTCACACGGTTCGTGCAGTTTTCTTACAGGTCCATCAAACGTCCCGCGGGGGTGGAGCGCGACCCGCGCCGGCCACCGAGACCGGCGGCCGCCGCTAAGGACGACGGCCCGCGCCGGGTGGTTCCCGGCGGCGCCAACTGGCCACGCACATCACCGAGTACGTACCCGAGGCCCCTGCGGAGCCCGCTCAGTCGATCGCAAAAACCGACTGCTTCCAGCTTTTTCCGGCCAAGTTCTAGCCTTGGCTCGACAGTGAGTTGCCGTCCCACGGACACCAGGATTCCCACCTGGGCAATGCTGGACATGCATCCACGTGTGCGTGTAGATGTGGATTCCTTGATGGCGGCGCAGCACGATCTGGGGGTTTGCGATGCTATTTGGCGAATCGCACCAGGTGGAAAGGCGGACGCCATGAGCGCCCCGCATCTGCCGAAAGTGGCTGGAATCGATCCAGCAACAACCGCGTCGCCGCACACTGCGGCGCCCGCGCCCGTCCGGACCACCCCCGCACCGGCCCCGCCGCCCGGCGGCCCGGGCAGTGTCATCCAGGACCGGCTGGCGGGCATGGTCTCGGACCTCACCACCCTGCACGAGCTCACCGAGCGCCTCGCCCGCGCCAGTGACCTCGACACCTCGCTGCGCGAATTCCTGCGCGCCGGAGCCGCGCTCGTCGGCGCCCGCCGCGGCCTGATCGTCCTGGAGCCCTCCGACGGACTCGGCCCGACCAGCACGATCGGCCTCGGGCTCGGCCACGCGGAGCTCGGCCACATCGAGACCGTGCCGCGCAGCGCCACCTCCTACGGGCGGATCCTCGACGGCCTGCCCGACGCCCAGGGCGGCTCCGAGTTCCTCCCCGAACCAGGTGCGCCCCCCGGAGCCGGGGGTTTCGCCACCCCCGTCGATCCTCGCCACCGTGAGGTCGCCGCCCGTCTCGGCTACGCCGCGAGCTACTCGCTCCCCCTGACCGCCGAGGCCACCGGCCGGCTCGGCGCGGCCGTCTGGCTCTACGACGAGCAGGCCGAGCCGAGTGACCGCCAGCGCGACCTCGCCGGGCTGTACGTGCGGCACGCCGCCGAGCACCTGGCCCGGATGCTGGAGGTGGAACGCTCCCGCACGCAGCTGGCCACCGTCTCCGAGGAACTGCTGCCGAGCCGGCTCCCCCGGATCCCCGGAGTACAGCTCGCGGCCCGTCACCACACGGGGCCGCTCGGCGGGGGCGACTGGTACGACGCCCTGCCACTGCCCGAGGGCGCCCTGGGGCTGGCCGTCGGCTCGGTCACCGGATCCGGGCCGAGCGCCGTCGCCGCGATGGGGCGGCTGCGCGCATCGCTGCGCGCCTACGCCGTCATGGAGGGCGAGGACCCCGTAGCGGTCCTGTCCGACCTGGAGCTGCTGCTGCGCCTCACCGAGCCCGCCCGCGCCGCCACCGCGCTCTTCGCCTACTGCGAACCCGCCGGGGGGCCGAATTCCGAGGGCCAGGGCAGCAAGATCATTCTGGCCGGTGCCGGGCACACCCCGCCGCTGCTGATCGGCGAGCACCGCACCGAGTACGTGGAGACCTCGCTCTCCGCGCCCCTGGGCATGCTGTCCTGCTGGGAGGCGCCGAGCGTGGAGATCGAACCCGCACCCGGAGAAACGGTGCTTCTCTACACCGACGGGCTGCTGCACCACACGGGCGACCCGATGGACCGGGCCTACGCCCGGCTGCACGCCGCTGCCGCGGGGGTCCCCCGCAGCGTCCGCGAGGACCCGGCGGCCCTGTGCGAGCACATCCTGCGGACCGTACTGCCCGGCGGGGAGCCGACCGACGCCCCAGAGGACATCGTGCTGCTCGCGGCCCGGTTCGAATGAGGCCCGGAGCGTGTTCCGAATCGTGACGGACGGCACGATTCGGAACACGCTCTCTCCGCACACGCATACGATGGATGCGGTCCACACCCAGGTCCCTACCGTCGTAGCTGAGGAGAAGACGTGGCTGACGAGCTCACCCCGGAGACCCCGGAAGAAGAGCAGCCCAAGAAGACGCACAAGCAGCGCAAGAACGGTCTGTACCCGGGCGTCAGCGACGAACTCGCGGAGAACATGCGCAGCGGCTGGGCCGACACCGAGCTGCACGGACTGGAGCCCATCGCCCAGGCCGCCCACACCCTCGCCCGCCGCGACGCGCTGTCCCGGCGCTTCCCGGGCGAGCGCCTCGTCATCCCCGCCGGCCGCCTGAAGACCCGCTCGAACGACACCGAGTACCCCTTCCGCGCCTCGACCGAGTACGCGTACCTCACCGGCGACCAGACCGAGAACGGCGTCCTGGTCCTGGAGCCCACCGGGCCGACCGGTCACACCGCGACCGTGTACCTGCTGCCGCGCTCCGACCGGGAGAACGGCGAGTTCTGGCTGTCCGGCCAGGGCGAGCTGTGGGTCGGCCGCAGGCACTCCCTCACCGAGGCCGAGCAGCTCCTGGGCATTCCCGCGAAGGACGTCCGCAAGCTCGCCGAGGCCCTCACCGAGGCCGAGGGCCCGGTGCGCGCCGTTCGCGGCCACGACTCGGTGATCGAGTCCGCCCTCACCGACAAGGTGACCAAGGAGCGCGACGAGGAACTGCGCGTCTACCTCTCCGAGGCCCGCGCCGTGAAGGACGCGTTCGAGATCGGCGAGCTGCAGAAGGCCGTCGACTCCACCGTCCGCGGCTTCGAGGACGTCGTGAAGGTCCTGGACAAGGCCGAGGCCACGTCCGAGCGCTACATCGAGGGCACCTTCTTCCTGCGCGCCCGGGTCGAGGGCAACGACGTCGGCTACGGCTCCATCTGCGCCGCCGGTCCGCACGCCTGCACCCTGCACTGGGTCCGCAACGACGGCGACGTCCGCCCCGGTGACCTGCTGCTGCTCGACGCCGGTGTGGAGACCCACTCCCTCTACACCGCCGACGTCACGCGCACGCTGCCAATCAACGGCACGTACACCGACATCCAGCGCAAGATCTACGACGCGGTCTACGAGTCCCAGGAAGCCGGCATCGCCGCGGTGAAGCCGGGCGCGAAGTTCCGCGACTTCCACGACGCCTCCCAGCACGTGCTGGCCGAGAAGCTCGTCGAGTGGGGCCTGCTGGAGGGCCCGGTCGAGCGGGTCCTGGAGCTGGGCCTGCAGCGCCGCTGGACCCTGCACGGCACCGGCCACATGCTCGGGATGGACGTCCACGACTGCGCGGCCGCGCGCACCGAGGCGTACGTCGACGGCACGCTGGAGCCGGGCGTGTGCCTGACCGTGGAGCCGGGTCTCTACTTCCAGGCCGACGACCTGACCGTGCCCGAGGAGTACCGCGGCATCGGCGTCCGGATCGAGGACGACATCCTCGTCACGGAGGACGGCAACCTGAACCTGTCCGCCGGGCTGCCCCGCACCTCGACCGAGGTCGAGGCCTGGATGGCGCGCCTGAAGGGCTGACGCCTGCGCCTTGCGTATCGGTGGGCGGGATTCCTGTACGGGGTCCCGCCCACCGGCGTTCCCAGGACACCCGCGACGCCCACACCTACGCCGCCTACGAGGCCGACGAGGCCTACGACACCTTCAGCAGCGCATCGTCGCGCCACTTGAGCATCTTGTCGAAGCTCACCACCGCGCCACGGCCCGGCCGGTTGCGGAAGCGGACGTGGTCGGCCAGTTCGGCGATCAAGTGCAGGCCCCGGCCGTGTTCGGCCAGGGAGGGTCTGCGGCGAGCCACCGTCGCGGGCGGGAACCCCGGACCGGAATCGGTCACCTCGATGCGGCAGCAATCCCCGTCCAGATAGGCCGTGACGTGGTACGCCTCGGTATCGTCCGGGATTTCGCCACCCCCGCCGTGCTCCACCGCGTTCGCACACGCCTCGCTCAGCGCCACCGAGAGATCGAAGGAGATGTCCGGGTCCACCCCCGCGGTCTCCATCGTCCCCAGCAGCAGTCGCCTGGCGAGCGCCACGCTCGCGGCTTCGCGCCTCAAGTGGAGAGACCACCAGATGCTCATACGGTTACGTATTGCCGCCCGCGAGGGGGCGTAAGCGCCCTGCGGCCGTCCGAGACCTCAATACGCCCGTCCGGCCGATGCGGCTCTCCCGGGGAGCGGTGTATGCGGCTGTGCGCGGCAGGCACGGACGGTCCTCGCACAGAGGACTCATACGGACCTTCCGGACCTGCCGTATGAAGGGCCTGAGCGCAGTGCGATGATGGCCCGGCCATGTCTGACCCCCACGCGACGCACGCCGGAGCCGGCCTCCGGCTGATCCGGGCCGCGGTGTTCACCGCGGTCTGTGTCGTGCTGTCCGCGACCGGTCACGCCCTGGCGTCCTGCGCCACCGTGCCCTGGTGGTCGCTCTGTCTCGGCTTCCTCGCCGTCTTCGCGGTCGCCGCCCCGCTCGCGGGCCGCCGGCGGTCACTGCCCGGCATCGCCGCCGGGCTCGCCGCCGGACAACTCGGCCTGCACACGATGTTCGGCCTCGGCCAGCACAGCGCCGCCGCCGCGCAGGCACCGGCCGGCTCCGCCGACACCTCGCTCGCCGAGCTCGCCGCGCGGCTGGTGTGCGGGGGCAACTCCGTACCGCTCAGCCCGGCCGACGCCCGGCAGATCCTGGAGGCCGCAGGCCTGGACCCGGCCGCCCTGGCCGGGCAGACGGCACAGGCCGGGCAGGTCGTGGCGCAGGGGCACGGCGCGCACGCGCACATGGCCCGGGCCGTCACCGAGGCGCCCGCGACCGGCCTGTTCAGCCCGGCCATGCTGGCCGGCCACCTGCTGGCGGCACTCGCCGCGGGCTGGCTGCTCGGCCGCGGCGACGCCGCGCTCTTCCGGCTGGTCGAGCTGTCCCGCCGCTCCGCCGAAGCCGCCCCGATGCGCCCGCTGCGCGCCGCACTGGCCTTCGTACGCGCCCTCGGCGCCGGGCTCCCGGGCTCGGCCACCCGTACCCCGCGGGACCTGCGGACCGGGTCTGACCCCGCCCTCTGCACGGGGCGGGAAGCACTCCAGCACACGGTGATCCGGCGCGGCCCACCCGTGGCACTCGCTCTCGCAGCCTGACGCGGCACCTTCCTTCCCGGACACAGAGCGGGATACCGGTGCCGCGAACTCCGCGCGCGCCCGTGCGCGGAGCCATCGCCACCACTGCTTCCGTGGAGTGTTCCTGCCATGAAGACCTCTCGCGTCTCCATCGCCGCCGCCATCGCCGCCGGTTCCGTCCTCGTCCTCTCCGGCCCTGCCTTCGCGCACGTCGGCGTGCAGCCCGCAGGCGAGGCGGCCAAGGGCGGCTACGCGACGATCAACTTCAAGGTCCCCAACGAGCGGGACAACGCGTCGACCACCCAGCTGGAGGTCAACTTCCCGATCGACCAGCCGCTCAGCTCCGTGATGCCGCAGGACGTTCCCGGCTGGACCGTGACGGTCGAGAAGAGCAAGCTCGACAAGCCGCTCACCGTGCACGGCAAGCAGATCAACGAGGCCGTCACCAAGGTGACCTGGTCCGGCGGCAAGATCGAGCCCGGGAAGTTCCAGCAGTTCCCGCTCTCCGTGGGCAAGCTGCCCGAGAGCGCCGACCAGATGGTCTTCAAGTCCATCCAGACGTACGACAACGGCGAGGTCGTCCGCTGGATCGAGGAGGCCAAGGAAGGCGCCGCGGAGCCGCAGAACCCCGCGCCCGTCCTGAAGCTGACCGCCCCCAAGGGCGACGACCACCACGACAGCGGTGCGAAGGCCGACGAGCCGAAGAACGCCGACAAGGACGCCGAGCACGGCCACGACAAGGCCGCCGCCGATCACGGCTCCGACACCACCGCGCGCGTCCTCGGCATCGCCGGCATCGTCGTCGGACTCGGCGGTGTCGCCTTCGGCATCGCCTCGCGCCGCCGCTCCGCCTGACCTGCCGCGCCCATGGGCGCTGCCGTTCCGAAACGTCCGTAACATCCCCGATCCCAGGGACATTTCTTCATGCGCACCACACGTGTGACGGTCGCCGCGCTGCTCGCGGCGGCCGCACTCACCCTCACCGCCTGCGGCGGTGAGCCCGCCAAGACCGGCGGAGTCACCCAGATCTCCGGCGGTCAGAGCACCACCAAGGCCGCGACCCTCCTGGACCGCCCGTTCACCAAGCCGGAGCTCGTCCTCACGGACACCACCGGCAACCCGTGGAACCTGCGTGAGCAGACCAAGGGAAAGCCGACCCTCATCTACTTCGGCTACACCAGCTGCCCCGACGTGTGCCCGCTGACGATGAGCAACATCGCCGTCGCCAAGAAGGCACTCCCCAAGGCCGACCAGGACAACCTCCGGGTCGTCTTCGTCACCACAGACCCCGAGAGGGACACGCCCGAGTCCCTCGGCGCGTGGCTCAAGTCGCAGGACCCGTCCTTCATCGGACTCACCGGGAACTTCGCGACCATCCAGGCCGCCGCACGCACGCTCGGCATCGGCATCGAGGCCGCCACGACGGGGCCCGACGGCAAGCCCGTCTCCATGCACGGCGCCCAGGTCATCGCGTTCTCACCCAAGACCGACGAGGGGTACGTCCTCTACGGCGAGAGCACCACCGTCGACGACTACACCAAGGACCTGCCGAAGCTCATCAAGGGGGAGAACCCGTGAACGCCCGCACCACCCGCACTCTCGCCGCCGCCCTCTCCCTGACGGCAGTGCTCGCCATATCCGGGTGCTCCGGCGAGTCCGAGCCGAAGATGGCCGTCAGCGGCGCCTTCATGCCCCAGCCCGTGAACGACAAGATGGCCGGCGCGTTCATGGTCATCAAGAACGGCTCCGAGACCGCCGACAAGCTCACCGGCGTGACCTCCTCGCTCTCCGACGATCTCCAGATCCACGAGACCAAGGACCAGAAGATGCAGCAGGTCCAGTCGATGGACGTGCCGGCGAACGGCGAACTCCGGCTGGAGCGCGGCGGCAACCACATCATGTTCATGGGGCTCAAGAGCACTCCCAAGGTCGGCGACAAGGTCACCGTCGAGCTCCGCTTCGAGAAGGCCGCTCCGGTCAAGGTCGAGCTGGACGTGAAGGACCGGACGTACAACCCGTCCGGCAACGCCCACTAACGCACCGAGGAGCTGACACGCCATGACGGCCACCGCCCCCGCCCCATCCACGGCCCGCGCCCGTGCCACGGCAGTCCTGCCGCGGCTCGCGCTGGTCCTCGCAGCTGTGCTGGCGACCCTGTTCACCGCGGCCTCACCGGCCACGGCGCACGCCGCACTCACCGCGAGCGACCCCAAGGACGGGGCGGTGGTCGCCACGGCGCCCGCCCAGGTCACGCTCTCCTTCTCGGAGCAGGTCGCCATGGGCGACGACTCCATCCGCGTGCTCGACCCCCAGGGCAAACGCGTGGACACCGGTGAACTGCGCGACATGTGCAGCGGGAACACCGTCCGCTACGGCACCGCGCTGCACACCGGGCTGCCGGACGGCACCTACACCGTCGCCTGGCAGGCCGTCTCGGCCGACAGCCACCCGATCTCCGGCGCCTTCACCTTCTCCATCGGCGCGCCCTCGGCCACCGATGTCACCCTGCCCACCGCGCAGGCGGGCGGCGGGCCCGTCGGGATCGCGTACGGGATCGCCCGCTACGCCGCCTACGCCGGGTTCACCGTCCTCGTGGGCGGCGCCGCCTTCATCCTGTTGTGCTGGCGCAGGGGCGCCGCCGAACGGCCGCTCCAGAAGCTCGTCGTGCGTGCCTGGGTCACCCTGACCGCCGCCACCCTCGCCATGCTGGTGCTGCGGACCCCGTACACGGGGTCCGGCAACTTCTCCGATGTCTTCGATCTCGACGGGCTCCGGGCCGTCCTGCAGACCAAGACCGGGGCCTCGCTCGTCTCCAGGCTGCTCCTGCTGGGCGCGGCGGCCCTCTTCGTCGCGGTCCTCTTCGGCGTCTACGCGCGCCGCGTGGCGGGTCTCGGACCCGATGAGGTCGACCTGGCCGAGGGGGAGGGCGACGGGTCTGACCAGGCCGCCGGGTCCGACGAGACCGAGGGGGTCGCGAGGCCGGACGACACCAGCGATCTCACCTTCGGGCTGGCCATCGGCGGCGCCGTTGTGTCCGGCGGTATCGCCGCCACCTGGGCCCTTTCGGAGCACGCCTCCACCGGGATCCAGCCCGGTATCGCCATGCCGGCCGACATCCTGCACCTGATGGCCGTCGCCACGTGGCTCGGTGGTCTCGCCGCGCTGCTCGTCGCCCTCCACAAGGTCCCCGGGATCGAGCGCGCAGCCGTCCGGCGCTTCTCGCAGGTCGCCTTCGTCAGTGTCCTGGTGCTCGCCGTCACCGGCGTCTACCAGTCCTGGCGCCAGCTCGGCAGCTGGTCCGCCCTCACCGGCACCGACTACGGGCAGCTGCTGCTCCTGAAGATCGGCCTGGTCGCCGTCCTCCTCGGCATCGCCTTCGTGTCCCGCAAGTGGACGTCGCGGCTCGCCGATGCCCCGGCGGACGCGGCGGACGCCACGACCGCCGCTGTCGCCGCCGGGCGGACCCCGGACGATGTTTCACGTGAAACGGCCCCCGGCGCCGACACGGAAGGCTCCGGTGTTTCACGTGAAACAGTGCCCGTGCCCGCGGACCCGGAGCGCGCCGCCCAGCTCGCCCGGCAGCGAGCCGCACGCGAGAGCGCGCTGGAGAAGCGGGTGCGGGACGCCGACCCGGACCGCGCCGGCTTGCGCCGCTCCGTCCTCGCCGAGGCGGCCATCGCCGTGATCCTGCTCGCCGTCACCACCGTGCTCACCAGCACCGAGCCCGGGCGGACCGTGGAACAGGAGACGGGCCGCGGCTCCACCGCCACAGCCGTCCCCGACCGGGCCGTCAAAATCACCCTGCCCTTCGACACCGGCGGTGCGAACGGCACGGGCTCCGTCCGGCTCGAACTCGACCCGGGACGGGTCGGCGCGAACACCCTGCACCTCTGGTCCGACTCCGCCGACGGCACCCCCTTCGACCTCCCCGAGATCAAGGTCGCCTTCACCCTTCCCGCCAAGGACATCGGCCCCCTGCCGCTCGTCCCCGAGCAGGCGGCCCCCGGACACTGGACCGCATCCGGTGTCCAGCTGCCGCTCGCGGGTGAATGGCGTATCGACGTGACCGTCCGTACCTCCGACATCGACCAGACCACCGTCCAGAAGACCGTGAAGATCGGCTGACCAGCGTGCCCGAGAGCAACCCCGACATCGAGATCTCCCGGCGCAGGCTGCTGGGTACCGTCGGCGCCGCAGGCGCCGTCGGAATCGCCCTCGGAGCGACAGGCGGCGCCCTGGCGCACTCCGCACTGGAGGACTCCGGGAGCGGCTCCGCCCCCGGCGCGACCGGCAGTCCGGCCTCCCTGGGCGCCACCCAGGTGGCCTTCCACGGAGACCACCAGGCCGGCATCACCACCCCGCTGCAGGCCAAGGGACACCTGGTCGCCTTCGACCTCACCGCCGGGGCGGGCCGTACGGAGGCCGCCGCGCTGCTGCGGCGCTGGTCCGACACCGCCCGGCGGCTGATGGCGGGCGAGCCGGCCTCGACCTCCGACAGCGGGATCGCCCTGGACGCCGGTCCGTCCTCCCTCACCGTCACCTTCGGCTTCGGCCACTCCTTCTTCGAGCGCACCAGTCTCACCGCCCGCCGTCCCGCCGCCCTCGACCCGCTGCCGGACTTCTCCTCGGACCGGCTGGACACCCAGCGCAGCAACGGCGACCTGTGGGTCCAGATCGGCGCCGACGACGGCCTCGTCGCTTTCCATGCCCTGCGTGCCCTGCAGAAGGACGCCGGGGAGGCCGCCCGCGTCCGCTGGCAGATGAACGGCTTCAACCGGTCTCCCGGCGCCACCGGCACCCCGATGACCGCCCGCAACCTGATGGGCCAGGTAGACGGCACCGGCAACCCGAAGCCCTCGGAGCCCGACTTCGACAAGCGGATCTTCGTTCCCGGCGCGGGCCCCGGGCCCGCCGAGCACGCCTGGATGGCCGGGGGCTCGTACGCCGTCGTCCGGCGCATCCGCATGCTCCTCGACGACTGGGACAAGCAGTCCCTCGCCCAGCAGGAGCAGGTCATCGGCCGCACGAAGGCCACCGGCGCCCCCCTGACCGGCGGCGGCGAGACCACCGAGATGGCGCTCGACAAGCTCGGCGCCGACGGGAAGCCCGTCATCCCGTCCAACGCCCACGCCCGGATCTCCGCCCCCGAGCAGAACGGCGGGGCCGCCATGCTGCGGCGGCCGTTCTCCTTCCACGACGGGATCGGCCCGGACGGCGCTCCCGACGCGGGGCTCCTCTTCGTCTGCTGGCAGGCCGATCCGCTGCGCGGATTCGTACCCGTACAGCGCAAGCTCGACCGCGGCGACGCGCTGTCGGCGTTCATCCGGCACGAGTCCAGCGGGCTGTACGCGGTTCCGCCCGGCCCCCGCAGCGGCGAGTACGTGGGGCAGCGGCTGCTCGAAGGATGAACAGCAAACCGGCGGGCGGCACCCCGGCATTAGGCTGATCGCATGTCAGCCACCCGCTTCACGTATCTCGGTCCCGAGGGCACCTTCACCGAGGCCGCCCTGCGCACCCTGCCGGAAGCCGCGACCCGGGAACTCGTCCCGATGGTGTCGGTCCCGGCCGCCCTGGACGCCGTGCGCAACGGCGAGGCAGCCGCCGCCCTCGTCCCGATCGAGAACTCGGTGGAGGGCGGGGTCACCGCCACCCTCGACGAGCTGGCCTCGGGCGAACCGCTGATGATCTACCGCGAGGTGCTGCTGCCCATCACCTTCGCGCTGCTCGTGCGGCCCGGTACCGCCCTGTCGGACGTCAAGACCGTCACCGGGCACCCGGTCGCCCAGCCGCAGGTGCGCAACTGGCTGCGGGCGAACCTGCCCGACGCGGTGTGGGAGTCGGCCGCCTCGAACGCCGACGGCGCCCGGCTGGTCCAGGAGGGCCGCTTCGACGCCGCCTTCGCGGGCGAGTTCGCCGCCGCCACCTACGGGCTCGTCCCGCTGGTGACCGAGATCCACGACGCGGAGAACGCCGAGACCCGGTTCGTGCTGGTGGGACGCCCGGCCCGGCCGGCCGCGCCGACCGGAGCGGACAAGACTTCCGTCGTGCTGTGGCTCGGCGACGACCACCCCGGTGCCCTGCTGGAGCTCCTTCAGGAGTTCGCGGTCCGCGGGGTGAACCTGATGCTGATCCAGTCCCGTCCGACCGGACAGGGCATCGGCAACTACTGCTTCGCCGTCGACGCCGAGGGCCACATCTCCGACCGGCGGGTCAGCGAGGCGCTCATGGGCCTCAAGCGGACCTGCCCCCAGGTCCGCTTCCTCGGGTCCTACCCGCGGGCCGGGGTCGCTCAGAGTGATGTCCGGGCTCCTCGGCCCGGGACCTCCGACGGTGACTTCACGGCCGCCTCCGACTGGCTGGGGCGTTGCCTCGACGGACGGGCGTAGGACGCCGTCCACTGTCCACAGAGTTATCCACAGGCGGAGAGGGGTGCCTGGGGACAAGTCGACAGAGCGGCACGACAAGGTCGACAAATCGCCCGAGTGACTCAGGTTTCGCTCTGGGGAGCGGGAGGTGAACGGTGTCACCTGCGTATCGCCGATCAACTCTTTGGGGCGAGTCATTCCCACCCGAATGAGTGTGTGAGGGTGGTTTGAACCCTGATTCGTCCCGGCCATCCGCCGATCAGGAATGATCTATTCCTGTGTCCACAGAGACGGCACACAGCCTGTGGATAAGATCCCGGCTGCGGCAATTCCTGTGGACAAGAAGCCCCTCCGGGCCCGCTCAGGGCTGGCCCGACCGCCGGCATTCCGCCCCTTTTCGGGGAATGGGGCCGCTTTTATTGACGCTCCGGGAAGAGTCACTTCCGGTCAGCCGTCAAGACTTATCCATTCGTTGCAATTAGGACATAGCGACACGCAGCGTGATATCGGTGTGATCCCAGGAAGCCCAGCCCGGTAGCCTGGAGGGGTGATTGACCTCCGGCTGCTCCGTGAAGACCCTGACCGTGTCCGCGCCTCGCAGCGCGCCCGTGGAGAGGACGTCGAACTCGTCGACGCGCTGCTCTCCGCCGACGAGCGCCGCAGGTCCTCCGGCATGCGCTTCGACGAACTGCGTAATGAGCAGAAGTCCCTCGGCAAGCTCATCCCCAAGGCCTCTCCCGAGGAGCGGGCCGAGCTGCTGAAGAAGGCCGAACAGCTCAAGCAGGACGTCAAGGCCGCCGAGGCCGAGCAGAACGAGGCCGACGAAGCCGCCAAGCAGCTTCTCCTCCAGCTCGGCAACATCGTCCACGAGGACGTCCCGGTCGGCGGCGAAGAGGACTTCACCGTCCTGGAGACGCACGGCACCATCCGGGACTTCGCCACCGAGGGCTTCGAGCCCAAGGACCACCTGGAGCTCGGCGAGCTGCTGGGCGCCATCGACGTCGAGCGCGGAGCCAAGGTATCCGGCTCGCGCTTCTACTACCTGACCGGTGTGGGCGCCCTGCTGGAGCTGGCGCTGGTGAACGCGGCCATCGCCCAGGCCACCGAGGCCGGCTTCATCCCGATGCTGACCCCGGCGCTGGTCCGCCCGCGCGCCATGGAGGGCACCGGCTTCCTCGGCCAGGCCGCCGAGAACGTGTACCACCTGGAGAAGGACGACTTCTACCTGGTCGGCACCTCCGAGGTCCCCCTCGCCGCGTACCACATGGACGAGATCATCGACGCCGAGAAGCTGCCGCTGCGGTACGCCGGCTTCTCCCCGTGCTTCCGCCGCGAGGCCGGTACGTACGGCAAGGACACCCGTGGCATCTTCCGCGTGCACCAGTTCGACAAGGTCGAGATGTTCTCGTACGTCGCGCCGGAGGACGCCGAGGCCGAGCACCAGCGGCTCCTGGAATGGGAGAAGCAGTGGCTGACCAGCCTGGAGCTGCCGTTCCAGGTGATCGACGTCGCCACCGGTGACCTGGGCTCCTCCGCCTCGCGCAAGTTCGACTGCGAGGCGTGGATCCCCACCCAGGGCAAGTACCGCGAGCTGACCTCCGCCTCGAACTGCAACAGCTTCCAGGCCCGCCGCCTGTCGATCCGCTACCGCGACGGCAAGAAGACCCAGCCGCTGTCCACGCTGAACGGCACCCTGTGCGCCGTACCGCGCACGATCGTCGCGATCCTCGAGAACCACCAGCAGGCCGATGGTTCGGTACGGGTGCCCGCGGTGCTCCGTCCCTACCTCGGCGGCCGCGAGGTCCTGGAGCCGATCACCAAGTGAGCCCGGCCCCGTTCCCGTACAAGCTCGTCGCGACCGATCTCGACGGCACGCTGCTGCGTGGCGACGACACCGTCTCGGAACGCACCCGTGAAGCGCTCGTCGCGGCCACCGCGGCGGGCGCGGCGCACATCATCGTCACCGGTCGTGCCGTGCCCTGGACCCGGCACGTACTGGACGATCTCGGCTACAAGGGGATCGCCGTCTGCGGGCAGGGCGCACAGGTCTACGACGCGGGTGCGCACCGGCTGCTGACCTCGGTGACGCTGGACCGGCAGCTGGCCGGTCTGGCGCTGTCGAAGCTGGAGGCCGAGATCGGTCCGCTGGCCCTGGCTGCCAGCCGGGACGGGGTGGACGGCGAGGTCCTGTTCGGGCCCGGGTACCAGGTACAGGAAGGCCTTCCGGCCATCTACCTGGACGACACCAGGGCGCTCTGGACGGCTCCGCTGAACAAGCTCTACATCCAGCACCCCGAGCTGGACGACGACGCGCTCGTCAAGGTGGCCCGGGAGACCGTGGGCAGCCTGGTCGACATCGTCATGGCGGGTCCCGGCATAGTCGAGATCCTGCCGCTGGGGCTGACCAAGGCCACGGGCCTGTCGCTGGCCGCGCGCCGGCTGGGAGTGAAGGCGGCGCAGACGATCGCCTTCGGTGACATGCCCAACGACATCCCGATGTTCGGCTGGGCCGCGCACGGGGTGGCGATGGCCAATGCCCATGCCGAGCTCAAGGCCGTGGCCGACGAGGTGACGACCTCCAACGAGGAGGACGGCATCGCGGTGGTGCTGGAGCGTCTGCTGGGCGCCGCGTAGCGCGCACGACGTAGGAGAGGTCCGGGACAGCCCGCGCCGCAAGGCGCGCTCGAAGTGGCTGCCCCGGACCTTTTGTTGCTCCCCGCACGACTCACTCTGCACCCGGCGCAGGTCCCTTACCAGCGAATTTCCGCGCATCAGCCGTGGACCCGGCGGCGGCGCCAGTAGGCGACGGTGAGGATGCCCAGCAGCGGACCCCAGAGCAACAGCGGCGCGTAGGACAGGTCGAAGATCCGCAGGGCGAGCCCGGTGGGGGCATCGGGATTCGCGGCGTTGGTCTCGCTCCAGGTCCAGGCGCCCAGGATTGTGATGCCGGTGAGCACGATCGCGCCCAGCGTCGCGGGAACCACCGCCACCAGGGGGTGGATCCGGCGTCCGCCCAGCGCGGGGATCCAGCCGGGCACCTCCTCGCCCCAGCGCTGGACCAGACCGAGGCTCAACAGGCCCAGGCACTCCTGCAGGACGCAGACGAAGACGAGGACCAGGGACGCGGAGCCCGGGTAGTACGAGTGGTGCAGATCGCTGCCCGGGCCCCAGCCCATGGGAATGCCGACCGCGATCGCGAGCCGCCACACACAGCTGGGAAGCACGGTCAGCGAGGTGAGCCGGGCGAGCCGGCGAAGCCGTGGGGAGACTCCGGGCACGGTCTGCGAGGCGCGAACGACGGTGATGGAGGTCATCTGCCAAGTCCTTTACAGGGGCTGCTGGTTGATGACTCGATCCTGGTCGGACGAGGTCTTGGGAACCATCCGCCGATCAGCAGGTCGGTGAGTCCCGTGACGTCGCGCCGCTCTGCCGATCGGCAGATGGCCGGTCTGCGGAGTGCGCTCGTAAGGTCGGGTCATGACCGTCAACCTCCGTGCCGCGTATGCCCCGTTACTGGCCCTTTCCGGCGCCGCCGGCCTCCTCGCGGTGTTCCTGGGCGCGCCCCCGGCATGGTTGCTGATCTGGGTGGGTCTGCTGCTGCCGCTGCTGGCCCTGGTGGCCCGCTGGTCCCCGGTGCGTTCGGGGTCCGTCGCGGCCTCGCTGGGCGTGACGGCCGTCGCGGTCTGGCCGGTACCGCTGATGTGGGGGACGGCGTCGTGGCTGGAGGCCTGCGGGGCGGCGGCGTTCTGGGCGGTGCCCGCGCTCGGGGCCCTGGTGGCCGGGGCGTATCTGCGCCGACAGGCGAGCCGGATGCGCCAGGCTGTCCGGGACGGCCGGCGCGACCAGCAGCTGGAACTGGCCCGGGATCTGCACGACTTCGTGGCGCACGACGTGAGCGCCATCGTGGTGCAGGCCCAGGCGGCCAGGTTCGTGGCGGACAAGGACCCCGAGCAGGCGGTCCGCGCGCTGGAGCGGATCGAGGCGGCGGGGCTCGGGGCGCTCGCCTCGATGGACCGCACGGTGCACGCGCTGCGGGAGGCGGCCGGTGCGCGGTCCGCCTCGGTCCCCGGGACCTCGGAGCTGCCGGAGCTGGTGGAGCGGTTCGAGGGCGGGGTTCTGGAGGCCGATCCGGCGGTGGTGAGGGAGTTGTCACGGGAGGCGGACACCACCGCCTACCGGGTGGCTGTGGAGGCCTTGACGAACGTACGCCGGCACGCGCCCGGGGCGGCGGTCGTACGCGTGCGCCTGCACCGGGCCCCGGAGGGGATCGAACTGAGCGTGGCCAACTCCGCGCCGGCCCGTGGCGCGGGCGGACTGAGGGGGCTGGGGCTGCGGCGGCGGAGCGGAACCGGGCTGGCCGGTCTGCGCGGCAGGGTGGAGGCGGCGGGCGGGACGCTGCGGGCCGGCGCGAGCACCGACGGCGGGTGGCGGGTTTGCGCCGTCTTCCCGGCGCAGGAGCACACCCTCGGGTGATCATGGCGGCGTGACCACACGCATCCTGATAGCCGACGACCAAGAGGACATTCGCAGCGGTTTCCGGCTGATCCTCGATTCGCAGCCGGACATGACCGTGGTGGGGGAGGCCGCGGACGGGGAGAGCGCGGTGGCGCTGGCCCGGGAACTGCGGCCCGATGTGGTGCTGGCGGACATCCGGATGCCACGGCTCGACGGGCTGGAGGTGACCCGGCTGCTGGCGCCGCAGACGCGGGTGGTGGTGGTGACCACCTTCGACCTGGACGAGTACGTGCACACCGCGCTGCGCAACGGCGCCTGCGGCTTTCTGCTGAAGCGGTCCGGGCCTGCGCTGCTCATCGAGGGGGTGCGGGCGGCGATGGCGGGGGACACGCTGATCAGTCCGCAGATCACGGTGCGGCTGCTGAGCCGGCTGACGCAGGCGGGTCCGGTCGCCCGTCCGGTGACGCATCCGCTGACGGAGCGGGAGGTGGAGATCGTGCGCCTGGTGGCGCGGGGGCTCACCAACGCCGAGATCGGCGCAGAGCTGTTCATCAGTGCGGGGACGGCCAAGACCCACATCGCGAACGTCCAGGCCAAGCTGGGGGCTCGCAACCGGGTGGGAATCGCCGCCTGGGCATGGGAGCACGGCGTCGCCACAGCGGAGCCGGAGGCTGAGGCCGACTAGGCACCCCCTGGATCCTCGTCATGTTTCACGTGAAACAACGCTATTTACGTTTCACGTGAAACGACGTTGCGGGTGAGCGGCCAGGCGAGCAGGCCGACGGAGAGTGCTATGGCATGGCCGAGGTCCGTGAAGGTGCCGCCGGCAACCAGGGGGATCCCGAAGAAGGCGACCGCTCCGGCCAGGTAGAACCATCTCCAGGGACCGGGGAGCCGGTAGGTGAGGACGCCGACGGAGGCCGCGAGCCCGTAGCTGACGCCGATGTCGACGACGTGGGTCATGCTGTGCGGGGCCCGGTGGTCCTGGATGGCCGTCAGGAGGATCTTCTGGCTGATCACGGTGGCGACAACGTGGGCGGTCGCGACGATCAGGAGCCAGCGCAGGGTGCCGAGCCAGCGTTCGACAGGGGCGTGGAACAGCTCGAAGAGCACGGCGTAGAGGGCGAGAGAGGCCGGGTTCACGATCCAGAAGGCACTGCTGACGAGTGCCCGGACGGGGTATTTGACGAGCTGGTTGATGTTGCTGCTGTTGCGGTGGAGCAGGACCCTGTCGACCTGGTCGGGTGCGATCGCGACGATGATGCTGGTGACCGCGATGATCAGCAGCCAGATGTGCGTTCCGGGCGAGGAGCGTATCCAGGACCGCAGTGGCCTGGACGGCTCCGGCTCGGTGTGCGCGACCATGCACCGATGATGCCGCGCGAACCTGTGCCCCGCCTGGCCGGTGGGCCGGGCGGGGCACAGGTTCGCGTGTGCTGCGGCGAGACTTACTCCTCACCCGCCAGGGTGAGGCGGCGGAGCTTCTGGCCCGCGTAGACGGTGGCGCCGACGGTGACCGCGCAGAGCAGGATCACGGCGGTGGGAAGGCCGACGGTGGCGTCGACGTACCCGTTCCCGGCGACCTTCTCGGCGACGGACAGGGCCCACTGCTGGACGCTGAGGGTCTTGGCTCCGGAGACCAGGCTGCCGAAGAGCGACTCCCAGATCAGGGCGTAGACGAGGCCGAAGACGACCGCGTGCCGGCTGACGGTGCCGAGCAGCAGGAACAGCGCGCTGTAGGCGATCGAGGCCACGAGGGCGGCGATCGTGTACGCGACGGCGATCTGCTGGCCGTTGCCGTTGAGGATGAATCCGGCGATCAGGGTGGGGATCGCCGAGAAGACCATCGTGACGGCGATCGCCACGGTCAGCTTGGTCATGATGATCGTCGGACGCTTCACCGGCTTGGCGAGCAGGTAGACGATGGAGCCGTCGTCGATCTCGGGCCCGATGGCTCCGGTGCCGGCGATGACACCGATCAGCGGAACCATGGTGGCGAGCGCGAAGCCCCCGAGGAGGTCGGCCGCCACCTTGTCGTCCACGCCGACGAAGGCACGGACGACGAGGGCGATGACGATCAGCAGGGCGGGCAGCGCGAAGAGGATCAGCGCGCGGCGCCGGCCGAGCAAGGCCCGGTAGGTGAGCCGGGCAACGGTGGGTTCGTACATGGGTGCCAGCTCCTTTCAGGCCGCGACGAGGTAGGAGAAGACCGACTCGAGGGACTCGTCGGAGGGCGAGACCGTCAGCAGCCGGATGCCGTGTTGCCGGGCCACGCGGGGCAGCAGCTCGGTGAAGCGGCCGAAGTCGACGGCCTGGATGCGCAGCGCGCCTTCCTTGAGGTCGACCTCGATGCCGGCGGTGGAGGGGTCGGCGATCAGGGCCGCGGCGAGGGCCCGGTCGTCGGAGGAGCGGATGAGGTAGCGGTGCGGGCGGTCCGTCATCAGGCGGCGGATCTTGCGGAAGTCGCCGGATGCGGCGTGCCGGCCGGCCACGACCACCTCGATGTGCGAGGCGAGCTGCTCGACCTCCTCCAGGATGTGGGAGGAGAACAGGACGGTGCGTCCTTCGTCGCCCATGCGCCGCAGCAGGTCCATGAGCTGCATGCGCTGGCGCGGGTCCATGCCGTTGAACGGCTCGTCGAGGAGCAGTACGGACGGATCGTGGACGAGGGCCGAGGCCATCTTCACGCGCTGGCGCATGCCCTTGGAGTACGTGGAGATCTTGCGGTCCTGGGCGTACTCCATCTCGACGGTGGCGAGCGCCCGCCGGGCGGCCGCGTCGTCGAGGCCGTGGAGTTCGGCGTTGGCGACGACGAACTCCCGGCCCGTGAGGAAGTCGTACATGGCCTCGCGCTCGGGCACGACGCCGATCTGCTTGTAGACCTGCTCGTTCTGCCAGATCGGTGCGCCGTCGAGGGTGACGGTGCCCGTGGAGGGGGCGAGGAAGCCGCCCATCATGTTGATGAGGGTGGACTTTCCGGCGCCGTTGGGACCCAGCAGCCCGGTCACGCCGGGGCCGATGCTCATGGTCACGTCGTTGACGGCGACGACGTTCCCGAACCAGCGGGAGGTGTGGTCGATGTCGATGGTGGTCACAGCCCGGCCTTCCGGTAGCGGGCCATCAGGGCGGCGTAAGAGCCGGCGATGAGGCCGAGGGCGACGATCAGGTAGACGACGCCGGTGCCGGCCGAGGGGCCCTCACCGCCGGGGAAGGCGGAGGTCGCGCCGAGGAACGCGGTCTGTACGCCGTCGATGAGGGTGATCGGGGAGAACAGGCCCATCCACTCGATGGCTCCGGTGTTCCCGGTGCTGTAGGAGATGCCCTGGACCGCGGTCACCGCGCCGAACGGGATGAGGAGCACCGCGATGATCGCGGCGACGCCGAACCCGCGGCGCGGGGTGAGCGCGGCCATGACCAGGCCGAGGCCCGCGAAGAGCAGCGACAGCAGCAGAACCGACACGAGTCCCTGCCCGAATCCCTTGGTCTGGTCGGCGAAGTCGAACTTCGCAAGGAGCGAGCCGATCCACATGATCAGAAGCGGGGTCGCGGTGAGGATGAACAGGGCCGAGGCCATGGCGGCGTACTTGGCCACGACGTAGTCGACCCGTTCGATGGGCCGCGAGAAGTAGAGCGGCACCGTCTTGAAGCGCAGGTCCCGCGAGACCGACTGCGGCGCCTGGGACGCGAGGAAGAGGCCGATGATCACCTGCGTGGTCAGGGCGTACGTCGTGTACTTGATCGGCAGGTCGGTGGAGCCGGGCACCGCGATGGCGACCGCGACGATGATCAGCGCGGGTACGCACATCACCGCGAAGAGGATCATCGGGAGGACCTTGGACTTGGCGGAGCGGCCGAGTCCGTAGGCGCCGCGCAGGGACTGCGAGAACAGCGACTTGCGGGCGTAGGCGCGGCCGAGCCGGGGTCCGTCGTAGGACCGGTAGCCGATGTTGTGGATCTGGGTCGAGGTGTCAGGCGCCATCGGAACCGGCTCCCTTCTGCTGGACGGTGGGCGAGGGCTGGTCGTTGTCGCGGAAGACCTCCGCGATGTGGTGACGGCGCTGCTCCATGCGGACCAGGCCGATGCCCAGGTCGGCGACGGTGTCGCGGACGGTGTCGTACGTCTGCTCGCCGGTGGCCTCGACGAGGAGGATGTGGCCGGCTCCGGGCAGGCCCTGCTCCTCTCCGACGTGCAGGGTGACGCCGGCCTCGGTGAGCGCCTTGCGCAGGGCGGCGGTGCCGTCCGGGTGGCTGTCGGAGTCGGTGACCTCGACCGCGAGGGTCGTGGTGATCTGGGTGAAGTCGCTGGTGGAGCTGGAGCGCAGCAGCTTGCCGCCGTCGACGACGACCACGTGGTCGCAGGTCCGCTCCAGCTCGCCGAGGAGGTGGGAGGTGACCAGGACGGAGATGCCGAAGTCGGTGTAGATCCGGCGGATCAGGCCGAGCATCTCGTCGCGGCCGACCGGGTCCAAGCCGTTGGTCGGCTCGTCGAGGAGGACCAACTGGGGGTCGTGGACGAGGGCCTGGGCGAGCTTGACGCGCTGCTTCATGCCGGTGGAGTAGCCGCCGATGGGGCGGTAGCGCTCCTCGTACAGTCCGACGTGGCGCAGGGTGTCGGCGGTACGCTCGCGGGCCGCGGTCGGCGGCAGCCCGGACATGCGCGCCATGTGGACGACGAACTCGGTGGCCGAGACGTCGGGTGGCAGGCAGTCGTGCTCGGGCATGTAGCCGACGCGTTCACGGATGGCGCTGCCATGCGTGTGGACGTCGAGGCCGAGCACGGCGGCGCTGCCCTCGGTGGCGGGGGACAGTCCCAGCAGGATCTTGATCAGCGTGGACTTGCCGGCTCCATTGGCACCAACGAGGCCGGTCACACCAGGCCCGATGTCCAGGGAGAGCCGGTCGAGGGCGGTCACTCGGGGGTACCGCTTGCTCAGGCTTTCGGTCGCGATGACAGTCACGGGTTCGACGTTAGTGGCGCGGCTCCCGTGAAACGTCAGACCTGGAGCTGGATCCCGTCTCAGCCTTCAGGCGTACATGCCCGTACTGGAGGCTGATGTGGACCCGACAACTTTGTCCACAGGTCCGTGCACGACCCTTGACGTGATCTCCGGTCATTGTCACATTCATCAGTGTCAACTTACGTGCGCGTACGGCTACACGGATGGACGGGCTGACATGGCTGGGGACACCAAGCAACGCACCGCGCGACTCTCCGGACGACGCTCCGCCGACCTGGGCGGCTTCAGAGAGGTGCAGCGCCTCTCCTACGAGTGCGCCGAGGCCGTCGCGGCCCAGCTGCGGCCCGGGGTGACCGAGCGCGAGGCCGCGCGGATGCAGCGCGAGTGGCTGCGGGAGCGCGGGGTACGGGACTGGTTCCACCTGCCCTTCGCCTGGTTCGGGGACCGCACCGCCTTCGCGAACTTCAGGATCCCGCTGCAGTTCTTCCCGACCAACCGGAAGCTGGAGCCGGGGATGCCGTTCATCCTCGACATGGCACCGGTCTACAAGGGGTATTCGGCGGACATCGGCTATTCGGGCAGCCTCGGGCTCAACCCGGTGCAGGACCGGCTCATGTCCGATCTCCAGGCGCACCGCGTGCTGATCCTGGAGCAGGTGCGCGAGCGCCGCTCCCTGCGCGAGATCTACGAGAACGTCGAACGGCTGATGACCCGGCAGGGGTACGCCAACCGGCACCGGGCCTATCCCTTCGGCGTGATCGCGCACAAGATCGACCGGGTCAAGGAGCGGCGCTGGTCGCCGACCGCCTTCGGCTTCGGCACCCAGTCCCTCAAGGGACTGGCCAGTGATGCCCTGCACGGCCACCGTGAGGGCTGGTCCCCGCTGTGGAGCCCGTACCACTTCTCCGACCATCCGCCGCAGCCCGGCCTGTGGGCGGTGGAACCACACCTCGGATTCCGGGGTACCGGAGCGAAGTTCGAGGAGATCCTGGTCGTCACCGACTCCCGGGACCCCGAGGAGAGCGCGTTCTGGCTGGACGACGATCTGCCGCACGTGCGGCGCTGGGCCGAGGAGAAGGCAGCATGAGCGACATGGTGGGGGCGGGAGTGGTGGGTCTGGCGGGTGCGCGCGAGCGCCGGGTGAGCACCGGTGGGGTCGAGCTGTGCGTCGTCGAGCTCGGTGAGACGGGCCGGCCTACGGTGCTGCTGGTGCACGGCTACCCGGACAGCAAGGAGGTCTGGTCGGAGGTCGCCGAGCGGCTCGCGACCCGCTTCCATGTGGTGCTCTACGACGTGCGCGGCCACGGGCGCTCCACCGCGCCGCAGCCGCTGCGCGGCGGCTTCACCCTGGAGAAGCTGACCGACGACTTCCTGGCGGTGGCGGACGCGGTCAGCCCGGACCGGCCCGTGCACCTGGTCGGCCACGACTGGGGCTCCGTACAGGGCTGGGAGTTCGCCACGGTCGCCCGCACCGAGGGCAGGATCGCCTCCTTCACCTCGATGTCGGGGCCCTCCCTCGACCACTTCGGGCACTGGATCAAGAAGCGGATGACGCGGCCCACCCCGCGGGCGGCGGCGCAGCTCCTCGGCCAGGGCGCCAAGTCCTGGTACGTCTACATGCTGCACACCCCCGTGCTGCCGGAGCTCGCCTGGCGCGGGCCGCTCGGCAAGCGGTGGCCCGCGATGCTCCAGCGCATCGAGAAGGTGCCGGCCGGCTCCTATCCGACGGCCTCGCTGCCTTCGGACGCCGCGCACGGAGCCTGGCTCTACCGCGACAACGTGCGGCCGCGACTGCGCCGGCCACGCGCCGACGCGTACGCCCACGCACCGGTGCAGCTGATCACCCCTACCGGGGACGCCTTCCTGTCCGAGCGGCTCTACGACGGTCTGGAGCGGTGGGCCCCGGACCTCCTGCGGCGGACCCTGCCCGCCAAGCACTGGGTGCCCCGGACCCGGCCCGACCAGCTGGCCGCCTGGATCACCGAGTTCGTCACCGACCGGGAAGAGCCCGCGACGCGGGCACCGGATCAGAAGGCCCCGGGCAGGTACGCCGACCGCTTCGCGGGCCAGCTGGTCCTGGTGACCGGCGCGGCCAGCGGCATCGGCCGGGCGACCGCCTTCGCCTTCGCCGAGGCCGGGGCCCGGGTGGTCGCCGTCGACCGCGATGCGGAGGGCGCGGCGCGCACGGCCGACATGGCACGGCTCGTCGGCGCCGCCGAGGCCTGGGCCGAATGCGTGGACGTCAGCGACGAGCAGGCGATGGAGAAGCTCGCGGCGAAGGTCGCCGCCGAGTACGGAATCGTCGACGTCCTGGTCAACAACGCCGGGATCGGTCTGTCCGGCGCTTTCCTCGACACCACCGCCGAGGACTGGAAAAAGGTCCTGGACGTCAATCTGTGGGGCGTCATCCACGGCTGCCGGATCTTCGGGAAGCAGATGGCCGAGCGCGGCCAGGGCGGGCACATCGTCAACACCGCCTCCGCCGCCGCATACCTGCCGTCCAGGACCCTGCCCGCCTACAGCACCTCGAAGGCCGCGGTGCTGATGCTGTCGGAGTGCCTGCGCGCGGAACTGGCCTCGAAGTCGATCGGCGTCTCCGCGATCTGCCCGGGCATCGTCAACACCAACATCACCGCCACCTCGCGCTTCGCCGGGGTGGACGACGCCGAGGAGAAGCGCCGCCAGGAGCGCTCCTCGCGGCTGTACGGGCTGCGCAACTTCCCGCCGGAGAAGGTCGCCGACGCGATCCTGCGGGCGGTGGTGCGCAACGAGGCCGTCGTGCCCGTGACTCCGGAGTCCAAGGGCGCCCTGTGGATGTCCCGTTTCGCCCCGCGCACCCTGCGGCGCATCGCGAGGCTGGAGCCAAAGCTGTGAGCGGGGCCGCGGACCGGATCGGCCGGCACCCGATCGGTCCGCGCCGGGTGGCCTTCGAATGGAAGACCACCCCCCTGCACTGGATACCGGACGAGCCCACCGCCACCCACGTCATCAACGTGCTGCACCTGCTGCTGCCCGCCGGGGAGCGGTGGTTCGTCAGGGTCCTCAAGGAGGGCCTGCCCCTGGTCACCGACCCCGAGCTGCGCAGTGACGTCAAGGGGTTCATGGGCCAGGAGGCCACGCACAGCGTGCAGCACTCCTACGTTCTGGACCACCTCGCCGAGCAGCGGCTGCCGACGGAGGCGTACACGCGGCACGTGGACTTCCTCTTCGAGAAACTGCTCGGGGAGGCCCCGCCGTTCGGGGTGCCGGTCACGGCGCGGGAGTGGCTGCGCTTCCGGCTGGCCGTGGTCGCCGCGATCGAGCAGTTCACGGCGGTCCTCGGGGACTGGGTGCTGCGGGCCGACGGGCTCGACCGGGCCGGGGCGGACGAGATCATGCTGGACCTGCTGCGCTGGCACGGGGCGGAGGAGGTGGAGCACCGCTCCGTCGCCTTCGACATGTACCAGCACTGCGGGGGAGCCGGTCTGCCCCGCTACGCGCGCCGCGTCGAGGGGATGGTCGTGGTCGCGCCCGTGCTGGCGTGGCTGTGGGTGTGGGGGGCCTCGTACCTCATACGCAACGACCCGGAGCTGGGCGGCCGGCTGCGCTACTCGCTCGGCGCGCACAACCGCGCGGTGGCCAAGGGCCTGCTGCCTCCGTGGAGAGAGCTCGGCATGGCCATACCCCGCTACTTCCGGCGGTCGTACCATCCCTCGCAGGAGGGCTCGCTGCGCAGGGCGGTCGAGTACCTTGCGGCTTCGCCTGCCGCCCGGGCCGCGGCGGGCGCGGTCGGCCGAGCCGCGATGTCGTAGGGAGCCGGGATTGTCCGATCAGGCGGTAGCCGAGTACCGGATCGAGGATCTGGCACACCACAGCGGGGCGACGGTGCGCACGATCCGGGCGTACCAGGACCGTGGCCTGCTGCCGAAACCGGAGCGGCGGGGCCGTTCCAACGTCTACCGGGACACGCATCTGGCGCGGCTGCGCCAGATCGCCGACCTGCTGGACCGCGGCTACACCCTGGCCTCCATCAAGGAACTGCTGGAGGCCTGGGACGCGGGGCGCGGTCTGGGCGGCGTACTCGGGCTGGTCGCCGAGGTGCACGGGCCGTGGACCGACGAGGAGGCGGCCCGGATCAGCCGGGACGAGCTGAACGAGCGGTTCGGCGGCCGCCCGGACGACGACGCCGTGGACGAGGCGTGCGAGCTCGGGGTGCTGGAGCGGATCCCAGGGCGCCCGGACCAGTTCCTGGTGCCCTCCCCGCAGGAGCTGGCGGTGGCCGCCGAGCTGTACGCGGCCGGGGTGCCGCTGCCGGCGATCACCGGCCACCTGCGGGAACTGCGTGGTCAGGTGGAGCACATCGCCTCGCGGTTCCTGGAGTTCACCACCGAGCACGTCTTCGCGCGCTACCTCGGGCAGGTGCCGCCCACGGACGCGGACGCGGCGGAGGCGGCGACGATGGTGCGGCGGCTGCGGCCGCTGGCCCAGCAGACCGTGGACGCGGAGCTTGCGCGGGCGATGCGGCTCTTCGCGACCCGGCACCTCCAGCGGCACCTGGGGTCGGCCGGCGCACCGGGGCCGACGGGGCCCTCGCCGGTGGCGCTGCCGGCCGGAACGGTACGGGCGGTGCAGGATCTGGTGGGTGCCGACCACGTGGCGGAGTTCGTCCGGGCCGCGACGGAGCGGGAGCTCCAGGCCCGGACGATGAACGATCTGGCGCGCCGCGGCGAGCGGTGACGCGGGGCGGGTTGTCACGGCGGAGGACCTGGTCCCGCCCGGTCACGCCCGGTCGGTCCGGTCCGATCCGGTCCGGTCTCGGTCCGGTCCACAGGTTCCACAGGGCGGATCACGTGTTTGCCGTCAAAACCCGCCCAAACGGCTGTGGACAAGTCCCCCTTTCCTGTGGGCAACCGAGCCGCCGTCTCACCCGACGGTCTCGTACGCGGCCTTGGCGGGGCTCGCTCCATCCACCGGCGCCGGCTTCGCGCCCCGGCCGAACCGGGACCTGGACCTGGTCCTGGCCGTGGTCCCGGTCCCCGTTCCGGTCCCGTAGAGAAGGCCGGCCAGGGCCAGGCCGAGGATCCCCCCGACCAGCTGGGCGCCGACGAATCCGGGCAGCGACTCGGGGGCTATGCCGGTGAAGGAGTCACTGAAGCTGCGTCCGATGGTGCCCGCCGGATTGGCGAAGGAACCGGACGAGGTGAACCAGATCGCGGCCGCGATGTATGCGGCGACCGCCGCCGGGACGAGCCTGGAGCGTCCGATCCGGCCGAGACCCTGGATCAGGAGGACGAGGCCGGCGGTGGCGACCACCTCGCCGATGAGCAGGTGACCGCCGTCGCGCACCTGGGTGGCGAAGGTGCCCGGGGTCCGGCCGAACATGACTTCCGCGATGAGGGCGCCGCCGATGGCTCCGGCGCTCTGGGCCACGGTGTAGACGAGCGCCTCGCGGCCGCCCAGGCCCTCGCCGCCGGTCCGCCGGGACCACCAGGAGGTGAGGGTGACCACCGGGTTGAGGTGGGCGCCGGACAGCGGCCCGAAGATCGTGATGATCAGCCCGAGGCCGATGGCCGAGGCGAACGAGTTGGCGATGAGGGCGACACCGGTGTCGCGGCTGAGCTCGGCGGCCTTGAGACCGGAGCCGATCACGACCACGAGCAGGCCGGCGGTACCGACCAGCTCAGCAGCGGCGCGGCGTGACAGTGAGGGTTGGGCTGTCATGGTTTCTCCCTCTGAACAGAAGTGGCAGCGGAAAATATATTCCGCATCTTGGAATGGCGATAGGGGGTGTCCACCACCTGTCGCCACCGGCCGCCCCCGGAAAATCCGTGCCTCGAGGCCGCCCGACCGGGCACGCTGGGGCCATGGATGAAAGACGCACCGTGAAGGTGTCGAAGTACGTCTCGAAACACCTGCGGCACCAGCCGGAACGGATCGGACTGGTGCTCGATCGCCACGGCTGGGTGGAGATCGACGACCTGCTGCGCGCGGCCGCAGCGCACGGCTTCCACTTCAGCCGGGCCGAGCTCGACCACGTCGTCGCCGCCAACGACAAGCAGCGGTTCGCCGTCGACGGCACCCGGATCCGGGCGAGCCAGGGGCACACCGTCGCCGTGGATCTGGACCTGCCGGAGGCCGAACCGCCCGCGTACCTCTACCACGGCACCGTCGCCGCCGCCCTGGAGCCGATCCGCGCCGAGGGCCTGCGCCCGATGGCCCGCCACCATGTGCACCTGTCCCCCGACCGGGAGACCGCCACCCGCGTCGGCGCGCGCCGCGGCCGGCCCGTCGTGCTCAGCGTGGACGCCGCGGCGATGCGAGCGGCCGGACACGTCTTCCGGATCAGCGCCAACGGGGTGTGGCTGGTGGACGCCGTACCGCCGCAGTTCCTGCGCTTCCAGTAGTTCCGGGCCGGCCGTCGGGGCCAGGCATCCAGGGCGCGGAATTCACGCAGAGATTGTCCGACCATCCCCCTAATCTGTGAACCACTCCGGGATCTGTGAGGGGGGGACCTCGCGATCACCGAACCATCCCTGTATGCACGCGAGGTGACGCCCTATGACGTCCACGTCCACATCCCCGTCCACGCCCCCGTCGACGCCCCCGTCGACGCCCCACAGCTTCCAGGTCGATCTGCGCGGCCTGGTGGACCTCCTGTCCCACCACCTCTACTCCAGCCCGCGCGTCTACGTCCGCGAGCTCCTGCAGAACGCGGTGGACGCGATCACCGCGCGCCACGCCCTCGACCCGGCGGCGGAGGTCCGCATCCGGCTCTCGGCGTCCGGCGGCCGTGTGAGCATCGAGGACAGCGGCATCGGCCTGACCGCCGCCGAGGCCCACTCCCTGCTGGCCACCATCGGCCGCAGCTCCAAGCGCGGTGGCGAAGGCACCGATCTCAACGAGCAGGGCCTGGAGGCGACCCGCCAGGAGTTCCTCGGCCAGTTCGGCATCGGCCTGCTCGCGTGCTTCGTCGTGGCCCGTCAGATCCGCGTCGTCACCCGCTCCGCCCGCGACCCCCAGGCCGCTCCCGTCGAATGGCTGGCCACGGACGACGGTTCGTACACTGTGCGCGAACTGCCCCACGAGGCACGGCCGGAGCCCGGTACCACCGTCGTGCTGGAGGCTCGCCCGGGCGCCGCGGAATGGGCCGTCCCGGCCAAGGTCGAGGAACTGGCCCGCGACTACGGCTCCCTGCTGCCGTACGACATCACCTTCGACGACGGCGAGGGCGGCGAGCCGCGCCCCGTCACCGACCGGCCCGCCGTGTGGGACCGCCCCTTCCCCACCCCGGCCGCCCGTCGCGTCGCGCTCGCCGGGCACTGTGCGCAGCTCTTCGGTTTCACCCCGCTCGACAGCATCGACCTCGACCTGCCCGTCGCCGGCGTACGCGGAGTGGCATACGTCCTTCCCGAACCGACCAGCCCCGCCCACCGGGCCGGACACCGCGTCCACCTCAAGGGCATGCTGCTGACCGACCGGGCCGACAACCTGCTGCCCGACTGGGCGTTCTTCGTCCGCGCCGTCCTCGACACGGACACCCTGCGCCCCACCGCCTCCCGTGAGAACCTGTACGACGACGAGACCCTCGCCGCCGTACGGGACGCCCTCGGCGCCCGGGTCCGCGGCTGGCTCGCCGAGCTCGCGGCGAGCGATCCGGACCGCCTGGCCGCCTTCCTGCAGGTCCACCACCTCGGCGTGAAGTCCATGGCCCGGCACGACTCAGAGCTGCTCGGGCTGATGCTGCCGTGGCTGCCGTTCGAGACCAGCGACGGCTCGATGAGCCTCCAGGATTTCGCGGCCGCCCACACGGACATCCACTTCACCCGCACCGTCGAGGAGTTCCGGCAGATCGCACCGATCGCCGCGGCGCACGGGCTCGGCGTCATCAACGCCGGATACACCTACGACGCGGACCTGCTGGCCCTGCTGCCCGCCGTACGGCCGGAGCTCAAGGTCACCGAACTCGACGCCGGGGCCGTCACCGAGCGGCTGGACCCGGTGCCGACCGCGGCCGAACTGGCGCTCGCCCCGTTCCTGGCCACCGCGCGCACCCGGTTGGAAGCCCAGGGCTGCGACGTGGTGCTGCGCGCCTTCCAACCCGTCGCCGTGCCCGCGCTGTACCTCGACGACCGGCAGGCCCGCCAGGAACGCGACCGCACCGCTGCGCTGGAGAGCGCCGACTCCCTGTGGAGCGGCATCCTCGGCGCGCTGCGCGGCTCCGCGCCGCGCGCCCGGCTGGTCCTCAACCACAACAACCCGCTCATCCGCCGGATCGCCGCGCTGCCCGACGAGGCACTGACCGGAACCGCCGTCGAATCGCTCTACGGGCAGGCCCTGCTGATGTCCCAGCGGCCACTGCGCCCCGCCGACTCCACCCTGCTCAACCGGGCCTTCCTCGGACTCCTGGAATGGGCGACCCACTCCACCGATTCCCGCGACGCCCAGGAGGACCAGAAGTGACGACGCTGACGCGCGAGGAGATCGTGCGGGGTCTGGCGGAGAACCGCGAATCGCCGAACGGCGCCGTGCGCAACGCGCACGCCGAGGCCCTGGCCGGCGCGGCGGAGACGAGCGGTGACCGGGCCCTGTTCCGCGAGGCCCTGGACAACCTGATCAACGCCTACCTCTACAGCTCCGAGTCGTCCAGGATGCTGGTCCCCTTCGCCCGGCTGCTCCAGGAGTACGACAAGGACCCGGGCGCCTTCTCGCACTGGGACGCGCATTCGCTGTTCTGGCAGTTCAAGTGGGTGGCCACGGCCATCTCCGACTCTCCCGGGATCCCGCTGGAGTCGGCCACCGGCTGGCTGGACGAGATGGAACGCCGCTACCGGATCGCCGGCTACAGCGAGCGGCCCGTTCGCGAGGCCGAGCTGTGGCTCGCCGACGCGATCGGCGAGGACGAGCGCGCCGAGCGGGCCTTCCGGCGCTGGCTGGCCGCCGAGCGCGACGACATGAGCGACTGCCGGGCCTGCGAACTCAACGGCCAGGGCCAGTACGCCGTCCTGCACGGCGACGACGCCGAGGCCCTGGAACTGTGGAAGCCGGTCCTCGACGGTGATCTGACCTGCGCCGAGGAGCCCCACCGGCTGCTCGCCACCTCGCTGCTGCCGCTGCTGCGCCTCGGCCGGGCCGACGAGGCGCGCTCCCACCACCTGCGCGGCTACCGCATGGCCCGCGGCAACGAGAGCCTGCTGCCCTCGGTCGGCAGGCACATCGAGTTCTGCGCGCTCACCGGCAACGAACCGCGCGGCCTGGAGATCCTGGCCGAACACGCCGCCCATGTGGCTCCGCTCGCCAACCTCGACGACCGGCTGGCCTTCCACGGCGGCATCCTCGTGCTGCTGCGCCGCCTGCGGGAGCTGGGGCACGGGCGGACCCCGGCCGTGCCCTACGAAGGAAAGCCTCGGACCGTCGACGAGCTGTACGAGGTGCTGTACGCGGGCTGTCTGGACATCGCCCGGCAGTTCGACGCGCGCAACGGCACGACCCGGGTCTCGGACCGGTTCCTCGCACAGGTGGGCCGGGAGCCGCTGCTGGCCGAGCTGCCGCTGGGGGTGCGCAGTGCGGCGCTGCCGCAGACCGCCTCGGCCCCCGTTCCCGCTCCCGCTCCCCACGGGCCCGGGCCGGCCCCGACGGCCGCCGCCTTCACCGAGCTCGTGGAGCGGGCCCGCCGTGCCCGGGACCTGGGCCATCCGGGCACGGACGCACTGTGGGCCGAGGTGGCGGTACGGCTGGACGCGCTGCCGGAGGCCGATCCGCTGGTCCGCGCCGACCTCGCGGACCAGCAGGCCCTCGCCGCCGGACGGAGTGGGGCCAAGGAGGCGCCGGAGCTGCTGAGCGCGGTCCGGGACGACTACCGGGCGCTCGGCGTCGCCGAGCGCGCGGCGCTCGCGGAGCTGCGGCTGGCCGGTGTGGCAGCGCAGTCCGGAGCCGCGCCGACGGAGGTCCGGACACTGCTGCGCGTCGCCCTGCGGTCCGCCGAGGCACTGGACGCCGCCGAGCCGCTGCGGGCCCGGCGTATCGCGCTCGTGGAACTGTCGGCGATCCGGATGAAGTCGTACCTGCGCTCGGTGGAGACGCCCGACGGTGACGACCACCACGACCACCACGGGGAGCTGGCCGCCGAGCTGACCGACTTCGTCGCCGCCCATGAGGGCACCCTGGCGGACCTGGTGTCGGAGGCCGAGGAGATGCTGGGCCGGGTGGCCCTGACCCGGGGCGACCCGGAACGGGCCGTGCCGCTGCTCGCGGCGGCCGCCGCGCGGGCTGCTCTGGCGGGCCGGCCGTGGCAGGCCGTGGACCCGCTGGTGCTGCGGGCCGGGGTGCTGATGACGCTGGAGCGGCCCGAGGAGGCGGAGGCCGCGGCGCGCTCCGCGCTGGAACACGCCGCCGAGGTGACCGACGCCGAGACACAGGGCGTCGTACGGCTGACCCTCGCGGACATCCTGCTGCAGCGGGGCGACGCGGCCGCGGAGAGCGCGGAGCACGCGCTGGCCGCAGCCCACTGGTTCGACCAGGCGGGGCTCACGGCCGACAGCGGTGCGCAGGCAAGGCTGCTGCTGGCCCGGGCCTACGCGCGGGACGGCCGGAGCGCCGAGGCGGCGGAGGTCCTGCAGTCGGCGCTGGCGGACCTGCTGGAGCACGGCGACCAGCAGGCGGTGTCGGTACGGGAGTTCCTGGGTGATCTGCTGCGCCGGCTGAACGAGCCCCGGCCGGCGGCGGAGCAGTACCTGCTGGCGGCGGAGGTCACCAAGGGCTGGGAGGATCCGCGTCCGCAGGCGGGCCTCGCGCATTCGGCCGCGGACACCCTGAGCGACGCGGGACTGGCCGTGGAGGCGGCCGCCGCGTACGAGCGGGCCCTGGAGCTGCACCGGCTGACCGGCGAGGTCCCGGTCGCCGAGGTGCGGATCCTGCGCTCCCTGGCCTGGCTGGGGCTGCGTGAGGAGGTCACCGGCACGGCGGTGTCGGGGGCCCGGAAGCGGATGGAGGAGGCGGCCGAGGTGCTGGAAGCGGCCCTGACGGCGGATCCCGCAGCCCCTGAGCTGCGGTCCGAACTCGCCCAGACCTGGCACCAGCTGGCGCAGGTGCTCGACCGGCACGTCAACATGAACGAGCAGTCCTACGAGGCCGCCGACGAGGACGAGGAAAACGGCAAGGACCACGTGGACGACGAGGAGCAAGACCTCGCCGGTCTTGGGGCGGAACCGGCGGCCCGGCTGAGCCCCACGGAGGTCGACGGGCTGCGCCTGGAGGAGATCGAGCTGTGGGACCGTGCCGCCCGGGTCTACGCCGAGCTCGGCCCCGACCATCTGCGTGACCGGTTCCAGTGCCTGAACAACGCCGCCTGGACCGAGCAGGAGCGGGGCGACGCGGACGCGGGCGCCGCGCGCGTCACCGCGCTGATCGACGAGGCCCGGGCGCTGCCCGAGGACGACGTGCCGGACTGGCTCCTGCCGTCCGCGGAGCGCCTGCTCGCCCAGCTGAACGAGACGGAGTAGCCGTCGCCGTCCCGGTCGCGTCGCCGCTCGTGCGAGCGGCGACCACGACCGCTGGGTCAGCTGCCGAGCTGAGCCAGGGCCTCGGTGGCGATCTTCTCGAACACGGCCTCGTCGGCGGCGAACTCGGAGTCCGGAATCGGGGCGTGGATCACCAGCTCGGTGAACCCCAGATCGCGGTGCCGGCCGGCGAAGTCGACGAACGCGTCCACGGACTGCAGCACGGTGTTGGCCTCCGGCGTGAAGCCGGTCAGGAGGATCTTCTCCACGGGCTCCAGGTCCCGCCCGATCTCCAGGAAGGCCGTGCCGAGCCGTTCGAGCTGCCCGCGCAGGGCCTCCCGCGACTGCTCGGGCGTGCCCTCCTCGAAGAGCTTCGGGTCGCCCGTGGTCACCCAGGCCTGGCCGTGCCGGGCGGCGAGCCGCATGCCGCGCGGTCCGTTCGCGGCGACCGCGAACGGCAGCCGGGGCCGCTGCACACAGCCGGGGATGTTGCGGGCCTCCTCGGCGGAGTAGAAGGTCCCCTCGTGGCTCACCGAGCCCTCGGTCAGCAACCGGTCCAGCAGCGGTACGAACTCGGCGAGGCGGTCGGCGCGCTCACGCGGGGACCAGGCCTCCTGACCCAGCGCGGTCGCGTCGAAGCCGTTGCCGCCCGCACCGATGCCGAGGGTGATGCGCCCGCCGGAGATGTCGTCCAGGCTCATGAGGTCCTTGGCGAGGGTCACCGGGTGGCGGAAGTTCGGCGAGGTGACGAGCGTGCCCAGGCGCAGCTGCTCGGTGGCGGTGGCCGCCGCGGTCAGGGTGGGCACCGCACCGAACCACGGGCCGTCGCGGAACGTCCGCCAGGACAGGTGGTCGTAGGTGTAGGCGGTATGGAACCCGAGCTGCTCGGCCCGGAGCCACTGATCGCGTCCTCCCTCGTGCCATCGACGTACCGGAAGGATCACCGTGCTCAGACGCAGACTCATGCTTGGAGCCTACGGCGAGCCCGATGTTTCACGTGAAACGGCGTCGTTTCACGTGAAACATCGCCCGAGGTGACAGCCTCCCGCCCGTGGTCAGGACCTCCACGGCCATGGGCGAAGATGGAGCCGTGACCTCGGCTCCCCAGTGCCCGGACGGGCCAACCCCCACGCCCCGGCTGATCGCCACCGACCTCGACGGCACCCTGCTGCGCGACGACAAGTCCGTCTCGCCGCGCACGGTCGCCGCGCTCGCCGCCGCCGAGGAGGCCGGGATCGAGGTCTTCTTCGTCACCGGCCGCCCGGCCCGCTGGATGGATGTGGTCAGCGACCATGTCCACGGCCACGGCCTGGCGATCTGCGCCAATGGCGCGGCAGTGGTCGACCTGCATGCCGGACGAGAGTTCGTGCAGGTCCGAGCCCTTCCACGGGTGGCCGCGCTCGCTGTCGTCGATGCCCTGCGGGCCGCGGCGCCCGGCACGTCCTTCGCGGTCGAGCTGACCACCGGCATCAATTACGAGCCGACGTACCCGCCCTTCTTCAAGGACCCGGGTGCCCGGGTCGCCACCGCCGAGAAGCTGCTGCACGAGGACACGGACGAGAGCTCCGCCCCCGTGCTCAAGCTGCTGGCGCACCACGGCGAGCTGGCCCCGGACGAGTTCCTGACGCTGGCGCGGTCCGCCGCCGGCGAGCACGCGTCGATCACCCGGTCCAGTCCCACCTCGCTGCTGGAGGTCAGCGGGCCGGGCGTGTCCAAGGCGAGCACCCTGGCACTGTGCTGCGCCGAGCGGGGCATTTCTCCCGCCGAGGTCGTCGCCTTCGGGGACATGCCGAACGACGTGGAGATGCTCAGCTGGGCGGGCACCTCGTACGCCATGGGCAACGCCCACCCCGATGTGATCGAGGCCGCATCCGGCCGTACGGTCGCCAACAACGAGGACGGGGTCGCCCTCGTCATCGAGCGCATCCTGGCCGAACGGACCGCAGAGCAGCAGGCCTAGGCTTTCGGATCTTGCCGGATGAGCCCGGGTCGTCCGGTGCATGGGGTCTCCCCAGGCCCGCAGGGCCTAGGGGAAGCCTCGCAAGGTGGAGGGGCGCTCGTGTACAGGACGTACTCGAGTGCCCCGACAACCTGGGGTCCCCCCGGACGGAGTCTGGGGGATGAGGTGCCGTGCCGGGCGGGCCGGCCCCGGCAAGATCCGGAAGTGAGGCCTAGACAGCGGGCTGGAGCGGGGCCTCCCACACCACGGTGGTCCCGCCGCCGGCCTCGCCGATGCCCGGACCGTACGAGCTCGCGCCGCCCAGCGACTCGGCCCGTCGGCGCAGGTTCCGCAGCCCGCTGCGGCGGCCGCCCTCCGGGATGCCCACGCCGTCGTCGGCGACCTCCAGCCGGACCCCGGGCCGGCCGTCGGCGAGCGTGATGGTCGAGTCGATGACCACGTCGATCCGGGTCGCCTCGGCATGACGGAAGGCGTTCGACAGGGCCTCACGCAGCGCGGCGATCAGGTTCTTGCCCACCAGCTCACCGACGACCGTGTCGACCGGGCCGAGGAAGCGGTGCGCGGGCTTGAAGCCCAGGGGCACCGCAGCCATGTTGATCTCCCGCAGCACCCGGGTACGCAACCCGGACGGAGCCTCCGCCGGACCCTGTTGGAGGGCGAAGATCGCGGTGCGGATCTCCTGGATCGTCACGTCCAGTTCGTCCACGGCCTTGCCCACGCCGTCGCGCACCTCGGGGACGACGGTCCGGCGCTGGGCTCCCTCCAGCATCAGCCCGGTGGCGAAGAGCCGCTGGATGACCAGGTCATGCAGGTCGCGGGCGATCCGGTCACGGTCCTCGAACACCGCCAGCCGCTCGCGGTCGCGCTGTGCCTCGGCCATCATCAGAGCGAGCGCCGCCTGTGAGGCGAACTGGGTGGCCAGGGTCCGCTCGGCCTCGGTGAAGGGACGCCCGCCGCGGGCCCGGGGGGTGACCAGCGCGCCCAGCACCCGCCCGCCGCTCTGCAGCGGCAGCAGCATGCACGGGCCGTACCGGCTGGTGAGCTTGCTGGTCATGCGGGGGTCGGCCGCAGCGTCGTCCACGAAGACCGGCTCACCCGCCAGCAGCCTGTCCACCACCGGGCTCTCGGCCGGGATCACCACGCCGAGCGAGGTGGCCGGGTTCTCGGAGGAGACCGCGACGATCTCCATACCGCCCTCCTCGGCCGGCAGCATGACGATCCCGGCGGCGGAGTCGGCCAGCCGGCGGGCCTGTTCGGCGACCACCGCGAGCGCGTCGTCCGCGTCCCCGCCGGACAGGAGAGCGGTGGTGACGGCCACCGAGCCGTCGATCCAGCGCTCGCGCTGGGTGGCGGCCTCGTACAGCCGGGCGTTGCCGATGGCGATGCCCGCCTCGGTGGCCAGGACCCGGACCATGTGGAGGTCGTAGTCGCTGAACTCGCCGCCGCCGTTCTTCTCGGCGAGGTAGAGATTGCCGAAGATCTCGCCCTGCACCCGGATCGGTACTCCGAGGAAGGTCTTCATGGGCGGGTGGTGCGGCGGGAACCCCGCCGAGCGCGGGTCCTTCGTCAGATCGGCGAGCCGGACCGTGTCGGAATGCGAGATCAGCGCTCCGAGCAGGCCCCGTTTCCCGTCGGGGCGGTGTCCGATCTTCCGGGCCTGTGCAGAGCCGATCCCGTGGGTGACGAAGTCCGAGAGCCCGCGGCCCTCCATGTCGACGACGCCGATCGCCGCGTAGCGGGCGCCCGCGAGCTCGGCCGCGGTCTCGCAGATGCGGTCCAGCGTGGAGTGCAGCTCGAGCCCGGTCCCGACCGACCTCATGGCCTCCAGCAGTTGCGGTACGCGGGCCGTGAGCTCGGTGGACAGGCCGTGCAGACTCCTGGTGGCCTGCGTGGCGGCCACCAGCGGGTCCGAAGCTCCCGCAGTTCCCGCAGTCGCCGACGCTCCCGGCGCACCCGGCGCTCCCGGCAACGGATTCGGCAAGGGGCCCGGTGAGGGATCCGGCGATTCCTGCGACTGCTGCGCTGACATGGTCCTGAGCGTAGTTAGTCCCTATTGACGGGGAAAGTTGGCCAAAGTCCCGTCCGTTGCCCGCTCGCGCTCCAGCAGCCGCCTCAGCGGTCCCTCGACGGCGGCCAGCTCCGCGTACGGGCCGTGCTGCACGACCTCGCCGCGGTCCAGCACGAGCACCTCGTCGACCGCCTCCAGACCGGCCAGCCGGTGCGTGATCAGCACGGTGGTCCGGCCCTCGGTCACGGCCAGCAGATCCGCCGTCAGGCCGTCCGCCGTGGCCAGGTCCAGATGCTCGGCCGGCTCGTCCAGGACCAGCACGGGGAAGTCCGCGAGCAGGGCCCGGGCCAGGGCCAGCCGCTGGCGCTGACCACCCGAGATCCGCTCGCCGTGCTCTCCGACCAGCGTGTCCAGTCCGTCCGGAAGGCCGTCGGCCCACTCCAGCAGCCGGGCCTCGGCCAGCGCCTGCCGCAGCTGCTCCTCGCTCGCCCCGGTCCGGGCCAGACGCAGGTTCTCCCGTACCGAGCTGTCGAAGATGTGCGCGTCCTGGGCACACAGGCCCACGAGGGCCCGTACGTCGTCGCCGTCGAGCGTGCGCGCGTCGCTCCCGCCCAGGCTGTACGAGCCTTCGGCCGGGTCCAGGAACCGGAGGAGGACCTGCGCCAGGGTGGTCTTGCCGGACCCCGAGGGACCGACGACGGCGATGCGGCGGCCGGCCTCCAGGGTCAGGTCCACGTCCCGCAGCGCGGCACGCTCCTGGCCGGGGTGGCGGGCGGTGAGCCCCGTCAGCCGCAGCGGGAACGGCGAAGCCGGGGCCGCGGCGGGCTGCTCCGGCTCGGCGACCGGGACCGGCGCGTCGATGACCTCGTAGACCCGCTCGGCGCTACGGCGCACCCGCTGGCGGTACTGGACGGCGAGCGGAAGTCCGTTCACCGCCTCGAAGGCGGCCAGCGGCGTCAGGACCGCGACGGCCATGGCCACCCCGGACAGCCGTCCGTCGTGAACGGCGTTCGCGGCAGCGGCGGCGGCGGCCACGACGGTGAGCCCGCACACCAGGGCCGACAGGCCGCCGCCCAGCCCGGCCGCGGCCGAGCCCCGCGCGGCGATGCTCGTCAGCAGGCCGTCGCTCTCGCGCGTCCGGCCCTTGCGGTCCTCCAGCGCACCGGCCACGGTCAGCTCCGCGGTCCCGGTGAGCAGATCGGCCACCCTGGTGGCGAGTTCGCCCCGGGCGGGGGCGAGCCTGCGCTCCGCACGGCGGGCGCAGGCGCCGCTGACCAGCGGTACCGCGACACCGGCGGCGAGCAGCCCGACGGCGAGTACGGCTCCGGCCTCGGGCAGCAGCCATGCGGTGAAGGCGACCGAGCCCGTTCCGACGAGCACCGCCGTACCGACAGGCAACAGCCAGCGCAGCCAGTAGTCCTGCAGTGCGTCGGCGTCGGCCACCAGCCGGGCCAGCAGGTCCCCACGCCGGTGTTCGCGCAGCCCGGCGGGCGCGATGCGCTCCAGTCGGCGGTAGACGGAGACCCGCAGGTCGGCGAGCATCCGCAGCACGGCGTCGTGCGAGACGAGCCGCTCGGCGTACCGGAAGACGGCGCGGCCCATTCCGAAGGCCCGGGTGGCCGTGACGGCCACCATCAGGTAGAGCACGGGAGGCTGTTCCGAGGCCCGCGAGATCAGCCAGCCCGACACCGCCATCAGGCCGACACTGCATCCGACGGCCAGCGCCCCGAGCAACAGCCCGAGCCTGAACCGTCCTTGCCACGCCCTGGCGACCGCCCGCACCCGGCGCAGCGGATCCCCGGCCGAGCCCGAACCGGCCACGCCCGAACCGGCCGAGCCCGAACCGGCCGGGCCCGAACCGCCGCCGGTCACCGCCCGCTCGCGCGCCGCACCGAGGATCCACTCCCCGGAATCCGGGACGTGTTCGCCGCGGTCACCGGCCGCACCGGAGGACAGCAGCCCGGCGCCGGCCGGGGAAGCAGCGCGGCGGGGGAGTGTCCCACCGGCGAGAGCCCCCTCGGGGCCGTCGCCCGCTGCCATGGCCACCACCCGGTCGGCGACGGCGAGCAGCGCCGGCCGGTGCACGACCAGCAGCACGGTCCGCCCCGCGGAGAGCCGCCGGACCGCGTCCACGATCCCCGCCTCGGTCTCGCCGTCCAGCGCCGCCGTCGGCTCGTCCAGCAGCAGCACGGGCCGGTCCGCCAGGAACGCGCGCGCCAGGGCCAGACGCTGCCGCTGACCGGCGGACAGTCCCACACCGCCCTCGCCCAGCAGGGTCTCCACCCCGCGCGGCAGCGCGGTCACGAACTCCCAGGCCCCGCCGTCCTTCAACGCCTGGGCCACATCGGCGTCGGAGGCCCCCGCGCGGGCCAGCCGCACGTTCTCGGCGATCGTTCCTGCGAACAGATGCGGCCGCTGCGGCACCCAGGCGATCTGCTGCCGCCACTGCGCCGGCGACAGATCGGCCAGGTCCACGCCTGCGACCCGGACCCGCCCGGCGGTCGGTGTCACGAATCCCAGCAGCACCTGGAGCAGCGTGGACTTCCCCGCTCCGCTCGGACCGGTGAGGGCCACGCACTCCCCCGGCCCCACCGTGAGCGAGACCGGCCGGGGCGAGTCCTCGGCGCGGCCTTCGTAGCGGACGGCGATCCCCTCGATCTCGATCCGCAGGGGGGCACCACCCGGCAGCTCGGCCTTCCCGGCCGTACCGGTGGTGGGGGTCTCCAGAACCTCGAAGATCTCCTCGGCGGCCGCCAGCCCTTCGGCGGCCGCGTGGTACTGGGCCCCCACCTGCCGCAGCGGCAGGTACGCCTCGGGCGCCAGGATCAGGATGACCAGCCCGGTGTAGAGGTCCAGTTCGCCGTGGACCAGCCGCATGCCGATGGTCACGGCCACCAGGGCCACCGACAGCGTCGCCAGCAGTTCCAGTGCGAAGGAGGAGAGGAAGGCGATGCGCAGGGTCCGCATCGTCGCGCGCCGGTAGTCGTCGGTGATCTTGCGGATCGACTCGGCCTGCGCCTTGGCCCGGCCGAAGACCTTCAGGGTGGGAAGCCCGGCCACCACGTCGAGGAAGTGTCCGGAGAGCCGGGACAGCAGCCGCCACTGGCGGTCCATCCGGGACTGGGTGGCCATGCCGATGAGGATCATGAACACGGGGATGAGGGGCAGCGTCACCACGATGATGGCCGCCGACACCCAGTCCTCGGTGACGATGCGGGCCAGCACGGCCACCGGCACGACCACCGCGAGCCCGAGCTGGGGCAGGTAGCGGGAGAAGTAGTCGTCGAGCGCGTCCACGCCCCGGGTGGCCAGTGACACCAGCGATCCGGTCCGCTGCCCGGCCAGCCAGGCGGGCCCGAGTTCCGCGGCCCGGTCCAGCAGCCTGCCCCGCAGCTCCGACTTGACCGCCGCACCCGCACGGTGCGCGGCCAGCTCCGTGAGCCAGGCGATCAGCCCGCGTCCGAGCGCCACCGCCGCGAGCAGCAGCAGTGGCGTCCGGAGCGCCTGGCCGTCGAGCCCCCGCTCGAACGCACCGACCACGATCTCGGCGATCAGCATCGCCTGACCGACGACCAGCCCCGCCCCGGCAAGACCCAGAGCCACCACCGCCCCCAGGAAGAGGCGGGTGGAACGGGCGTACCGGAGCAGGCGCGGGTCGATCGGTTTCACGTGAAACATCCCCTCGGGGAGGTCGTCAGCCGGACGGGCGGGTCATACGTCGCGGGGACTCGGTACAGGACTGCAGGGCTCGGTCAGAGCCCCGTACAGGCCTCAGTGCACATCGACGATGTGCTGCGTCCCGATCCGCTTGCGGAACACCCAGTACGTCCAGCCCTGGTAGAGCAGGACGAGCGGGGTGGCCACGGCCGCACACCAGGTCATGATCTTCAGGGTGTACGCGCTGGACGAGGAGTTGGTGACCGTGAGGTTCCAGGCCTCGTTCAGCGAGGACGGCATGACGTTCGGGAAGAGCGTGAGGAAGAGCATCGCGACGGCCGCCGCGATGGTGACCCCGGACAGTGCGAACGACCAGCCCTCGCGGCCGGCCAGGTTGAAGCCGAGGGCCCCGAACAGCGCCAGCACCGCGACGATCATCGCGATCAGGCTCGTGCCGTCGCCGCGCGAGACCTGGGTCCAGATCAGGAAGACCAGGGCCAGCACGGCGGTGACCACGCCCAGCCGGGTCGCCAGCTTCCGCGAGCGGTCCCGGATCTCACCGACGGTCTTGAGCGAGGTGAAGACCGTGCCGTGGAAGGTGAACAGGGTGAGGGTGACCAGTCCGCCGAGGATCGAGTAGGCGTTCAGCAGGTCCAGGAAGCCGCCGACGTACTCCTTGTTCTCGTCGATCTTGACGCCGCGCACGATGTTGGCGAAGGCGACGCCCCACAGGAACGCGGGGATCAGCGAGGTCCAGAAGATCGCGTGTTCCCAGTTGGTCTGCCACCGGTCCTCGGGGCGCTTGTGCCGGTACTCGAAGGCGACGCCACGGATGATGAGGCAGATCAGGATGAGCAGCAGCGGCAGGTAGAAGCCCGAGAAGAGGGTGGCGTACCAGTCGGGGAAAGCGGCGAAGGTGGCACCGCCCGCGGTGAGCAGCCAGACCTCGTTCCCGTCCCACACGGGCCCGATCGTGTTGATCAGGACTCTCTTCTCCGTGCGGTCACGGGCGAGCAGCTTGGTCAGTACGCCGACTCCGAAGTCGAAGCCCTCCAGGAAGAAGTAGCCGGTCCACAGGACGGCGATGAGTACGAACCAGACATCGTGGAGTTGCATGGTGTGCGCTCCTCGGCCTCAGTACGAGAAGGCCATCGGCCGGTCGGGGTTCTTGTCGTCCCCACCGATCTTGGTGGGTGGGTTGAGGTCTGCCTCGGTGAGTTCCGGGGGGCCGGCCTTGACGTACTTGACGAGGAGCTTGACCTCGATCACGGCCAGCACCGCGTACAGGAGCGTGAACCCGATCATCGAGGTGAGCACCTCGCCCTGGGACACGTTCGGCGAGACCGCGTCCCTGGTGCGCAGAACTCCGTAGACGACCCAGGGCTGGCGGCCCATCTCGGTGAAGATCCAGCCCCAGGAGTTGGCAATGAGCGGGAAGCCCATCGTCCAGAGCGCGACGATCCAGTACAGGTTGGCGAACTTCGGGCTCAGTGGCTTCTTGAAGAGCACCAGGTGGGGGACCTCGTCCTCCCCGGTCCGCAGCTCCGCCGGCAGCATGAACCGCTTGCGGGTCAGCCACAGGCCCAGCACGCCGATGCCGAGGGAGGCCATGCCGAAGCCGATCATCCAGCGGAAGCCCCAGTAGGCGACCGGGATGTTGGGCCGGTAGTCGCCGGGACCGTACTTCTCCTGCTCGGCCTTGTTGACGTCGTTGATGCCCGGGACGAAGGAGGTGAAGTCGTCGTTGGCCAGGAAGGACAGCAGGCCGGGGATCTCTATCGCCACCTTGTTGTGGCCCTTGTCGACGTCTCCGTAGGCGAAGACGGAGAAGGGCGCGGGCGCCTCGCCGTCCCAGAGTGCTTCCGCGGCGGCCATCTTCATGGGCTGCTGCTTGTACATCACCTTGCCGAGCAGGTCACCGCTGATCGCCGTGCCCATACCGGCGATGATCATGACGATCAGGCCGAGGCGCAGCGAGCTCCGCATCACGGGGACGTGCTTCTTGCGCGCCAGGTGGAAGGCGGATATTCCTGCCATGAACGCGCCGCCGACCAGGAAGGCGGCCGTGATGGTGTGGAAGAACTGGGTGAGCGCGGTGTTCTGGGTCAGCACGAGCCAGAAGTCGGTGAGCTCGGCCCGGCCCCGCTCCTCGTTGATGCGGTACCCGACCGGGTGCTGCATCCAGGAATTCGCCGCCAGGATGAAATAGGCGGACAGGACGGTGCCCATGGACACCATCCAGATGCACGCCAAGTGGATCTTCTTCGGCAGCTTGTCCCAGCCGAAGATCCACAGACCGATGAAGGTCGACTCGAAGAAGAAGGCGATCAGCGCCTCGAAGGCCAGGGGGGCTCCGAAGATGTCGCCGACGAATCGCGAGTAGTCGGACCAGTTCATGCCGAACTGGAACTCCTGGACGATGCCGGTGACGACACCCATCGCGATATTGATCAAGAAGAGCTTTCCCCAGAACTTCGTGGCTCTGAGGTACTTCTCCTTCTCGGTGCGCACCCATGCCGTCTGCAAGCCCGCCGTAAGGGCGGCGAGCGAGATCGTCAGGGGTACGAAGAGGAAGTGGTAGACGGTCGTAATGCCGAACTGCCATCGCGCCAATGTCTCCGGCGCCAAAGCTAGGTCCACGTCGTCTTCTCCTTGTCGTCGCCGTGGTCACAGCCGCAGTCTGCCTGGCGGGTTCCCTCCATACCGGGAGGAAGCAGGACACGCTTGTGAACGCGTTCACATTCACAAGCATTATGTCGCACCACTCTCGGCCACCTTCGAGCGGGGTACCCCTCTAGCCAATCGATTCAACAGATTGTTGAATGCGGCTCATGCAGATACGAATCTCCTGGCCCGCGGGCCAGCTCACCGCAACCCTCGACGAGACCCCGACCAGCAAGGCGCTGGCCGAGGCCCTTCCGATTTCCGCCTCCGCCAACACCTGGGGCGAGGAGGTCTACTTCGACACCGGGGTCTCCGTCGCCCTGGAGGACGACGCCCGGCAGGTCGTCGCCCCCGGCACGGTCGCGTTCTGGACCGAGGGCGACGCTCTCGCGCTGCCCTACGGCCCCACGCCCATCTCGCGCGGAGGCGAGAGCCGCCTCGCGAGCCCGTGCAACGTGCTCGGCTCCTTCGACGGCGACCCCCGCCTGCTGTCCACCGTCCGCGACGGCGATCCCGTCCGCGTGGAACTCGCCTGAACCACCCCGGGACGGTCCGGCCGACAGGACCTCTCCGCCGGACGGGCGGCTCGGAACCGCCCGGGCGCCTTACCGCCTGAGGCCCGTCACCGCCTGCGGCCCCTTGCCGCCCGGGGCTCCGTACCGCCTAGAGCTCCTTGAAGAACGCCTCGGCCGTGTGCAGGAAGAGGTCGTTCGCCTCGGTCTCACCGATCGTGACCCGCAGGCCCTCGCCCGCGAAGGGCCGGACCACCACACCGGCCTTCTCGCAGGCCTCCGCGAACTCGGCGGTCCGCTCCCCCAGCCGCATCCACACGAAGTTCGCCTGCGTGTCCGGAACGGTCCAGCCCTGGGCGACCAGCGTCTCGTGCACCCGCGTGCGCTCGCTCACCAGCGCCCCGACGCGGCCCATCAGCTCGTCCTCGGCGCGCAGCGAGGCCACCGCCGCGTCCTGCGCGAGCTGGCTCACGCCGAAGGGCACGGCCGTCTTGCGCAGCGCCGCCGCCACCGGCTCGTGCGCCACCGCGAAGCCGACCCGCAGACCGGCCAGCCCGTACGCCTTGGAGAACGTACGCAGCACGGCGACGTTCGGGCGGTCGCGGTAGAGCTCGATGCCGTCCGGTACGTCCGCGTCGCGCACGAACTCGCGGTACGCCTCGTCCAAGACCACCAGGATGTCCGAGGGCACCTGGTCCAGGAAGCGCTCCAGCTCGGCGCGGCGCACGGCCGTACCGGTGGGGTTGTTCGGGTTGCAGACGAAGATCAGCCGAGTCCGGTCGGTGATCGCCGCTGCCATCGCGTCCAGGTCGTGCACGTCGCCGTCGGTCAGCGGGACCCGCACCGAGGTCGCGCCCGAGATCTGCGTGATGATCGGGTAGGCCTCGAAGGAACGCCAGGCGTAGATCACCTCGTCGCCCGGGCCGGCGGTCGACTGGATCAGCGACTGGGCCACACCGACCGAACCGGTGCCCGTGGCGATGTGCTCGACCGGCACGCCGAAGCGCTCGGCGAGCTCGTTCACGAGGCCGGTGCAGGCCATGTCGGGGTACCGGTTGAAGTTCCCGGCCGCGGCGACCGCGGTCTCCAGCACGCCCGACAGCGGCGGGTACGGGTTCTCGTTCGAGGACAGCTTGTACGCGACAGGCCCTCCCGCGGCAGCCGGCTTGCCGGGCTTGTATGTCGGAATGCCGTCCAGCTCGGCGCGCAGCTTCGGGCTCTTCTCGCTCACCGCAGGTCCTCCTCGACCGTCCCGTACGACGTCGCCGTCGACTCAATACTGCTCACCTTATGAGGATTCCGCCGTTCCGAGAATGGGGGCGCCAGGAATGCGGGGGAGCGCACGCATATATGCGTGCGCCGGTGGCCTGCGCCGTGGCGCGCATCCCTCGTGCAGGTGAGTTGAGAACGGCCCGAGATCGCATCGTTTTGGCATGCTCGGACCCGACGACAAGCTCCACACTCACCCTCAGCGATCAAATACCTTCATTTCCAAGGTCATTGGGGGTGGCGAACCATGCAGAAACGTGCCTGTCAACGGCTGCATATGCACCCAGACCACCCTCCCCGCCGAGCCCTACTATCGGCTCGCCATGACAGCAGCAGGGAAGCATCAGGTGAGCCGGACCGAGACCACCCGGCGGGCCGCCGGCCGACAGGGCCGGGCCGGCATCAGGGACGTAGCCGCAGCGGCGGGCGTCTCCATCACAACCGTCTCCGACGCGCTCAATGGCAAGGGACGGCTGCCCGATGCCACCCGCCGCCACGTTCGCGAAGTGGCCGACCGGCTGGGCTACCGCCCGTCGGCCGCCGCCCGCACCCTCCGTACCGGCAAGTCCGGCCTCATCGGCCTGACCGTGACGACGTACGGGGATGAACCTTTCACCTTCACCGAATTCGCCTACTTCGCCGAGATGGCCAGGGCCGCCACCTCCGCCGCGCTCGCCCGCGGCTACGCCCTGGTCATCCTCCCCGCCACCTCCCGCCACGACGTGTGGTCCAACGTCGCCCTCGACGGCACCGTCGTCATCGACCCCTCCGACCACGATCCCGTCGTCACCGAACTCGTCCGACAGGGTCTGCCCGTGGTCTCCGACGGCCGCCCCGCAGGCTCCCTCCCCGTCACCGCCTGGGTCGACAACGACCACGAGGCCGCCGTACTCGGCCTGCTCGACCACCTCGCCGCAGCCGGCGCCCGCCGGATCGGACTGCTGACCGGGACCACCACCGACACCTACACCCGGCTCTCCACCACCGCCTACCTCAGCTGGTGCGAGCGCGTCGGCCAGGACCCCGTCTACGAGTCCTACCCCGCCCACGACCCGTGCGCGGGCGCCGTCGCCGCCGACCGGCTCCTCGCCCGCCCCGACCGGCCCGACGCGGTCTACGGGCTCTTCGACCCCAACGGCACCGATCTGCTCGCCGCCGCCCGCCGCTACGGCCTGCGCGTCCCCGAGGACCTGCTGCTCGTGTGCTGCAGCGAGTCCACCGTCTACGCCAACACCGAGCCGCCCATCACCACCCTGTCCCTCAAACCCCGCCGCATCGGCACCGCCGTCGTGCAGCTCCTCATCGACGCGATCGAGGGAGTGAACACCGGACACCCCGTCGAGCAGGTCGTCCCGACCGAGCTCATCATCCGTACCTCGTCACAGCGCAGGCAGCCCCGCACCACCGTCAGCCCGCCCCGTTCGCCGGCCCAGGACTGACCGACAGACCGTCCGGTCGGCCTGCCGAAGGACCGACCGAGGACCGTCCGAGGACCATCCGACGACCGACCGAGCACCGACCAAGGACCGGCCGAGGATTTCAGCAACGCCGATATCGGGAGAAAGCGGTAGGAACGATCGGCTCCGCAAAGGATTCACCACCCCTGGTGCGTCACAGAGCGCGAGCCGCATTCCTATGATGGGCGCACGACATCACGGACCCTCCTCCCTGGAGGTCAGGAGGGTCCGCAGGTGTACGGCAGCGCGACGGTGGTGGAGGGGTCGATGACTCAGGGGGCCGGTCAGGGACCCGCGATGCGGACGGACACGCTGCGGGACTTCCGGGTTCCCGTCACCGAACCCGCCCTGTACGCCGTATCCACGTCCACCGGGCTGCCCGGCGAGCCTCCGGTGTACGGCGAGTACCCGGCGTACTACGAGGACGGCGCGCCGAACGTGCCCCCGCAGCCGGGCTACCCGCCGCAGGCGCCGGCGCACCAGCCGGCCGCGCCGCAGCCACCCGCGCAGCAGCCTCCGTACCCCGACACGCGCCTCCCCGTACACCCCGACGCCGAACCGGCCCACGCAGCGACCCAGGGCCCCGACGAGGACGACCTGGAGGGCTACACCCCGACCTACCGGGACCTGCCCGTCATCGGCCGCGGTGCACTCGGCGGCCCCGGCGACACCGTCCAGGTCCAGTACGTGCCCCAGGACCACGCCGCGGGCCCCGGCCCGCTCTACGTCGTCGGCGACGTCCACGGCTACCTCGACGAGCTCGTCACCGAACTCCACGCCCAGGGTCTGATCGACGCGGAGCGCCGCTGGTCCGCCGGCAACGCCCGGCTCTGGTTCCTCGGCGACTTCACCGACCGCGGCCCCGACGGCATCGGCGTCATCGACCTCGTCATGCGGCTGTCCGCCGAGGCCGCCGCCGCCGGCGGCTACTGCAAGGCCCTGATGGGCAATCACGAACTCCTGCTCATCGGCGCCAAGCGGTTCGGCGACACCCCGGTCGTCTCCGGCGCCGGCACCGCCACCTTCCAGGCCGCCTGGCTCCTCAACGGCGGCCAGCGCACCGACATGGAGCGCCTGCAGGACGTCCACCTGCAGTGGATGTCCCGCCTGGACGCGGCCGTCCTGGAGGAGGGCCACCTGCTGCTGCACTCCGACACCACGGCCTACCTCGACTACGGCGACTCCATCGAGGACGTCAACGACACCATCCACGAGCTCCTCAACCGGGGCGACGCCGACATCACCTGGGACCTCTTCCGCAAGTTCACCAAGCGGTTCGCCTTCCGCGACGAGGGAACCGGCCCGGCGGCCGTACGCGAACTCCTCGACACCTACGGCGGCAGCCGCGTCGTCCACGGGCACAGCCCCATCCCGTACCTGCTCGGCGAAGTGGGCACCGAGGACGGCGACGAGTCGCGCGGCCCAGAAGCCGTGGACGGCCCGCACGTGTACGCGGAAGGGCTCGCCATCGCCATGGACGGCGGCGTGACAATGGCGGGCAAACTGCTTGTCGTACAACTCCCCCTGAGCGACTGAGAGCTTACGGAGAGGGGTATTTCCGGAAAGCCCCTGTCACGGCGTGGCGTGGGCGCTCTACCATCGCTCTATCCGTAGCAGGCTCTCCTCCGTTTGTGCCGGCGCCCGGGTCTACGCGGGCATACCGGCTTCTACGGAGCATCGGGGGATGCACATGACCAGCGCTCCGCACCTGCTGACCGAAGACCGGCCGGAGTTCGATCGGCTCGTCGACGAGGCGCTGCGCGCCGCGCACGAGCGGCCCGAACTCGCCACGCTCGGCGAACGGCTGAATGCCGAACAGCTGCGCACCATGGCCCAGGGGGCCAGCGCCCTGCTGGCGGCCGCGGCCGCCGCCGAGTACGGCCACTACGTGAAGGTCCGTGAGGAACGGCGTGACGAGGTACTGACCGCGCCCGGTACGTCGGCGGACGAGGACGGCGGGCAGGGCAGCGGCGGCGCGGGCGTCAGCGCCGTGGTGGCGGTCCTCGCGCCCGTCCTCGCGGGCACCGCCATGCTGATCTTCCTGCTCGTGGGCTACATCCTGAAGATGATCGAGCCCGAACCGGCCTTCGCCGAAACCATGCTGACGGCGGGTTGGCTCTTCGGCGGACTCACCGCGGCCGCCCTGCTCTTCGCGGTGATCGGGCTGCTGGTGACGGCCGTCCGCAACAGCGCGACCGAGGTGGCGGCGGACGAGACGGAGGCGATACCCGACGAGGTCGCACGGGCCCGGGAGGCCTGGCGGCACGCCCTGCTGGAGCGAGGCATCATGCCCTTCCTTCGGGACGCACTGGCCGACCCGAGCGCGGGCCCCGGCTTTCCCACCCCCCGCACACCGGCGGCCGGCCGCATCCCCAACCTGGGGTACAGCCGGCCCGACTTCACCAGCCCCGGATCACCGTCGGAAAGCCCCCGGCCCGGCTACACGCCTCCGGACTTCACGAGCCCGGACTTCGGCGGCCCGGAACACGAACCGGAGTGACCCGCGGGCGTCCGGCGCGGGGCGTCCGGCGCGCCAGGTTGTCGTACCGGGATGGCACAGTCCACCGCCATGGACATCGACCGTTTCTGGCACATCATCGAATCCGCACGTTCCTCGGCCGCCACTGCCGGGGTGCCCTTCGACGAGGCTTTGGTGGGCCATCTCGCCGACCGCCCGGCTCAGGAGATCCTCGAGTACGCGGAACGCTTCGACGAGGTGCACGACGCCTTGTACCGCTGGGACGTGTGGGCTGCGGCGTACCTCGTCGGCGGCGGTTGCTCCGACGACAGTTTCATGGACTTCCGAGCAGGCGTGATCGCACTCGGCCGCGCGTGGTACGAGCGCGCGGCCGCCGGTCCGGACAGCCTCGCGGGGCACCCGGCCGTCGGCGGGGCGGCGCGGGCCGACCGCGACGAGACCCTGTTCTACGAGGAGGTGAACTACGCCGCCGGCGGCGCCTTCGAACGCGTCACCGGTGATGCGGACGCCTTCTACGCGGCCTGGGCCGAGCACCGGCCCGAGCGTGAGCAGGACACCGCAGTGGTCGACATGGGCGAGGATTTCGACTTCGACGACGCCGGCGAGATGCACCGGCGGCTGCCGCGGTTGGCGGCGCTCTGCCTGGGCCCGAGCCAGGACTGAGCCCGGGCCCGGGGATGCACGACGGGACGGGCCCGCGGCTCCCCCCATGGGTCGCGGGTCCGTCCCGTGCCGTTCTTGTGCTTCCGGCGCTTCCTGCGCTCAGTCGGCCAGCGGCAGGTAGACGCGGCTGCCCGAGGCCGCGAACTCGGCGGACTTCTCCGCCATGCCCGCCTGGATCTCCTCCGCCTTCAGGTCGCCGCCGTGCTCACGGCGGATGTCCTGCGAGATCTTCATCGAGCAGAACTTCGGACCGCACATGGAGCAGAAGTGCGCGGTCTTGGCCGGCTCCGCCGGGAGGGTCTCGTCGTGGAACTCGCGGGCCGTGTCCGGGTCGAGGGCCAGGTTGAACTGGTCCTCCCAGCGGAACTCGAACCGCGCGTCGGACAGGGCGTCGTCCCACTCCTGCGCGCCCGGGTGCCCCTTGGCCAGGTCCGCGGCGTGCGCCGCGATCTTGTACGTGATGACGCCGGTCTTGACGTCGTCGCGGTTGGGCAGGCCCAGGTGCTCCTTGGGCGTGACGTAGCAGAGCATGGCGGTGCCCCACCAGGCGATCATCGCGGCGCCGATGCCCGAGGTGATGTGGTCGTACGCGGGCGCGACGTCCGTGGTCAGCGGGCCGAGCGTGTAGAACGGCGCCTCCTCGCAGATCTCCTGCTGGAGGTCGATGTTCTCCTTGATCTTGTGCATCGGGACGTGGCCCGGGCCCTCGATCATCGTCTGGACGTTGTGCCGCTTGGCGATCGTGTTCAGCTCACCCAGCGTCTTCAGCTCGGCGAACTGGGCCGCGTCGTTGGCGTCGGCGATCGAGCCGGGGCGCAGGCCGTCACCGAGGGAGTACGTGACGTCGTACGCCGCGAGGATCTCGCAGAGCTCCTCGAAGTTCGTGTAGAGGAAGTTCTCCTTGTGGTGCGCCAGGCACCACGCGGCCATGATCGAGCCACCGCGCGAGACGATGCCGGTCTTGCGGCGGGCGGTCAGCGGCACGTAGGGCAGCAGCACGCCGGCGTGGACCGTCATGTAGTCGACGCCCTGCTCGGCCTGCTCGATGACCGTGTCCTTGTAGGTCTCCCAGGTCAGGTCCTCGGCGCGGCCGTCGACCTTCTCCAGCGCCTGGTAGAGCGGGACGGTGCCGATCGGAACGGGGGAGTTGCGCAGCACCCACTCGCGGGTGGTGTGGATGTTACGGCCGGTCGAGAGGTCCATGACCGTGTCGGCGCCCCACTTGGTCGCCCAGGTCATCTTGTCGACCTCCTCCTCGATGGAGGAGGTGACCGCGGAGTTGCCGATGTTGGCGTTGACCTTCACCAGGAACCGCTTACCGATGATCATCGGCTCGATCTCGGGGTGGTTCACGTTCGCCGGAAGCACGGCGCGGCCTGCGGCGATCTCCTCGCGGACGACCTCGGGGGAGACGTTCTCGCGGATCGCGACGTATTCCATCTCCGGGGTGATCTCGCCGCGTCGGGCGTACGCGAGCTGCGTGACGGCGGCGCCGCCCCGGCCGCGGCGGGGCTGGCGGGGCCGGCCCGGGAAGACCGCGTCGAGGTTCTTGAGGCCGCCGCGCGGCGAGGTGTGCTTGATGCCGTCGTCCTCGGGGCGCACGGGGCGGCCCGCGTACTCCTCGGTGTCCCCGCGGCTGATGATCCAGTTCTCGCGGAGCGGCGCGAGGCCGCGGCGGACGTCGGTCTCGATCTGCGGGTCGGTGTACGGACCGGACGTGTCGTAGAGCGTCACGTCCTTGCCGTTAGTGAGGTGGACCTGGCGGACCGGCACCCGGAGGTCGGGGCGGGAGCCCGCCAGGTATCCCTTGTGCCAGCCGGGCTGGCGCTCGGTCTGGCCGTCGGCGTCCTGGCTGACGGCAGGCGTGCGTGCGTCCTGAATGGTCATGAGACCTGATCTCCCTACGCCGGCATTACCCGGTAACAGGTTCGGCGGTCGACGCAGCCTCTTCCCGTACGCATCTGTGATGCCCGTACGGTGATCAGCGTCCTCTCAGCCCGGTGCTCCGAGCTCCCGCGTTGTGCAAAGGTGCCCCCACGCTAGCGTCATCCATGGCGTGCTGAACAGTGGGCCCCCTCATCTCTTGCGATGATCTGCTGGTGACGCCCTCGCCGCAGCCCCCCATCGAGCACACAGAGCCCCATGGCCACAACGGCCACGCACATGGGAGCCCCGGACCGTCCGACGGGCACTCCGACGGCCACTCCGACAGGCCATCCGACGGCCACTCCGGCGGTGGCTCGGACGGCCACCTCCCGGGTCAGTCCCACGGCCACGGCCACGGCCACAGTCATGGCCACGGCCCGGCGGCCCCCGTCTCGAAGCACCTGCGCAAGGTCATCGCCGCCGTACTGATCCCCTTCGCCGTGGCCGTCTTCGTGGGCATGGTGGTGCTCTGGCCGGGCGGCGCCCCGGGCCACGAGCGCACGGGGGTGGGATTCGACCGGCAGACCCAGCAGGGCGTGGTCACCTCGCTCGAACAGGTCGACTGCAAATCCGTGAACGCCGCCCAGGTGCCGACGACCGCGGCTCCCTCCACTCCCGAGGGCCGCCAGGCGCAGGCCGAGCAGACCGGCGACTGCAAGAAGGCCACCGTCGAGGTCACCAGCGGCCCGGACAAGGGCCGCACCTTCGTGGAGGTCGTCCAGCCGGGCGCGCCACGGCAGTTGGAGGACGGCCAGGAGGTGGTGGTGGCGTACGCGCCGGACGCCCCCCGTGACCTCCAGTACTCGGTGATCGACGTGAACCGCAAACTCCCGATGGCGCTGCTGGCCGGCATCTTCGCGGTCGCGGTCGTCGTCGTCGGGCGGATGCGCGGGCTGTTCGCGCTGGTCGCGCTGGTGGTCAGCTTCGGCGTGCTGACCCTGTTCATCCTCCCGGCCATCCTGCAGGGTTCGAACCCGCTGGTCGTCGCGGTGGTCGGGGCGAGCGCCATCATGCTGATCGCGCTCTACATGTGCCACGGGCTGACCGCCCGTACCTCGGTGGCCGTCCTCGGCACGCTCGTCTCGCTGTTGCTGATCGGGCTGCTCGGCTCGGGGTTCATCGACTGGGCGTTCCTCAGCGGCAACACCGACGACAACACGGGGCTGATCCACGGGCTGTACCCGGACATCGACATGAGCGGTTTGCTGCTCGCAGGCGTGATCATCGGATCGCTGGGCGTGCTCGACGACGTGACGGTCACCCAGACGTCGGCGGTGTGGGAACTGCACCACGCGGACCCCTCGATGGGACCGCGCGCCCTCTACCGGGCGGCCATCAGGATCGGCCGCGACCACATCGCGTCGGTGGTCAACACGCTGGTGCTGGCTTACGCGGGTGCCGCACTGCCGCTGCTCCTGCTGTTCTCGATCGCGAACAGCAGCATGGGTTCGGTGGCCAACAGCGAGCTGGTGGCGGAGGAGATCGTACGGACCCTCGTGGGCTCGATCGGTCTGGTGGCCTCGGTCCCCGTGACGACGGCGCTGGCCGCGCTGGTGGTTTCTGCCGACCGATCGGGATCCCCGGCCGGTGCCCCGGCCACGGGGCCGGTCCGCGGCCGGGGCCGGCGGCGCAAGCGCTGAACATCTGATGGTCCGGCCGGTCGATCGGCCGGGCCATCAGCGGGTCGGCCGGTCGGCCTGTGGGCCGGTCAGCCGGTCAGCCGGCGTTCTGTTCGTTCTGCTGCGATTCGGCGAGGATCTTGCCGAGGGCCTCGTCGAGGTTCTCCTCGAAGTCGCCCAGATTGCGCTCCTGTCCGAGCGGAACGATCCGGTCGGTGCGGTCGAGGAACGCGACGAGCGGCGCCGCGCTGGCCCGGAACAGGGCCCGGTCACCGCCGACCTGAAGGCGGATGTGGACGTCGGACAGGTCCTCCGGGTGGGTGGGGGCGATGTGCACATCGCCGTCACCGCACGGCTTGTTGATGCCATCGAGGAGGAGCTCCCGGCCGAACGCCCAGGTCACGGGCGCGTCTCCGGGAAGGTGGAAGGTCAGGCGGACTGCGTAGGGGTCGCGTGCGTCGTACCGGAGTTCCACCGGAATCCGGAACGAGAGCTCCTCGGAAACGAGGAAGCTCATCATGACCTCTGCCTGTACCGACTCGCGCATGGACTACCCCGCTGTAGTTGAAGTGGCCAGGAATGATCCCCCAGGACCCACTTGACAAGAGTGGTGGAAGCGGTAGCAGATCACAAGGAGTGAGTTTTCAGATACTGATAGAGAACGAGAGGGTGCTCAACAGCGCGCCTACTTCACTCCGTAGCCGATTGACTACATAGAGCAATCGCTCTTCTTGGTGAAGAGGTAGAGAAATGGCCATCGTCGCGACCGTATCGCCGGCCGTAATGGGGATGGCTGCGCAGATCGTGCCAAGGGCATATTCCTGGCGTTCGATCACCGGCTGCATTCGCCCGAGCGCCCCGATCCGGTTTTCCAGGGACCGTAGATCGCGGACGGTATAGGGGGTGATCGCCTCGACCGGATGACGGTCGTAGTACTCCCTGCGCGTCTTCTCGTCGAGTTGCCCGAGCAGGCACTGCCCGATGGCGTGCGCATGGCCGGTCTCACGGAAGTCGGCCCATTCCTCGCAGGCCGGGCTGGCCGGAGTGTCCGAGACACCCACGACCTCGATCTCACCCTCGCGGTAGACCGCGAAGTAGACGGGGGCCCCGACCGTGTCGCGGAAGTGCGCGAGCGAGTCGAGGATCATGCTGCGACGTTTCTGCTGGAGTCCCCCACGGGCGAGCCGCTCCGCAGCCTCGCCCAGTACGAACACTCCGCGCACTCTGCGCAGGTAGCCCTCGTGCGTCAGTGTGCGCAGCAGGTGGTACGCGGTGGGAAGCGGGAGCCCGGCCTCGCGCGCCAGCTGTTTTGCCGGGGCTCCCTCGCTATGGGACCCCGCCGCTTCGAGCAGCCTCAGCGCGCGCTGCACCGAACCGATCAGAGTCGGCACACCGGCATTGTGAACCGGAGACAAAGCTCACCCCCAGGCGTGGCGGCGGGCCTTTGGGGAGGCCCGCCCTGCGGGGGCCGCCCCCGCGCGTGCCGTCGCTCCTGGGGGTCGTACTCGGCGGCTCGTTTTGCGTTGCCGCAGGTCAGGGCGGCAGGTCGGAGCGGCGGTACTGGCTTTCGATGCCCAGGGAACGGCATAGATTGCCACTCTATCCACCGATTCCGGGGATGTGAGCCGTTCAGCGGGTCAGGTTCCCTCACCTGGCTCAATCCCGGATCCGCCCGGACCGCTCCTGGCTACCACTCGCCGGAGGAGGACTTCGAGCCGCCGCCGCTGAACTTCTTCACGACGAAGATCAGGCCGCCGACGAGGCCGACGAAGAGGAGCAGCTTGAAGACGAACCCGATCAGCGCGCCCAGGATGCTGGTGATCACACCGCCGAAGACGAAGAGGGCCAGCAGTGGAACCGCGACCCACTTAACCCACCAGGGCATGCCTGCGAATATCTCTCGGATGCCGTCCATGTCCTCGACCTCTTCTTCGTCCGTGACTTCGTCCGCTGCTTCCTGCTCTCGATGCTAGGAGTCCAGGACCCCGTATCGGGGCCCGCGAGCCCTCGGAGTCCCCTGATCCGTCCCTTAGGGGGATCAGGGCCGCGACCCTCATCCGCTCGGGCCGCTCAGCCCTCCGGCGGGGAGAACACCACCATCACCCTCAGGTCCTCGGTGATGTGGTGGAACTTGTGCGCCACACCCGCCGGGACGTAGACGACGCTGCCGCGCGCCACGGTCGTCGTCTCCTCCCCGACCGTGATCGAGGCCCGGCCGCTGACGACGAAGTACACCTCGTCCTGCCGGTGCGGCAGCTGCGGATCGATCTGTCCGGCGTCGAGCGCGTACAGCCCGACCGACATGTTCCGCTCGCGCAGGAACTGCAGATATGCGCCGTCGTTCGCGGCCCGCTCCGCTTCGAGCTCGTCAAGCCGGAAGGCTTTCATCGTCGTTGTGCCCCTTGTACTCGATCGTTCCCTTGCATCCGCTGATCTGCGGATGTCCCACCGGGATCTTCTCTGCCACGATCAGACACATGACGAATTTCGTAGTCAAGACGCTCGCCAACGCGGCGGCCCTGGCCGTCGCCATCTGGCTGCTTTCCGGCATAACCCTCGACGACGGCAGCAGCACGGGCCGACGGGCGCTCACCCTGATCCTGGTCGCGCTGGTCTTCGGCCTGGTCAACTTGCTCGTCAAGCCGTTGGTGAAGCTGCTCTCGCTGCCGCTGTTCATCCTCACCCTCGGCCTGTTCACCCTTGTCGTGAATGCCCTGATGCTGCTGCTGACCTCGTGGCTGGCCACGCAGCTCGATCTCAGCTTCCATGTCGACGGCTTCTGGACCGCGCTCCTCGGCGGCCTGATCATCTCCATCGTCTCCTGGGCCATGAACATGGTCCTGCCCGACAAGAACTGAACGGGCCTGCCATGTACCGCGTCTGCTTCGTCTGCACGGGCAACATATGCCGCTCCCCCATGGCCGAGTCGGTCTTCCGTGCCCATGTGGCGGCCGACGACCTCGGCACCCTGGTCGAGGTGGACAGCGCAGGGACCGGCGGCTGGCACGAGGGGGACGGCGCCGATCCGCGCACCATCGCCGTCCTGGAGGCGGCCGGCTACGAGCAGGACCACCGGGCCCGCCGGTTCCGTGCCTCCTGGTTCGCCCGCCTGGACCTCGTCATCGCGCTCGACGCCGGGCATCTGCGGGACCTCCGGGCACTCGCGCCCACTCCGCAGGACGCCGCCAAGGTGCGGCTGCTGCGGTCCTACGATCCTGCGGCCTCGGCCGCGGAGACCGACGTACCGGATCCCTACTACGGGCCGCTCGACGGGTTCGAGGAGTGCCTGGAGCTGGTCGAGGCCGCGAGCCCCGGCCTGCTGGACGCCGTACGCGCCGCCGTGAAGGAGCACACCGCGTGACCGAATACGCCCCGCAGGAGACGCAGAAGACGCAGGAGACCGGAGCTGCCTCGCTCGGCGACGGCACCCGGGCCGTGCGGGCCGGACTGCCCGAGGCCGTCAAGAACGAACCGCCCCTGCCCGGACCGGTCTTCGCCGCCCACTTCCACCTCCCCGGCGACGTCGAAGGCCCGTACGCCTACGGCCGCGACACCAACCCCACCTGGACGCTGCTGGAACGGGCGATCGGGGAACTGGAGGCCCCCGGCGAGGACGTGCACACGATCGTCTTCGCCTCCGGCATGGCGGCGGTCTCCGCCGTCCTCCTCTCCCAGGCGCACACCGGCGACACCGTGGTCCTGCCCGACGACGGCTACCAGGCCCTCCCCCTGCTGCGCGAGCAGCTGGAGGCGTACGGGATCCACGTGCGCACCGCTCCGACCGGCGACGACGCCCAGCTCGCGGTCCTCGACGGGGCCCGGCTGCTGTGGATCGAGACTCCTTCCAACCCCGGGCTCGACGTGTGCGACGTACGCCGCCTCGTGGACGCGGCGCACGCGGGCGGGACCCTGGTCGCCGTCGACAACACCCTGGCCACCCCGCTCGGGCAGCGGCCCCTGGAGCTGGGGGCGGACTTCTCGGTGGCGAGCGGCACCAAGGGCCTGACCGGCCACGGCGACGTGCTGCTCGGATACGTCGTCTGCCGCGATCCGGAGCTCGCCGCCCGCGTCCGGCGGTGGCGCAAGATCGTCGGTGCGATCCCGGGTCCCATGGAGGCCTGGCTCGCCCACCGCTCCCTCGCCACGATCCAGCTGCGCGCGCAGCGCCAGTGGGCCAACGCACTGGCCGTCGCCGAGGCGCTGACGCACCGGACGGACGTGAGCGGACTGCGCTACCCGGGGCTCCCCACGGACCGCTCCCACAAGACGGCCGCCCGGCAGATGCGGGGCTTCGGGTCGGTGGTCTCCTTCACCCTGCCCGACCGCGCGCACGCGGAGCGGTTCATGGCCGCCCTGCGCCTGGTCGAGGACGCCACGAGTTTCGGCGGGGTCCGGTCCACCGCCGAGCGGCGCGGACGCTGGGGCGGCGACGCCGTGCCGGAGGGCTTCATCCGCTTCTCCGCCGGCGCCGAGGACACCGAAGACCTGGTCGCGGACGTGCTGCGGGCCCTCGACCACGCGGGCGCCACGCGCTGAACCGGGGACGGCCGTCGCCGTGTGAAGCGGTCCGAGCCTCCCCCCTAGTGGCTCGGACCGCCCCGGGTTCCGCGCGCGAAGAACCACGCGACAAGGCTAGTTGACTCTGCGTCAGAGTCCAATCACGGTAACGACAGGGAGCTATCTGCATATTTATAGTTGAAGGCCCCCACCGAGAGGTGCAGCGATGGACCTGACCCTGCTGCGCACCTTCGTCGCCGTCCACCGGGCCGGCTCGTTCACGCGCGCGGCCGCCCTCCTCGGCCTGTCCCAGCCCGCGGTGACCTCGCAGATCCGCACCCTGGAGCGCCAGTTGGGGCGTCCGCTCTTCCACCGCCGGGCCCGTGGCGTCACCCCCACCGCCGTCGGCGACGAGCTGGCTCACAAGGCCGCCCCGCACCTCGACGCCCTGCTGCGGATCACCGAGGCCGAGCGGGAGGCCGCCGGCGCGTTACGCACCCTCCACGTCGCCGGGCCTCCCGAGTTCCTGTGCCTGCGCGTGCTTCCCGCCCTCGCCCTCCTGGTCGGCCAGGGCCATACCCTGCGCGCCGCCCCGCAGACCGACGCCGAGGCGACCCTCGACGGGCTCGCCGCCGGCCACCACGACCTCGTCGTCACCACCGCCCACCCCCGGGGCGGACTCTTCACAGCCACCGCGCTGTGCGACGAGGAGCACGTCCTGGTCGCCGCGCCCTACTGGGCCGCCCTCGTCGACATGGACCGGCTGCGCGAGGAGGGTTCCGCCGCGCTGGACGGCATCCCGCTGGTCGAGGTCCACGAGAGCCTGCCGCTCGTCACCCGCTACTGGGCCGCCGTCTTCGACACCCTGCCCGATGCCAGGTCCCTGGCCGCCACCGTGGTCGTGCCCGACCTGCGGGCCGTACTGGAGTGCGTCCGGGCCGGCGCCGGGCTCGCCGTACTGCCCCGCTACCTGTGCCAGGACGCCCTCGACAGCGGTCGGATCGTGGCGCTGGCGGAGCCTGCGGTGCCGCCGCTGCGCACCTGGTTCCTGGTCGTGCGGACCGGGAGCCTGGCCCTCGCCCACCTCGCCCGGGCGCACGGCCGGCTGCTGGATGCCGCAGTGCACTGGTGAGTCCGCCCTTTTCCGGCCTGTGGCGCGTTTCAGAAGCGGAGTGGCGGGCCACTCTTCTCCCATGACCGAACGTCCCGTGGTCAAACGCACCGCCCGCGCGATCCTGCTCGACGGTGACGACCTGATCCTCATCAAACGCACCAGGCCCGGCGTCGATCCGTACTGGCTCACCCCCGGCGGGGGAGTGGAGCCCTCGGACTCCACCGTCGTCGACGCCCTCCACCGGGAGGTCCACGAAGAACTCGGCGCGAAGATCACCGATGTGGTGCCCTGCTTCGTCGACACCGTCGAGCACATCGCCGACAGGGGGGTGACCGGCGTGAAGGTGCAGCACTTCTTCGTCTGCCGCCTCGAATCGATGGACCCGAACCTGCGGCACGGCCCCGAGGTCGACGAGCCCGAGGGCGAGTACGAGATCGTCCGCGTGCCGTTCAGCCGGGTGGGCATCGCCGCCGTCCATCTCGTCCCGCTGTCCCTGCGGCACTATCTCGACGGCAACATCGAGGGTGTCCGCGCCATGCACGCTCCCGACCTGGGCTGAAGCCGGGCTGAGACCGGCGGGCTGCCTCCGGTCTCAGCCGGCGATGCCGGCCAGCTCCTCCACCGCGTCGTGCCGGATCCGCTCGCAGGGGATGCCGATCCGCAGGAGCTCGTCCACGCCGTTGCGGATCATCGCGGGCGGGCCGGAGACGAACGCGTCGTACGAGCTCCACGGCCCGTGTTCGCCCACCGCGTGCGGCAGCTGTCCGGCCAGCCCGTCGCCGACCACCGGGCGCACCGACAGCCACGGGTGGGAGCGCTGGAGCCCCAGCAGCGTGTCCTTGTCGTAGAGGTCGCTGTCACTGCGGGCCCCGAAGAACACCTCCACCGGCCGCCTCTCGCCGTGTTCGGCCACGTCCTCGATCAGCGCCTTGATCGGAGCGATCCCGGTGCCTCCGCCCAGGCACAGCATGCCGTTGTCCGTGGTGTGGTCCACCACCATCGACCCGGCCGGCGGTCCCAGGCGCAGTACGTCTCCCGGGCGGGCGTGGCGCACCAGCGCGTTGGATACCCAGCCCGCGGGGACGGCCTTGACGTGGAAGGACAGCAGTCCGTCGGCGCGCGGCGCCGAGGCGAAGGAGTAGTGCCGCCACACCCGTGGCCACCACGGGGTCTCCAGGCTCGCGTACTGGCCGGCGAGGAAGGCGTAGGGCTGGTCGGGGCGGACCGTCAGTACCGCGATGTCCGGGGTGCGCAGATCGTGGGAGACCACCTCGGCGTGCCACCACGCGGGGGCCCTCCCCTCTTCCTCCGCCGCCGCGTCGATCATGATCTGGGAGATCGCGGTGTACGCCCGCACCCAGGCGGCCTGTGTCTCGGGCCCCCAGCTGTGATGCGCGTACCGGGCCAGTGCTCCGACGAGGGCCTCACCGACCGCCGGGTAATGGCCGGCCATCGTGCCGTACTTGCGATGCCCGGCGCCCAGCCGGCGCAGGTAGGGGACGAGGACGGCGGGATTGTCGATGTGCTCGGCGGCGGTCAGCAGTGCCTTCAGCAGCCGGTCCCGCTGCGCGTCCATGGCGGCGGGGAACATGCCGCGTACTTCCGGGTGCCGGGTGAACACCAGAGCGTAGAAGTACGAGGTCACCTTGTCGGCGACGGGGGCGATCTCCGCGAGGGTCCGGCGGATGAGTACGGCATCCGGTGAGGGCTCGATCGCACCGCCCTCGCCGAATATCCGGGCCGATTCGCGTCTGGCCGATCTGGTGGGCGGAGCGTCCATGCGGTGCCTCGCTTCGAGCATCTCGGTCGGTCTCCACACGCCACGGCCTGTGAATCCGTGGTTCCGGGTTTCACAGCGTGCCAGCCGACTCAGAGGCCTGCGGGAAAACGCGGAAACTCCGCGTTTCGAACCCACTTTCCTCCTAAGATGCGTCAACTCCCGGGCGCGTCAGGCCAACGAGCTGGTATGCGTCCCGCAGATCCCGGCCCTCGTAGACATGGGTCGCACGCTCGGCGAGATAGGGCCTCGCATTCACCGCCACCGAGACCGGCACCGCCTCGAAGAGCATCGCGTCGGTCACCGAATCCCCGTAGGCGACGCAGTCGGCCCGGCTCACGCCGAACTCCGCGCAGAGCCGGTCCGCCACCTTGACCTTGCCCTCGGGTGTCAGGATCCCGGACTCCTCCACCGGACGGGTGAACGGCACCTCGGGGAAGACCGAACCGTGCGCGGCGTGCGCGCCCCACTCCAGCAGCAGCTCCACGAAGAACGACGGTGACAGGGAGATCACCGCGCAGTAGTCCCCTCGGTCCCTGATCTCCTGCCACACGTCCCGGATCCCCGCGAGCCAGGGAGCCCCGTCGAATGCCGCCCGGACGTGCGCGGGTGTCAGATCGGCCCAGAGGGCGTGGGCGGCCACGGAGAACTGGTGCGGCCCCATCTTCTGCGCACCGAAGGCCCGTTCCAGCTCGGCGATCTCGGCGCTCAGCCCGAGCTGGCGGGAAATCTCGACCGGCGCCGCCGAGCCGTACATCAGCGTCCCGTCGAGGTCGAAGAGGTGCAGGAGGGTCATAGCCGACGAGATTAGTCGGTCCGTTTCACGTGAAACACCGTGTTTCACGTGAAACATCGCCCGGCGGCCCCGTGCCGGCACCTGGTGTTTCACGTGAAACATCCGACCCCAAACCCTCTGGACGGCTCCCAGTCCATGATCCAGTCTGGGCCAGGTGACACCACCACACATCACCGATCTACCGATCCGGGCGCTGACCGTGGACGATCTCCGCCGCTGCGCCGACCTGTCCGAAGATCGCGGATGGCTCCGCGAGGACCACAAGTGGCGTCTGCTCCTCGCCGCCGGAAACGGCTACGGCGTCGACGCCCCGGACGGCCGGGGACTCGCGGCCGCCTGCGTCGTCACGCGCTACGGCGACACCCATGCCGGACCGGAGCTCGCCGCCATCGGGATGGTTCTCGTGGCCGACCGCTTCGCCCGCCAGGGCCTGGGCCGCCGTCTGATGACCCACGTCTGCGACGACGTGCTCAAGGGCGTCCCCCTCACCCTGCACGCCACTCCCTACGGGCGGCCCCTCTACGAGGAACTGGGCTTCGAGACCACCGGCCGCACCGAGATGCTGACGGGCACCTTCCGGCACGAGGGCACCCCCGGTACATACGGCACCTCCCGGGTCCGGCCGGCGACCGCCGAGGACCTCCCCCGCATCCTGCGCCTGGACGCCGAGGTCTTCGGCACCGACCGCACGCACATGATCACCCGGCTGCCCGCCTTCGCCGACCGGCTGGTCGTCGCCGAGGACCACTCCCAAGGCGCCGCACTCACCGGCTACGCCGCGGCCTGGCCCAATATGAACACCCAGGTCGTCGGCCCGCTGATCGCCCATGACACCGCGACCGCCCAGTCACTGGTCACCGCGCTCGCACTCGGCACCGACCGGGCGCTGCGCACCGATGTCGACGTACGACACGAGGAATTCCTCGCCTGGCTCAAGGACCGGGGCCTGGCCTCCGTGGCCTTCAATGCCGTCATGACCCGGGACATCCCCGGCCTGCCCGGCGACTGGGCCCGCCGGTGGGCGCCGCTCACCGTGGCCGCGGGCTGAGAGGAGAACGCATCATGACCGACACCGCCGAGCTGACGATCCGGCCGGCCACCGAGGCCGATGTGCCCGCCATCGTCGCCATGCTGGCCGACGACCCGCTCGGTGCCACCCGCGAGTCCCCGGACGACCTCGCCCCGTACCTCGCAGCCCTGAAGCGGCTCACCGACGACCCGAACCAGCATCTGGTCGTCGCCGTCCGCGCCGACCGTGTGGTGGGCACCCTCCAGCTGACGATCGTCCCGGGACTCTCCCGCAAGGGAGCCACCCGTTCCATCATCGAGGGCGTCCGCGTACACGCCGACGAACGCGGCGGCGGCCTGGGCACCCGGTTCATCGAATGGGCCGTCGAGAAGTCCCGTTCCGAGAACTGCGCGCTGGTGCAGCTGACTTCGGACGTGACCCGGACCGATGCCCACCGTTTCTACGAACGGCTCGGGTTCACCGCCTCGCACGTCGGGTTCAAGCTCCAGCTCTGACCGGCCGTTCCGGCAAGCCGGGCCGCCGTGTCGGCGGCCCGGCCTACGATCGGGAGGATGAGCCTCCCTCTCGTCACCACCGCCGAGCGGCGCCACCGGCTCGGCCGGCGCCACCGTCTGGCTCCGTCGGCCCGCGCCGCGACCGTCGCGGAGACGGCTGATTCCGTCGTCGCCCTGCACGCCACCGACGCCGCGACCGTCTTCCTCTCGGCCCGGGCCCGGCTCGCCGAAGGCGGCCCGGACGCGATCGAGCGGGCGCTCTACGAGGACGTAAACCTCGTGCGCCTGCTCAGCATGCGCAACACGCTCTTCGCGGTCTCCGCCGAACTCGCCCCGCACGTCGCCGCCTCCACCGCCCGCGCGATCGCCGCGAAGGAGCGCCGCACCCTCCTCAAGCGCCTCGACGAGGACGGACAGGGACTCGACGCCGCCTGGCTCGCCGGCGCGGAGGCCGCCGCGCTCGACGCCCTCGACGCCCACGGCCCCTGCACCGGCAGCCAGCTGTCCGCGGCCGTACCCGCGCTGCGCCAGCAGATCACCATCAGCCGCGGCAAGAAGTACGAGACCGAGCAGGGGGTCGCCACCCGGGTCATCCGGCTGCTCGCCGCCGACGGCCGGATCCGCCGTGACCGACCGCGCGGCTCATGGACCTCCAGCCAGTACCGCTGGGTCCACACCGAGCCCTGGCCCGCCCTGCCCGCCGCCGAGGCCCGCACCGAGATCGCCCGCCGATGGCTGCGCGCGTACGGTCCCGCCACCGAGGCCGACCTCAAGTGGTGGACCGGCTGGACCCTCACGGACGTCCGCAAGGCCCTCGCCGCCGTGGGCCCCGACCAGGTCCGCCTCGAAGACGGCACCACCGCCCTGGTCGGCCCCGGGGACACCGGGCCCGAACCGGCGCCGGAGCCCTGGGCGGCGCTGCTGCCCGGCCTCGACCCCACCGGCATGGGCTGGGCCGACCGCGGTTTCCACCTCGACCCCGCCCACAGGAGCGCCCTGTTCGACTACGCCGGCAACATCGGCCCCACCGTGTGGTGGAACGGCGAGATCGTCGGCGGCTGGGCGCAGCGCTCCGACGGCGAGATCGTCTGGCGGCTGCTGGGCAGCCCCGGCCGGGCCGCCGAGCAGGCGATCACCGCCGAGGCCGCGGGGCTCGCCGCATGGGTGGGAGAGGCCCGGATCACCCCGCGTTTCCGTACTCCGCTGGAGCGCGAACTCGTCGCCTGATCCGGCCCGGGCCGGGGCTGTCAGCCCCGAGGCCCGGGGCCGGCCCGGGGCCGGGCCGGGGCCGGGCCGGGGCCGGGGCTGTCAGCCGATGCCCCGCCAGCCCTGCGGGTCCACCCCGCCGGGCACCGGGGCGTCGGCGTCGTAGGGCTCCCGGGTGAACACGAAGGACGCCAGGTCGAGATGGCTCACCGAGCCGTCCGCACGGCGCACCGCCCGCAGCGTCTCACCGGCGTAGTAGCCGAAGAGTCCGGTCCAGCTGCCGTCCGGCTCCGCCCGGAAGCGGGACGTGCGCCCGCTCGCGCCCACCGGCCCCAGTTCCAGCAGCCCGTCCGCGGTCAGGCGCACCACCTGGGCCGAAGTCCCCCAGTACCAGGGGCCGCACAGTTCGAGCGGCACGTGGTCCGACTCCAGGAACGGCCGCCACGGCTGCGGGAAGCGCGGTTCGGCGTCCGCCACGATCCCCACGAGATCCGCGGCCACCATCGAGGCCGGAAGTCCCGAGGTGCAGTTCGCCAGCACCACCGCCGCCACGTCGTCCGCCTCGCTCAGCCACAGCCCCGCGACGAAGCCGGGCAGCGAACCGCTGTGCCCCGCGAGCTTGCGCCCGCCGACGCCCGCCAGCTGCATGCCGAGCCCGTAGCCCAGCTCGGCGAGGCCGGGCTCCGGGGGCGAGGCCGCGGTGCGCATCTCCCGTACGGACCCGGCGCACAGGACGCGCTCGTCACCGCGCAGCAGGAAGTCGGCGAACCGCGCCAGGTCCCGGGTCGTGGACCACAGCCGGCCGGCCGCAGCCATCAGCCCCAGGTCCTCCAGCGGTTCGGGCATCATCACGTCCGCCCAGGGATGCACCGCCCAGCCGCCGGCGTGCGGGGACTGTGGCTGTCCGCTCGTGCGCTCCAGCCCCAGCGGCTCCAGTACCTCGGCCCGCAGTGCCTCTTCCCAGGGCATTCCGCGCACCGCCTCCACCAGCGAACCCAGCAGGGTGTAACCGGGGTTGGAGTAGTGGTGCCTGGTTCCCGGTGCCAGCTTGAAGGGCTCCTCCCCCAGCACGTCGCCGAGCTCGGGCCGCTGCTCGCCGGGGGTGCGCTCCCACCACTCACCGGGCGTCTCCGCCGCCAACCCGCCGGTGTGGGACAGCAGTTGGGCGATGGTCACCTGACCGGCACCGGTCCCCGGCAGGTGCTTCTCCAGCGGATCGGCGAGCGAGATCAGGCCCTCGTCCCGCAGCCGCATCACGAGAACCGCCGTGAACGTCTTGGTGATCGAACCGATCCGGTACTGCACGTCGCCGTCCGGCCCGTGCCCCTCGACCGAGGTCCGGGAGCCTTCCCAGACCACCTCCCCGCCCCGCAGGACGGCCGCCACCACGGACGGCGCCCGCCCTTCGCTCTGCGCGACGGCGATCCGGTGCCTCAGCGCGCGCCGGGTGGCAGGGAGAAGTTCCAGGTCCTCAGCAAGCTCATCCATGATCGGATGCTACGTGTTGGCCATGTCCACGAAACGGGAGTAGTGACCCTGGAAGGCCACCGTGATCGTGGCCGTGGGGCCGTTACGGTGCTTCGCCACGATCAGGTCCGCCTCACCCGCACGCGGGGACTCCTTCTCGTACGCGTCCTCGCGGTGCAGCAGGATCACCATGTCCGCGTCCTGCTCGATGGAACCCGACTCACGCAGGTCGGAGACCATCGGCTTCTTGTCGGTGCGCTGTTCCGGACCACGGTTCAGCTGGGAGAGCGCGATCACGGGGACCTCCAGCTCCTTCGCCAGCAGCTTGAGATTTCGGGACATGTCCGATACCTCCTGCTGGCGGCTCTCGGGACGGCGCGAGCCGCCCGACTGCATCAGCTGGAGGTAGTCGATGACCACGAGCGAGAGGTCGTTGCGCTGCTTGAGCCGGCGGCACTTGGCCCGGATCTCCATCATCGACAGGTTGGGGGAGTCGTCGATGTAGAGCGGGGCGGCGGAGACGTCCGGCATCCGGCGGGCGAGCCGGGTCCAGTCGTCGTCCGTCATCGTGCCCGAGCGCATGTGGTGGAGCGCGACCCTGGCCTCCGCCGAGAGCAGGCGCATGGCGATCTCGTTGCGCCCCATTTCGAGGGAGAAGATCACGCTCGGCAGGTTGCTCTTGATGGAGCAGGCCCGGGCGAAGTCCAGGGCGAGCGTGGACTTACCCATGGCGGGACGGGCCGCGATGACGATCATCTGGCCCGGGTGCAGGCCGTTCGTCAGCGAGTCCAGGTCCGTGAAGCCGGTGGGAACGCCTGACATCTGGCCGCTGCGGGAGCCGATCGCCTCGATCTCGTCGAGGGCGCCCTCCATGATGTCGCCGAGCGGCAGGTAGTCCTCGGAGGTCCGCTGCTCGGTGACGGCGTAGATCTCGGCCTGGGCACTGTTGACGATCTCGTCGACGTCGCCGTCGGCCGCGTAGCCCATCTGCGTGATCTTCGTACCGGCGGCGACCAGGCGGCGCAGGACGGCCCGCTCGTGGACGATCTCCGCGTAGTACTCGGCGTTCGCCGCGGTCGGCACGGACTGGACCAGGGTGTGCAGGTACGAAGCCCCGCCCACCTTGCTGATCTCGCCGCGCCGGGTCAGCTCGGCGCCGACGGTGATCGGGTCGGCCGGCTCGCCCTTGGCGTACAGGTCGAGGATGGCCTGGTAGATCGTCTCGTGCGAGGGCCGGTAGAAGTCGTGGCCCTTGAGGACCTCGACGACGTCCGCGATGGCGTCCTTGGAGAGCAGCATGCCGCCGAGCACCGACTGCTCGGCGTCGAGGTCCTGGGGAGGGACGCGCTCGAAGCCGCCGCCACCGCCGGAGTCCCAGGAGCCGCCCTCGCGGCCCCGGTCGTGCTGTTCGTCCCCGCGGCCGCGGCCTTCGCTGTTACGGCGCGGACGGGCGGGCAGACGGTCACCCGGACCGCTGTCGGCCCAGGGGTCGTCCATGGGCTCGGGCATGCTCACCGGGCCGCCTCCTCCCGTCCGCAACGCGGACCTCGCCGTGTCACTCTTTCTACGACACGGCTCTGACATTTGGGGCACCCGAATCCGCCGTCGGCGAGTCGGGCAACGAACCACGGTAGGCCCGAGAGCGGCGTCAGCCAATCTTGTTATCCACAGGCTGTGTGGATGACATGTGGATGACGGCACCAATGCTGTGGGTAACTCGCCGGAAGCTGTGTACGGACCGGGGGACGACGCTGTGGACAAAATCACCCGCGGCACCCACTTACCCCATCTGACCTGCACTTTCCTCTTCCAGGGGCAGCGGTGGAGAAAATTCTTGGACACTGCCTCAAGATCGCCTCCAACGAGGCGCGAGGAACGCTCAGGTCAACGCGTCAGTAAGGATCCAAAGGCCCTTGCATCCATTACCTGTGGAAGATTAGATTGAGCGCATGACACAGGCTCTCGCAGCACCCAAGGCAGGGCCGGGACGGCACGACCGGGAGATCTTCGCACTCGCTCTCCCTGCCTTCGGCGCACTCGTCGCGGAGCCCCTCTTCGTGATGGCCGACAGCGCCATCGTGGGGCACCTCGGAACCCCCCAGCTGGCCGGCCTCGGCATCGCCGCCGCGGTGCTCACCACCGCTGTGAGCGTCTTCGTCTTCCTCGCCTACGCCACCACCGCGGCCGTCTCCCGCCGCGTCGGCGCAGGAGACCTCCAGGCAGCCATCCGGCAGGGGATCGACGGCATCTGGCTCGCCCTCGTGCTGGGCGCGGCCGTCGTCGCCGTGGTGCTTCCCGCGACACCTTCACTGATCTCGCTCTTCGGGGCCTCCGACACCGTCGCCCCGTACGCGATCACCTATCTGAGGATCTCCACCCTCGGCATCCCGGCCATGCTCATGGTCCTGGCCGCCACCGGGGTCATCCGCGGCCTCCAGGACACCCGTACGCCGCTCTACGTCGCCATCGGCGGCTTCGCCCTCAACGCGGGCCTGAACGTCGCCCTGGTCTACGGTGCGGGGCTCGGCATCGCGGGCTCCGCCTGGGGCACGGTCATCGCCCAGTGCGCCATGGCCGCCGCCTACCTCGTCGTGGTCGTCCGCGGAGCCCGGCGCCACGGTGCCTCGCTGCGCCCCGACCTCGCGGGCATCCGGGCCTGCGCCCAGGCGGGCGCTCCGCTGCTGGTCCGCACGCTGTCGCTGCGCGCGATCCTGATGATCGCCACCGCCGTGGCCGCCCGGCTGGGCGACGCCGACATCGCCGCCCACCAGATCCTGCTCTCCCTGTGGAGCCTGCTCGCCTTCGCCCTGGACGCCCTAGCGATCGCCGGGCAGGCGATCATCGGCCGCTACCTGGGCGCGGGCGACACCGACGGCGCCAGGGCCGTCTGCCGCCGCATGGTGCAGTGGGGGATCGCCTCGGGCGTCGTACTCGGCCTGCTGGTCGTCCTGGCCCGCCCGGCGTTCATCCCGCTGTTCACCAGCGATCCGGCCGTCGAGGCAGCCCTGCTGCCGGCCCTGCTGGTCGTGGCCCTCTCCCAGCCCGTCTCCGGCATCGTCTTCGTGCTCGACGGGGTGCTGATGGGCGCCGGCGACGGCCGCTACCTGGCCCGGGCCATGCTCCTGACGCTGGCCGCCTTCGCTCCGGCGGCACTGCTCGTGCCGATCCTCGGCGGCGGCCTCACGGCGCTCTGGTGGGCCATGACGCTGATGATGGTGGTCCGGATGATCACTCTCCGGCTGCGCGCCGGCTCAGGCCGGTGGCTGATCGCCGGGGCCACCCGCCCGTAGCGGGCGGCCGGACCTCAGCCGTGTTTCACGTGAAACACGGCGGGCCGGGCGCCGCATGTTTCACGTGAAACACCGCCCGACAACGACGAAGGGCCGCACCCGGTGGGGTGCGGCCCTTCGAGCGCAGCCCTTAGGCGGCGACGACCTCGATGCCCACGTTCGCGGCCACGTCGGCGTGCAGACGCACGGAGACCTGGTACGAACCGAGGGTCTTGATCGGGGAGCCGAGCTCCACGCGGCGCTTGTCGACCTTCGGGCCGCCCGAGGACTCGATCGCCGTGGCGATGTCGGCCGGGGTCACGGAACCGAAGAGACGACCGGCGTCACCCGCGCGGGTGGCCAGACGGACCTTCACACCCTCGAGCTTGGCCTTGACCTCGTTGGCCTGCTCGATGGTCGCGATCTCGTGGATCTTGCGGGCGCGGCGGATCTGCGCCACGTCCTTCTCGCCACCCTTGGTCCAGCGGATCGCGAAACCACGCGGGACCAGGTAGTTGCGAGCGTAACCGTCCTTGACGTCGACGACATCGCCGGCGGCACCGAGGCCAGAAACCTCGTGGGTCAGGATGATCTTCATTAGTCGGTCACCCTTTCCTTATCGCGCGGTGGACGTGTAGGGCAGCAGCGCCATCTCACGGCTGTTCTTGACGGCCGTGGCGACGTCACGCTGGTGCTGCGTGCAGTTGCCGGTAACGCGGCGGGCACGGATCTTGCCGCGGTCGGAAATGAACTTCCGCAGCATGTTCGTGTCCTTGTAGTCCACGTACGCGGTCTTGTCCTTGCAGAATGCGCAGACCTTCTTCTTAGGCTTGCGCACAGGCGGCTTCGCCATTGTGTCTCTCCTGTGTGATCAAGAAGTGGGGATGCGAGCTGCCCTAGAAGGGCGGCTCGTCCGAGTAGCCACCGCCGGAGCCGCCGGAGCTTCCGCCCCAACCGCCCCCGCCGCCGCCCTGCTGCTGGCCACCGGCCGGCGCGCTGGACGCCCACGGGTCGTCGGAGGGAGCTCCGCCGCCCTGCTGCGGCTGGCCACCGGGGGCTCCGCCCCAGTTGCCACCGCCGCCGCCCTGCTGCTGCTGACCGCCGCCGCCGTATCCACCCTGGCCACCGCGACCGGTGGTCTTGGCGACCTTGGCCGTGGCGTTCTTCAGGCTGGGGCCGACTTCCTCGACGTCCAGCTCGTAGACCGTGCGCTTGACACCCTCACGGTCCTCGTACGACCGCTGCCTCAGCCGGCCCTGCACGATGACGCGCATGCCTCGCTGGAGGGACTCGGCGACGTTCTCCGCCGCCTGCCGCCACACCGAGCAGGTCAGGAACAGGCTCTCGCCGTCCTTCCACTCATTGGTCTGACGGTCGAAGGTGCGGGGGGTGGACGCGACACGGAACTTCGCGACCGCCGCACCCGAGGGGGTGAAGCGCAGCTCGGGGTCGTCGACGAGATTGCCGACGACCGTGATGACGGTCTCGCCTGCCATGGATGAACCTCTCGGCGGGGATTGCTGCTGGGCTGCTGTGCTACTCGATCCCGATTACCGCTGAACCGAAGTTCAGTGGGTCTCGGGGCGAAGGACCTTGGTCCGGAGAACCGACTCGTTCAGGTTCATCTGTCGGTCAAGCTCCTTGACGACCGCAGGCTCGGCCTGAAGGTCGATGACCGAGTAGATGCCCTCGGGCTTCTTCTTGATCTCGTAAGCGAGACGACGACGGCCCCAGGTGTCGACCTTCTCGACCTTTCCGTTGCCCTCACGGACGACGGAGAGGAAGTTCTCGATCAGCGGGGAGACAGCGCGCTCCTCGAGATCGGGGTCGAGGATGACCATCACTTCGTAGTGACGCATGTGGAACCCACCTCCTTTGGACTCAGCGGCCACGGTCGTTCCGTGGCAGGAGGGTCGTGATGCGTGAGCACGGCGTCCGCAGAGCAGACACCGCGCAGCTGTACAGACTACCTGCTCACGTCCTTCCGGTTGAAATCCGCCGGGAGAGGGCCACAATCTGTATCCATCGGGTGTGCTCGGTGCTATGCCCTCGGCCCCTTGCCGGAGGCAGCCCGCAGCACCGCCAGCTTCAGCCAGGAGGTGCCCTTCCGATGGCACAGGCAATGCGGCCCCCTCAGATCTCCCTGCTCTCCACCGACGGCAAGCCCCACCCGCTGCAGGACACCCTGATGGCGGTCACTCTGACCCTCGGCGCCGTGGCGTTCGTCACGGCCTTCTTCCACAACCTGCACCTGATCAGCTCGTGGGCCGGGCTGATCGGCATCCTGACCGGCGCGTACGGACAGTTCGTCTCGGTCACGACACGCGAGCGCTTCGCGCTGATCATCGGCCTTGGCGCGTCTGCCATCGGCTTCTACATCGGCATGTTCCACGGCGGTCTCTTCGGGGGCTGACAGGGCCGACCGGGACACCTCCGCGGCAGGGCGCCGGCCGTGCATCGGCCCGGGCCCCCGGCCCGTCCCCCAGAAGGGTGGCGCCCCTGTCGCAGTAGGCTTCGCGCCATAGCCAGCGAAGCCGCCGGAGGAGACGCCCCGCATGAGCCTGTCCCTGAGGACCATCAGCCGAGAGCAGCATCTGGGTTACCTCCAGAGCCTGCCCTCGGCTAGCCACTGCCAGGTCCCGGCGTGGGCCGACGTGAAGAACGAGTGGCGTTCCGAGAACCTCGGATGGTTCAACGAGTCCGACGAACTCGTCGGAGCGGCCCTCGTGTTGTACCGGCAGCTGCCCAAGGTCAAGCGGTACCTCGCGTACCTGCCCGAGGGCCCGGTCATCAACTGGTATGCCCCGAATCTGGAGGAATGGCTCCAGCCGATGCTGGCCCACCTCAAGCAGCAGGGCGCCTTCACCGTGAAGATGGGCCCGCCCGTCGTCATCCGCCGCTGGAACTCGACCGCCATCAAGGCCGGCATCCAGGACCCGAACGTGAAGCGCCTGCGCGACGTGGAGGCCTCGGTCATCGAGCCCCGCGCCTTCGAGGTGTCGGACAAGCTGCGCCGCATGGGCTGGCAGCAGGCCGAGGACGGCGGCGCCGGCTTCGGCGACGTCCAGCCGCGCTACGTGTTCCAGGTACCGCTGGCCAACCGCTCGCTGGACGACGTCCTCAAGGGCTTCAACCAGCTGTGGCGCCGCAACATCAAGAAGGCCGAGAAGGCCGGCGTCGAGGTCGTCCAGGGCGGCTACGACGACCTGCCGACCTGGCAGCACCTGTACGAGATCACGGCCGAGCGCGACAAGTTCCGCCCGCGTCCGCTCAGCTACTTCCAGCGCCAGTGGACGGCCCTCAACTCCGAGGACCCCAACCGGATGCGCCTCTACATCGCCACGCACGAGGGAGAGCCGCTGGCCGCCGCCACGATGCTCACCGTCGGCCAGCACGTCTGGTACTCGTACGGCGCCTCCGCCAACCACAAGCGCGAGGTCCGCCCCTCGAACGCGATGCAGTGGCGCATGCTGCGCGACTCGTACGCGCTCGGCGCAAGCGTCTACGACCTGCGCGGCATCTCTGACACGCTGGACGAGAACGACCACTTGTTCGGTCTGATCCAGTTCAAGGTCGGTACGGGCGGCGAGGCCGTGGAGTACGTCGGCGAGTGGGACTTCCCGCTCAACAAGGTGCTGCACAAGGCCCTCGACATGTACATGTCGCGCCGCTGACCGGCCCACCCCGCCCCACACGCACACACAGCACCGCTGCACACGCAGCTTCTCAGGAGAGGTTCCGGACGGGCATGGCGCTCACGCTCTACGTCGACACCGCGCGCTGGCGTGCGCACCAGAAGCAGATCCAGGACCAGTTCCCCGGTCTGGTCCCGGTCTGCAAGGGCAACGGCTACGGCTTCGGCCACGAGCGGCTCTGCGAGGAGGCGACCCGCATGGGCGCCGACATCCTGGCCGTGGGAACGACGTACGAGGCCGCCAGCATCAAGGACTGGTTCGGCGGCGACCTGCTCGTCCTCACCCCGTTCCGGCGGGGCGAGGACCCGGTGCCGCTGCCCGACCGGGTCATCCGTTCGGTCGCGTCGCTGGACGGGGTACGCGGTCTGGTGGGGGCCCGGGTGGTGATCGAGTGCATGAGCTCGATGCGCCGCCACGGCATCTCCGAGCAGGACCTCGGCCAGCTCCACGCCGCCATCGAGGACGTCCGGCTGGAGGGCTTCGCCCTGCACCTGCCCCTGGACCGCCCGGACGGCTCGGACGCCGTCGAGGAGGTCATCGGCTGGATGGACCGGCTGCGCGCGGCCCGGCTGCCGCTGCACACCATGTTCGTCAGCCACCTGCGGGCCACGGAGCTCGCGCGGCTGCAGCAGCAGTTCCCGCAGACCCGCTTCCGGGCCCGTATCGGCACCCGGCTGTGGCTGGGCGACCACGAGGCCACGGAGTACCGCGGCGCTGTCCTCGACGTCACGCGCGTGGCCAAGGGCGACCGGTTCGGCTACCGGCAGCAGAAGGCCGCCTCCGACGGCTGGCTGGTCGTGGTCGCCGGCGGTACCTCCCACGGGGTGGGCCTGGAGGCCCCCAAGGCGCTCCACGGTGTGATGCCGCGCGCCAAGGGCGTCGCCCGGGCGGGCCTGGCCACGGTCAACCGAAACCTTTCGCCCTTCGTGTGGGCGGGCAAGCAGCGCTGGTTCGCGGAGCCGCCGCACATGCAGGTGTCGATCCTGTTCGTGCCCTCGGACGCGACCGAGCCGAAGGTCGGCGACGAGCTGGTGGCGCACCTGCGCCACACCACCACGCAGTTCGACCGGGTGCTCGACGCCTGAGTCCGAACGGTCAGTCCTGGGCGCTCGCGCCCCAGGCGACCCGCTGTCCATCCGAGGGCGCCGCGTACTGCGGCGCCCTCGCCGCGTCCGACAGCACGAACACGTCCTCCGCGCCGTCCAGGACGCCACCGGAGGGGTCGTCCGAGCCGTCCCGCCGTACGACGTCCCGCTCGGGCATCAGGATGTCCCGGACGATGACCGCGCACAGGTACAGGGTGGTCAGCAGGTGGGCGGTGATCGCCAGCTGGTAGCCCTCCACGGGCAGGCCCTGGTGCTTGTCGGCGCTGGCCGTGTAGGCGAGGTAGAACCAGATGCCGAGGAAGTAGACGACCTCGCCGGCCTGCCAGATCAGGAAGTCCCGCCAGCGCGGCCGGGCCAGTGCGGCGAGCGGGATGAGCCACAGCACGTACTGCGGCGAGTAGACCTTGTTGCACAGGATGAAGGCGGCGACGACGAGGAAGGCCAGCTGTGCGAAGCGGGGCCGGCGCGGGGCGGTCAGGGTGAGCAGTCCGACGCCCCCGCACAGCAGGAGCGTCAACCCGGTCGCGTACGTGTTGGCGCCCTCCAGCGGGTTGCCCGAGCGCTGGGAGATCAGCAGCCACACCGAGCCGAAGTCGATGGGCCGTTCCTGGCTGAAGGTGTAGAACTTCTTCCAGCCGTCCCACGCGAAGAGCATGACCGGCAGGTTGACCACGAGCCAGGCTCCGGCCGCGCCGAGCACGGCGGCGCCGAAGGCGCGCCACTTCCCGGCCCGCCAGCAGAGCACGAACAGCGCCCCGAGCAGCAGTACGGGGTAGAGCTTGGCCGCGGTGGCCAGGCCGATGAGGATGCCGAAGAGGACCGTCCGGCCGCGGGACCACATGAGCATCGCGGCGGCGGTCAGGGCGATGGCCAGCAGGTCCCAGTTGATCGTCGCCGTCAGGGCGAAGGCGGGCGCCAGGGCGAAGAGCAGGGCGTCCCAGGGGCGGCGGCGGTGGGTGCGGGCGACGCACACGGCGATGACGGCCGCGCAGGCCATCAGCATGCCCGCGTTGACCATCCAGTACATCTGTTCGCGGTGCTGCATGGAGCCGCTGCCGGGGGTCAGCCAGGAGGCGATCTCCATGAAGAGCCCGGTGAGCACCGGGTACTCCAGGTACTCCATGTCGCCGGGGAGCCGGTCGAAGTAGGGCGTCAGGTTGTCGGCGAAGCCGCGTACCGCGTACAGGTGCGGGATGTCGGAGTAGCAGGCGTGGGTGTACTGCGAGCCCGCGCCCCGGAACCACGCCCAGTCGTAGCAGGGCAGCTTCTGGACCATGCCGAGCGCGAACATGCCGATGGCGATCAGCGCCACGACCCGGACCGGCCCCAGCCAGTGGCCGCCGAGCCGGGCATGGCGGCCGAGCGGGCCGCCGATGAGCTCACTGCCGGCTGCGGCGACCTCGTCCTGCTGCGTCGGCAGTACGGGGCTGTCCTCGTGCACCTTGGTCATGGGCTCATCCTGCCGTACCGGACCGGACATGCGGGAAGGCCGTCGCACACGGGGTGCGACGGCCTTCCTCGGCTCACGGAGCGGCGGTACGGGTCACTCGGAGACGGAGTTGTCGACCCCGCCGGTGATGCCGCCCGGGCGGCCCGGTTTGCCGGTCTGCGTCGGGGACGGTGATCCGCTGGAGCCGCCGATCACCCCGGAGCTGGTACCGGAGGTGGTACCTGAGTTGGCGCCGGAGCTGGTGCCGGTGTTCGCGCCTCCGTCGGTGGTCCCGCGCGTGGTGTCCGGGTCGCAGTACAGCTTCCACGGCGGGCAGGACGGCCGGCCGCCCTTGGACGGGGAGGGAGACGGCGGCGGGGAGCTCGGCGGGAGCGTCGACGGGGAGGGGGACGCCGGGACGACGGCCGAGGGCGTGGGGGAGGGGGCGCCGGCGGAGTCGGCGGTCACGCCGATGTCCTCGGCTTCCGGGAACTGCTTGACCGGGAGCCCCTTGAGCGCTTCGCCCATGTACTCGGTCCAGATCTCGGCCGGGATGTCACCACCGTGGAGGGAGGGGATGTTGCCCACACCCTTCATGGAGATCAGCTTCTTGTCCGGCGAGTTGGGGTCGGTGCGGAAGAGGACCACCGAGGTGGACAGCTCCGGGGTGTAGCCGACGAACCACGCCGACTTGTTCTCGTCCGTGGTACCGGTCTTGCCCGCAGCGGGCCGGCCCAGCTTCTTGACCTTCTTGCCGGTGCCGTTCTCGACGACGTTCTCCAGCACCTTGGTGATGTTGTCGGCCACGGCGCTGTCCATGGCCCGCTGGGCCTTGGGGGCCTCGAAGCCCGCCAGCTTCTCGCCGTCCTTCTCGACCTCGGTCACGGAGAACGGCTCGCGGTGCGTACCGGAGGCGGCGAAGGTCGCGTACGAGTCGGCCATGCGGATGGCGCTCGGGGTGGAGGTACCGAGGGCGAAGGAGGCGTCGTTGTTCGGGTTGACCGACTCCTCCAGGATGCCCGTGGACTTGGCCACGGCCCTGACCTTGTCGTGGCCGACGTCGAAGACGAGCTGGGCGAACGGGACGTTGATGGACTTCTCCATCGCCTCGTTGAGGGTCACGTAGCCGAAGTCGGTGGGGCTCTCGTTCTTCTGCTTGAACGGCGCGCCCGACGCGTCGCGCAGGGGCCTGCCCTCACGGTTGTTGATCACGGTGAGGTCGTTGGCCATGTACTTGCTGTCGGCCGAGATGCCCTTGCCCTTGGAGTTCTGGGTGCCGTACTCCATCGCCGCCGCCAGCACGTACGGCTTCCAGGTCGAGCCGACCGGGACACCGCTGGAGTTGGCGTTGTTGCTGAAGTACTTGTGGTCCCAGCCCGGGCCGCCGTACATGGCGACGAGGGCCCCGGTCTTCACGTCCACCGAGGCCGCGCCGAACTGCACGAAGGTGTCCGTCTCGGGGCGGCCCTTCTCGTCGATGAACCCGTTGCGGGTGTCCTCGACCGCCTTGACCAGGGCATCCACCCTCGGCTTCTGGAAGGTGGTCTTGATCCGGTAGCCGCCCATGGCCATCTGCTCAGGGGTGATCCCCTTGGCCTTCATCACGTAGGCCTTGGCCGTGTCGACCAGGTAGCCGATCTGGCCGGTCATGCCGCGGGCCTGCTCCGACTCGACCCGCGGGGGGAAGTCCGCGTCCGTGAACTTCGCCCGCGCGGCCTTGTCCATCCGGCCGACCTCGACCTCGCGGTCCAGCACCCAGCTCCAGCGCTCCCGGGCCCGCTTCTCGTTGAGGGCGGGGGTGGCCGCGGCGCCGATGCCGCCGTCCGGGTTGTAGAGGTTGGGACCCTTCAGCACGGCGGCCAGGAAGGCGCACTCGGAGGGGTTCAGGTCCTGGCTGTCCTTGCCGAAGTAGGCGCGGGCCGCGGCCTGGATCCCGTAGGCGTCCCGGCCGTAGTAGGCGGTGTTCAGGTAGCCCGCGAGGACCGTGTCCTTCTCCTCGGAGACACCCAGTCTTATCGCGATGAAGAGCTCGGTGGCCTTCCGCTTGAGCGTCTGCTCGGAGTCCAGGTAGGTGTTCTTCACGTACTGCTGGGTGATGGTCGAGCCGCCCTGGGTGGAGCCGCCCGTGGCCATGTTCCACACGGCACGGCCGACGCCCATCGGGTCGACGCCCTTGTCCGTCTCGAAGGACTCGTTCTCCGCCGAGATCACGGCGTCCCTCATCGACCGGGGGATGCTGGAGATGGGCACGATCTGCCGGTTCATCGAACCGCCCGTCGCCACCATCTGGCTGCCGTCGGCCCAGTAGAAGACGTTGTTCTGCGCCTGCGCCGCCTTGTTCGGGTCCGGCGTGCTCACCATGGCGATACCGATACCGGCACCGGCCGTGATGACCGCGAAGAAGCCCAGGGCCGTGCCGGCGACGAACTTCCAGGACGGCACGAAGCGCTTCCAGCCGTCTCTGTCGGACCGCGGGTAGTTGATGAGCCGCTTGTCCGGTCGCCCGGTGCCGCGCATGGCGGTGCCGGCTCCTCTCCCGCGGCCGTCGGCTCTCTGGCCGGCCCGGCGGGTCTCGGCACGGCTGCCCCGGGCGGGCTGCGGTGCGTACGGGCCGCTGTGTGACGCCGTGGGGACGTCACGTCCGGCCGCGCCCCTTCCGGGGCGCGGCTGGGCGGCGCGGCGGGCTGAGGCGCGCCCACCGCCCTCGGGCTGCGGCGGCTTGCGACGGTGCTCGCTCATCGAACGACTACTCCTCGGGCAGGCGAGTGGCCTGGAAGCGGCAGATTGTTTCCGGTCCCCCCCGGTGTCATGGCGCACAGACTACGCACGCTCAAAACGCGCCCAGTGCCGAAGTTCACCCCAAATCAGGCAACGTGCCTGGTGCGAATTGGTGATGTGACACCGGTCACCACGTCTCCCCTTGTCGATCAGAGCGGCCCGTTCTATCGTCTGGATGTATCGAGTCGATACATCAGCTCGGTATAAAGACTCAGGGGCGGAGGAGAGGCAGGCGGATGAGCAGACGCTCAGGCATCCTCGAGTTCGCCGTCCTCGGCCTGCTTCGCGAATCCCCCATGCACGGCTACGAGCTGCGCAAGCGGCTCAATACCTCGCTGGGGGTGTTCAGAGCCTTCAGCTACGGGACGCTCTACCCCTGCCTCAAGACGCTGGTCGCCAACGGCTGGTTGATCGAAGAGCCGGGGAACGCCCCGGAGGACGCCCTCGCCGCTTCACTCGCAGGGCGCCGCGCCAAGATCGTCTACCGGTTGACGGCCGCGGGTAAGGAGCACTTCGAGGAGTTGCTCTCCCACACGGGCCCCGACACCTGGGAGGACGAGTCCTTCGCCGCCCGCTTCGCCTTCTTCGGCCAGACCGAACGAGACGTCCGCATGCGGGTGCTGGAGGGCCGCCGCAGCCGGCTGGAGGAGCGTCTGGAGAAGATGCGCGCCTCGATCGCCCGGACGCGGGAGCGCCTCGACGACTACACGCTTGAGCTGCAGCGGCACGGCATGGAGTCCGTGGAGCGCGAAGTGCGCTGGCTGAACGAGCTCATCGAGAGTGAGCGGGCGGGACGGGATCGGAGACGATCCGGTCCGTCCGACGAAACTGAAAAATGAGGCCTGCATCTCGCAGACCTCGTCCGAGAACAAACAGGGAGCAACCGGAATGGGTTCGGTTCGCGTAGCCATCGTCGGCGTAGGCAACTGCGCCGCCTCGCTGGTGCAGGGCGTCGAGTACTACAAGGACGCCGACCCGGCGGCCAAGGTCCCCGGTCTGATGCACGTCCAGTTCGGCGACTACCACGTGCGTGACATCGAGTTCGTCGCCGCGTTCGACGTCGACGCGAAGAAGGTCGGCCTCGACCTTTCGGACGCCATCGGCGCCAGCGAGAACAACACCATCAAGATCTGCGACGTCCCGAACGCCGGTGTGACCGTTCAGCGCGGCCACACCTACGACGGCCTGGGCAAGTACTACCGCCTGACGATCGAGGAGTCCGCCGAGGCTCCGGTCGACGTGGTCCAGGTCCTCAAGGACCGCGAGGTCGACGTCCTGATCTGCTACCTGCCGGTCGGTTCCGAGGACGCGGCGAAGTTCTACGCCCAGTGCGCCATCGACGCCAAGGTCGCCTTCGTCAACGCCCTCCCGGTCTTCATCGCCGGCACCAAGGAGTGGGCGGACAAGTTCACCGAGGCCGGTGTCCCGATCGTCGGCGACGACATCAAGTCGCAGGTCGGCGCCACCATCACGCACCGCGTGATGGCGAAGCTGTTCGAGGACCGCGGTGTCCGTCTTGAGCGCACCATGCAGCTCAACGTCGGCGGCAACATGGACTTCAAGAACATGCTGGAGCGCGACCGCCTCGAGTCGAAGAAGATCTCGAAGACGCAGGCCGTCACCTCGCAGATCCCCGACCGTGATCTCGGCGAGAAGAACGTCCACATCGGTCCGTCCGACTACGTCGCGTGGCTCGACGACCGCAAGTGGGCCTACGTCCGCCTGGAGGGTCGCGCCTTCGGTGACGTCCCGCTGAACCTCGAGTACAAGCTCGAGGTGTGGGACTCCCCGAACTCGGCCGGTGTCATCATCGACGCCCTGCGCGCCGCGAAGATCGCCAAGGACCGCGGTATCGGCGGCCCGATCCTGTCGGCGTCCAGCTACTTCATGAAGTCCCCGCCGGTGCAGTACTTCGACGACGAGGCCCTGGCCAACGTCGAGAAGTTCATCAAGGGCGAGGTCGAGCGCTAACCGAACCCAAGGGTCTTCACGACACCTGGACTTCGGCAGTTCTTCCGCGGAGGGTCCCCGGGCAATGTGCCCGGGGACCCTCCGCGTATGTGACCCTTGCCCTCATGCCTGTCGTACGTGATCTGCGCGTACTCCTGCGCCTGAGGGATTTCCGCAACCTGCTCGCCGTCCGGCTGCTTTCCCAGGCCGCGGACGGCGTCTACCAGGTCGCACTCGCCACCTACGTCATCTTCTCCCCGGAGAAGCAGACCTCCCCGGCGGCCATCGCCTCCGCCATGGCGGTACTGCTGCTGCCCTATTCGGCGATCGGCCCCTTCGCCGGGGTGCTGCTCGACCGCTGGCGCCGCCGCCAGGTCTTCCTCTACGGCAATCTCCTGCGGGCCTTCCTCGCCTGCGTCACCGGGATGCTGATCGTCGCGCAGGTGCCCGACTGGCTGTTCTACGCCTCGGCCCTGTCCGTGACCGCCGTCAACCGCTTCGTGCTGTCCGGGCTCGCCGCCTCGCTGCCCCACGTCGTCGGACCCGATCAGCTGGTCACCGCGAACGCTCTTTCCCCCACCGCCGGAACCCTCGCGGCGGTGGCCGGCGGAGGGCTGGCCTTCCTCGTCCGGCTGCTGGCCTCCGACTCCAACGCCCTCGTCGTGCTCCTGGGCGCCGGGCTCTACCTGTGCGCGGCCCTCGTCTCCCTGCAACTGGCCATCGGCCTCCTCGGGCCGGACCACCCCGCCGGCCGGGCCCATCCCTCGGTCGCCGAGGGGGTCGCCCTGACGGTGCGGGGGATGGCCGAGGGCCTGCGCCACCTCGCCTCCCGGCGCGAGGCGGCCCGGGCACTCACCGCGATGACCCTGATGCGGTTCTGCTACGGGGCGCTGTTCGTGATGCTGCTGATGCTCTGCCGCTATTCCTGGTCGGACAACGAGTCCGACGGGCTGGCGCTGCTGGGAATCGCCGTCGGGGTCTCCGGCGCCGGATTCTTCGCCGCCGCCGTGGTGACCCCCTGGCTGGTGGGCCGGCTGGGCCCGCTCGGCTGGATCACCGCGTGCTCCGCGGGTGCCGCCGTCCTGGTACCGGCACTCGGCCTGTTCTTCGCCCCGGAACCGATGCTGGCCGCCGCGTTCGTACTCGGCCTCGCCACCCAGGGCGCCAAGATCGCCACCGACACCGAAGTGCAGTCCCGGGTGGACGACGACTACCGCGGCCGCGTCTTCTCCGTATACGACGTGCTGTTCAACGTCGCGTTCGTCGGCGCGGCGGCGGTGGCCTCCCTGATGCTCCCCGCCGACGGGCGGTCCGTGATCCTGATCCTCATCGTGTCCGCGATCTACGCCGCGACCGCCGTGTTCCTGGCCCGCGGCGAGCGACGTTTCACGTGAAACATCAGCTCTGACGAACGCCGGGGGCCGATGTTTCACGTGAAACATCGGCCCCCGGCGTTCGCACGTCAGGCCTGCGCGGCCCACCACTCCTTCAACGCGACGACAGCGGCGTCACGGCCCATCGGACCGTTCTCCAGCCGGAGCTCCAGCAGGAAGGCGTAGGCCTTGCCGATGAGCGGACCGGGGCCCACGTCGAGCACCTGCATGATCTCGTTGCCGTCCAGGTCGGGCCGGATCGCGTCCAGCTCCTCCTGCTCCTGCAGCTGCCCGATGCGTTCCTCCAGCCCGTCGTAGGTCCGGGAGAGCGCATTGGCCTTGCGCTTGTTGCGCGTGGTGCAGTCGGACCGGGTCAGCTTGTGCAGACGCTCCAGCAGCGGGCCGGCGTCGCGGACGTAGCGCCGGACCGCGGAGTCGGTCCACTCCCCGTCGCCGTAGCCGTGGAAGCGCAGGTGCAGCTCCACCAGCCGGGACACGTCCTTGATCATGTCGTTGGAGTACTTCAGAGCGGTGAGCCGCTTCTTGGTCATCTTCGCTCCCACCACCTCGTGGTGGTGGAAGGAGACCCGGCCGTCGCTCTCGAACCGGCGGGTGCGGGGCTTGCCGATGTCGTGCAGCAAGGCCGCGAGCCGCAGGACCAGGTCCGGGCCGTCCTCCTCCAGCGCGATCGCCTGCTCCAGCACGATCAGCGAGTGGTCGTAGACGTCCTTGTGCCGGTGGTGCTCATCACGCTCCAGCCGCAGCGCGGGCAGCTCGGGCAGCACCCGGTCGGCCAGCCCCGTGTCCACCAGCAGTCCCAGACCCTTGCGCGGGTGGGCGGACAGGATGAGCTTGTTCAGCTCGCCCTGGACCCGCTCCGCGGAAACGATCTCGATCCGCTCGGACATCGCCTTCATGGCCGCGACGACCTCCGGGGCGACCTCGAAGTCCAGCTGCGCGGCGAAACGCGCCGCCCGCAGCATGCGCAGCGGGTCGTCGGAGAAGGACTCCTCCGGGGTTCCGGGCGTGCGCAGCACACCGGCGGCCAGGTCCTCCAGGCCGCCGTGCGGGTCGATGAACTCCTGCTCGGGCAGGGCCAGGGCCATGGCGTTGACCGTGAAGTCACGCCGGACCAGGTCGTCGTCGATCGAGTCGCCGTAGGAGACCTCGGGCTTGCGCGACGTACGGTCGTAGGCCTCCGAACGGTACGTCGTCACCTCGATCTGGAAATTCCGGACGGCGTCCCCGACCCGGGCGCTCTTCTGCGCCCCGACGGTGCCGAAGGCGATACCGACGTCCCACACCGAGTCCGCCCACGGCCGGACGATCTTCAGAACGTCCTCGGGGCGAGCATCGGTGGTGAAGTCGAGATCGTTGCCGAGACGCCCCAGCAGCGCGTCGCGGACGGACCCACCGACCAGGGCGAGGCGGAAGCCCGCCTCCTGGAAACGGCGGCCGAGCTCGTCGGCGACAGGAGCGACCCGCAGCAGTTCACTGACCGCGCGGCGCTGCACCTGACTCAGGGCACTGGGGTTGTCTTCGTTGGCGTTCGGCACAACAGAAAAGGGTACGTGCCCGGCCCCCCGGGGACCGCCCCGTTTTGCCGCCACCCCGGTACACGGTCGCCGGGGCCCTGAGCCGATCATGTGGAGCAAGGCGCGGCACTCGCACACAGCGGGCCTCGTTACCATGCGTGGACGCACAAAAGACGACCACTGACACTTCGAGGGACGGGCTAGCGCGTGGCCGAGGCGGCAGACAACCAGGGGGCGTCCCCCGCTCCTGCCCGGCGCCGGTGGCTGCGGCGGGCGATCGTCCTGCTCGCCGGGACACCCGTACTGGCCGCGCTGGTCTACTCTCCCGCCCCCCGGGCCGAGGCCGCCCAGGCCGCCTCCGTGGACGTCCAGCTGACCTCCATGGCCCCCACGGCACCGGTCAAGGGCGACACGCTCACCATCAGGGGCACCGTGCTCAACACCGGTGGCGAGACGATCACCGACGCACATGTCGGTCTGCGGGTCGGGCCCGCGCTCGCGGACCGCACCTCCGTCGACGAGGCGGCGGAGCGCACCGGCTTCCGGGCCGGCGCCGACCCGGGCGAGATCGACCCGGCCTATGCGGTGAAAATCACCTCCCTGCCGTCCAAGATCAGCCAGGAGTTCACGCTCACCATCCCGGTGAACAAGCTGGAGCTGGACAAGGACGGCGTCTACCAGCTCGGCGTCTCCCTGTCCGGGGTGACCGAGAGCAGGCCTTCCGAGCAGGTCATGGGCATCAAGCGGACCTTCCTGCCCTGGCAGCCGGAGGCCGCCGCCAAGCGCTCCCAGCTCACCTACGCCTGGCCGCTGATCTCCACCACCCGCGTGACGGCGGAAACCGGCTCCGACGAGCTCCAGACCCCCGTCTTCCTCGACGACTCCCTCGCCGACGAGCTCAGGCCGGGCGGGCGCCTGGAGCAGATGGTCACCCTCGGCAAGGACCTGCCGATCACCTGGGTCATCGACCCCGACCTGCTCTACTCGGTCGACGCGATGACCAAGGGCTACCGGGTCCGCAGCCCGGGCGGCAAGCCCGTCCAGGGCAAGAGCAAGGCCGTCGCCGAGCAGTGGCTGAGCTCCCTGGAGGCGGCCGTCCAGGGCAAGAAGGTCGTCGCCCTGCCGTTCGCCGACCCCGACCTCGCCTCCCTCGCCCACCACGGCAAGGACGTCTCGGGCACCCTGGGCCAGCTGCGCCCCGCCACCGACAAGGCGAAGCAGGCCGTCGAGACGGTCCTGCACGTCCCCGCGTCCACGGACTTCTCCTGGCCCGTGGACGGCGCCATCGATCCCTCGATCGTCAACGTCGCCACCTCGGCCGGCGCCCATAACGTCCTCACCCGCAGCGACAGCCTCGTGGAGAGCGGCGCCCTCGGCTACACGCCCTCGGCCGCCCGGCCCATCGGCGCCGGCACGACCGCGGTCGTGGCCGACGCCGACCTGTCCACCGCCTTCGAGGGCGACATGCTGAACGCCGGGACTTCCACGCTCGCCGTGCAGCGGTTCCTCGCCCACAGCCTCGCCCTGAACCTGCAGAAGGCCGACGAGCCGCGCAGCTTCGTCGTCGCCCCGCAGCGGATGCCCAGCGTCAGCCAGGTCCAGTCGATGGCCGAGGCCGTACGCGGCCTCCAGGCGGGCCGCTGGACCCAGCCCGCGGACCTCGAAGCCGCGGCCGCCGCCAAGCCCGATCCCGGAGCCACCACCCAGGTGCCGGGGGCCGGCCAGTACCCCGAGGCCCTGCGCAAGCAGGAGCTGCCGGTGTCGGCCTTCGAGAAGATCCGCACCACGCAGAACACCCTCGACCGCTTCAAGGTGATCCTTGCCGCGCCCGACCGCGTGGAGATCCCCTTCGGCAACACCACCAACCGGGAGATGTCCACCTCCTGGCGCGGGCATCCCGAGGAGGCCCGCCTCTACCGGGACCAGGTGCAGGACTACCTGATCGGTCTGACCGAGAAGGTCAAGGTCGTCCCCAAGTCCGACGCCACCCTGTCCGGACACAGCGCCACCATCCCGGTCAGCGTCCAGAACAGCCTGGTCCAGGATGTCCACGACCTCGTTCTGCGGGTGAAGTCCGCCAACCCGACCCGCTTGATGTTCAGCCAGGACGAGCAGCAGGTCACCGTCCAGGGCGACCACACCCAGACGGTCAAGTTCACCGCCAACGCCACGGCGAGCGGACCCGTCGAGGTCACGGCGCAGCTGTTCACCAAGGACGGCGTCCCCTACGGCAAGGAACGCAAGTTCACCGTCGAGGCCACCGAGATCACGCCCACCGTGATGCTCGTCATCGCCGGCGGTGTGCTCCTCCTGGTCCTGGCAGGCATCAAGATGTACGCCAGTCGCAAGCGCGTCGCAGCACGCGCGGCCGCCGAGGAGAGCACGCAGCCGAGTGACGAGTCCCCGGACACCGGAGCGCAAAGCACCGAGGGGTCCGGCACGAGTGAGACAGTGGACCGTTGATTGACGCCGTGGCCGGTCGGCCTGGGGACGATGAGGTGGGGTTTCGATGAACGCGCCGTACGACGGTGACCGCGCGCAGGGCACTGGTGGGCCTGCGCCCTCCCAGGGCACTGCCCCGGGCACCCCGGTGCCCGGGCAGGTTCCCGCGCCTGCGCCCGCGCCGGAGCGTGACCCGTATGTCCAGGATGCCTACGCCCACGACCCGTACCGGTCCCAGGACCTGTCGGCCCAGGATCCCGTCGCCGAGGTGCTCTACGACCGGGCCTCGCACCCGCCGCCGCCGCCCGGCACCTACCAGGAGCCCGGCCCGCTCTACGCCGCGCCGACCGCTCCCTCGTACTCCCCCGACCCGCGCGTCTGGGCCCAGACCCCGCCGCCCGAGCCGGACGGCCCCTCGCGCCACCTGCCGTACGGCGACCACGCCACCACCACCCAGTTCGTCGGCGTGGACTCCCTCGTCACCGGTGCCTCGGACGAGCAGCCCGAACCCGACGCCTTCGCGCACCTGTACCGGGACCAGGAGGCTGCGCCCCGCACGGCCGCCGAGGAGGTGCCCGTCGCCGCACCGGCGCCGAGCAAGCCCGCCGGACGGGCAGCGACCCTGCTGAAGTCCAGCGCGCTGATGGCCGCGGGCACCATCGTCTCCCGCATCACCGGCTTCCTGAAGACCCTGGCGATCGCGGGTGCCATCGGCGTCGGCACCTTCAACGACACGTACCAGATCGCCAACACCCTGCCCACGATGATCTACGTGCTGGTCGGCGGCGGCGCCCTGAACGCCGTCTTCATCCCGCAGCTGGTCCGGGCCATGAAGAACGACAGCGACGGCGGGCAGGCGTACGCCAACCGGCTGCTCACCCTCGTCGTGGTGCTGCTGGCCGCCGTCACCACGATCTGCGTCCTGGCCGCACCGGTGTTCATCACGATGATGTCGCCGAAGATCGCCTCCGACCCCCAGCAGATGGACGTCGCGGTCGCCTTCGCCCGCTACTGCCTGCCCACCATGTTCTTCATGGGCGTCCACGTGGTCCTGGGTCAGATCCTCAACGCCCGCGGCCGCTTCGGCGCGATGATGTGGACCCCGGTCCTCAACAACATCGTGGTCATCGCCACCTTCGGCGCCTTCATCTGGGCCTTCGGCGGCTTCACCACCTCCGGCGTCAACGCCACCACCGTCACCCCCGAGGGCGTGCGCCTGCTGGGCCTGGGCACCCTGCTCGGCCTCACGGTCCAGGCCCTCGCGATGCTGCCGTACCTGCGCGACGCGGGCTTCAAGCCGCGCCTGCGCTTCGACTGGCGGGGCCACGGCCTCGGCAAGGCCGCCCGCCTGGCCAAGTGGACGTTCTTCTTCGTCCTCGCCAACCAGGTCGGCCTCGTGGTCGTCACCCAGCTCGCCACCTGGGCCGGGTCCGTCGCCGAGAAGCAGGGCCACCCCGGTACCGGCATCACCGCCTACAACTACGCGCTGCTGCTGTGGCAGATGCCGCAGGCGATCATCACCGTCTCCGTCATGACGGCTGTCCTGCCCCGCATCTCCCGCTCCGCGCACGACGGCGACGCCGCCGCGGTCCGCGACGACATCTCCTACGGGCTGCGCACCTCGGCCGTCGCGATCGTGCCCTGCGCCTTCGCGTTCCTCGCCCTCGGTGTCCCGATGGCCACCCTGCTCTACGCCGGCTCGGGCGCGGGCGCCCAGAACATCGGCTACATCCTGATGGCGTTCGGCCTCGGCCTGATCCCGTACTCCATCCAGTACGTGGTCCTGCGCGGCTTCTACGCCTACGAGGACACCCGCACGCCCTTCTACAACACCGTCATCGTCGCCGCCGTCAACGCGGCGGTCTCCGCGCTCTCGTTCTTCGTGCTCCCCGCCCGGTGGGCGGTGGTCGGCATGGCCGCCGCCTACGGCCTCGGCTACGCCGTCGGCGTCGGCGTCGCCTGGCGCCGCCTGCGCACCCGGCTCGGTGGCGACCTCGACGGGGCGCACGTCATGCGCACCTACGCCCGTCTCACCGGCGCCTGCGTCCCGGCCGCCGCCGTGGCCGGCGCGGCCGCCTTCGGGGTCACCCAGTGGCTGGGCAGCGGAGTCACCGGCTCCGCCACCGCCCTCCTCGCCGGCGGTATCGCCCTGGCCGCGGTGTTCCTCATCGCCGCCAAGCGGATGCGAATCGAAGAGCTCAACGCGATGGTCGGAATGGTCCGCGGACGTTTGGGGCGCTGATGCGCACAACCGTCGCCCCCTTTCGTGTGTCGTGCTTAGCGTCGGACTGTGGGCACAATTGGCATGGCTTCGCAGACTGACCTACAGCGCGCAACGGATGGGGAGGCGGGAACGACGGTGGCGGAACGTAGCACGGCTGCCGTCGACGTGGCCGACAACAGCGGCAATGAGCCGCTGACCGCTCAGGCGGCACAGGCCACGTCCGACGGGGTGGACACCCAGAACGGACGAGCCGCGGACGGACCCATGCCCGACAAGGACGGCGAACGCACCAACGCGGCCCCTGCGGCCGCACCCGAACTGCACAGCGGACACAAGCTCGCCAGACGCTATCGGCTGGAAGAGTGCGTCACCCGTGTGGACGGATTCAGCAGTTGGCGCGCGATGGACGAGAAACTGCGCCGGGCCGTGGGCGTGCATCTAATGCCCGCCGACCACGCGCGCGCTCGCTCCGTCCTGGCCGCCGCCCGGTCCTCCGCCCTGCTCGGCGACCCGCGGTTCGTGCAGGTCCTGGACGCCGTGGAGGAGAACGACCTCGTCTACGTCGTCCACGAGTGGCTGCCCGACGCCACCGAGCTCACCGCCCTCCTCGCCGCCGGCCCCCTGGAAGCCCACGAGGCCTACCAGCTCGTCAGCCAGGTCTCCCAGGCGATGGCCGCCGCGCACCGTGAGGGTCTGGCCCATCTGCGGCTGACGCCCAGCGCGATACTGCGCACCTCCACGGGCCAGTACCGCATCCGCGGCCTCGCCGTGAACGCCGCCCTGCGCGGCATCACCAGCGAGACCCCGCAGCGGGCCGACACCGAGGCCATCGGCGCGCTCCTGTACGCCGCCCTCACCCAGCGCTGGCCGTACGAGAGCGACGCGTACGGCCTCACCGGCCTGCCCAAGGGCGTCGGCCTGATCGCCCCCGACCAGGTACGTGCCGGTGTCCACCGGGGCCTGGGCGAACTCGCCATGCGCGCGCTCGCCAACGACGGGGCCACCGCCTCCCGTCAGGAACCCGCCTGCACCACCCCGGACGAGCTGGCCAAGGCCGTGGCCGCGATGCCCCGCATCCGGCCGCCGGAGCCCGCATTCACCGCCCCGCCCGAGTACCAGCACACCACCTACCAACAGGGCAGCTACGGCCGTCCCACGCCTCCCGGTGCCCACACCACCCAGGCCCGGCCCGTCCCGCCGCCGCCTCCCCCACTGCAGAGCCGCACGGGCCGGGCGCTGAAGTGGGGCGTCGCCGCCCTGCTCATCGCCGCTCTCGGCCTGGGCAGCTGGCAGCTGGCCGACACCCTTCTGGACCACAACACCCAGAAGGGCAACAGCGGCACCAGCAACAACCCCAAGACCGGCACCGACGACAACCCGAAGCAGCCCGAACCCGGTAAGCAGCTGCAGATCACGAACGCGTCCGAGTTCTCCCCGCACGACGAGGCGACCAAGCCGAAGGACGCCGGCAAGACCGTGGACGGCAACCCGGACACCGCCTGGGTCACCCTCCAGTACCTGGGCTACCCCAAGTTCGGCAATCTGGACGAACGCAAGGACGGCAGCGGCATCATCGTCGACCTCGGCAGTCTCCAGAACGTGTCCGGGCTCGACATCGCTCTGCACGTGGCCGGACAGGAGCTCGAGGTCCGCGCTGCGCCGCAGGCGGCCTCCCACCCCACTTCGCTGTCGGACTTCAGCCAGCCGATCAGCAAGCTGGACCACGCCGGCAAGAAGCTCCAGGTCACGCTCCAGGACCCGGTGCTCACCCGCTACGTGCTGGTCCACATCACCGAACTGCCCGCCGACGGGGAGGGCGGCTACCGGGGCGGAATCAGCGAGATCAAGGTGCTCGGCCCGTCGTCCTGAGCGCACTCACCCGGCCGTGCGCGGCCTCTCGGTGGCCGGGCCGCGTGATTCTTTACGCGCCCGGCAGACGCCCCTAGGCTCCATCCGGGGAGGAAGCAGGGTGTGATGCGAGAAGGAACCACGGAGGGCAGCAGCGACCAGGAACTCCTGGCGCTGCACACCGCGGGGGATCCCGACGCCTTCGGTGAGCTCGTGCGCCGCCACCGCGACCGGCTGTGGGCCGTGGCGTTGCGGACCCTCGGCGATCGGGAGGAGGCCGCGGACGCCGTACAGGACGCCCTGGTCTCCGCCTACCGGGCCGCCCACACCTTCCGCGGGGAATCCGCCGTCACCACCTGGCTGCACCGCATCACCGTCAACGCCTGCCTGGACCGCGCCCGCAAGGCCGCCTCGCGCCGGACCGCGCCCCTCGACGACACGGACCGCCTGGAGCGCCTCCTGGAGCCCCACGAGTCCGCGGAGGCCCCTGCGGAGCGCCAGGACCTCCATCGCCAGCTCCTGGCCGCTCTGAGCACCCTCCCGGCCGATCAGCGCGCCGCGCTGGTCCTCGTCGACATGCAGGGGTACCCCGTCGCCGAGGCAGCCCGGATCCTCGACGTCCCCACCGGCACCGTGAAGAGCCGGTGCGCACGCGGCCGGGCGAAACTCGTGCCGCTCCTCACTCATCTGCGCACGAATGCCGGGGATAACACCGCCACCGAGCGGGGAAGGAACCGGACGCCGGGCCCGCCCGTCCCACCAGCGGCAGAACCCAGGCATCCAGACCCAGACACTGTGAAGGGCGGAGGTGGACGACCGTGACCCCGCCCACTGGCAGGTCCGGCACGACCGGCACGATCCGGCACCCCGACGTCTCGGAGATCTCCGACCTGACCGAAGGTCTTCTCTCCCCGTCCCGTACCGCCGAAATCCGCCGCCATCTCGGCGACTGCGCCCTGTGCGCCGATGTCCGCGCCTCCCTGGAGGAGATCCGCTCCCTCCTCGGCACCCTTCCGGGCCCGGCCCGGATGCCCGCCGACATCGCCGGCCGCATCGACGCGGCCCTCGCCGCGGAAGCCCTTCTCGACGCCACCCAGCCGCGGGTCCAGGCCGTACCGGCCGACCGGCCCCGCACGCCGGACCGCGATGTTTCACGTGGAACATCGCCCGCCGGTCACCCGACCGGCCCAACCGGTCCCGGGCGACGCCGCGCGCGCCGCCGGATCGCCGTCCTCGCCGGTCTGGCCGGAGCCGCCGCCTGCGCCCTGGGCATCTTCCTGTTCGGCGACTTCTCAGGCGCGCCCACCCACGGAACCGCCGCGTCCGACTCCGCGGCACGGCCGTCCGCCGCCGCTGCAGCGGGCGAGGGCGAGGGCGAGGGCAACTACACCGCTCAGGGACTCCAGGACAGCGTCAAGCAGCTCATCGCGGGCGGTCAGGGCGCCAAGAACGTTCCCGAGGAGCAGAACAACACCCTCGGACTGGAGAACACCGCCCCCGGCGACAAGCGGGCAGCGCCTTCCGTCCCCGCCTGTGTCCAGCAGGCCACCGGCCGGCCCGACACCCCGCTCGCCACCGAACGCGGCAGCTACCAGGGCACCCCCGTCTACCTCCTCGTCCTGCCGCACCCGGCCGACCCGGCCCGCGTGGACGCCTACATCGTCGACACGGCGTGCGAGCGGACCGGTTCGGCAGACCCCGGAAAGGTCCTTCTGAAGAGCACCTATCCGCGGTAGCCGAGGCGTTCGGGGCCGTTGTGGAGCGGGTGGGGAATGCATGCGCCGTAGGATCCGTTGGGTGGGGTGAGAGTCCGCACCGGCCCCCGGTAGGCAGTACGCAGTCCGCAGAAACGAGGAAGAAACCCGTGAGCGACGTCCGAAACGTGATCATCATCGGCTCCGGGCCGGCCGGTTACACCGCCGCCCTGTACACCGCACGCGCTTCGCTCAAGCCGCTGGTCTTCGAAGGTGCCGTCACCGCGGGTGGCGCCCTGATGAACACCACCGAGGTGGAGAACTTCCCGGGCTTCCAGGACGGCATCATGGGCCCCGACCTCATGGACAACATGCGTGCTCAGGCCGAGCGGTTCGGCGCCGAGCTGATCTCGGACGACGTGGTGGCCGTGGACCTCAGCGGTGAGATCAAGACCGTCACCGACACCGCCGGCACCGTGCACCGCGCCAAGGCCGTCATCGTCACCACCGGCTCCCAGCACCGCAAGCTCGGTCTGCCCAACGAGGACGCCCTCTCCGGCCGCGGTGTCTCCTGGTGCGCCACCTGCGACGGGTTCTTCTTCAAGGACCACGACATCGCCGTCGTCGGCGGCGGCGACACCGCGATCGAGGAGGCCACCTTCCTCTCGCGCTTCGCCAAGTCCGTCACGATCGTCCACCGCCGTGACAGCCTGCGCGCCTCGAAGGCCATGCAGGACCGCGCCTTCGCCGACCCGAAGATCAAGTTCGCCTGGGACAGCGAGGTCGCCGAGATCCACGGCGACCAGAAGCTCTCCGGCCTCACGCTGCGCAACACCAAGACCGGTGAGACCTCCGAGCTGCCCGTGACCGGCCTCTTCATCGCCGTCGGCCACGACCCGCGCACCGAGCTCTTCAAGGGCCAGCTCGACCTCGACGAGGAGGGCTACCTCAAGGTCGAGGCCCCCTCCACCCGGACCAGCTCCACCGGCGTGTTCGGCGCCGGCGACGTCGTGGACCACACCTACCGTCAGGCCATCACCGCCGCGGGCACCGGCTGCTCCGCCGCCCTCGACGCCGAGCGCTTCCTCGCCGCGCTCGCGGACGCCGAGAAGGTCCACGCAGCGGTCTGACCGTCCTGACCCCCCGCACCTCCCCATCCCACACCCCGCAGGAAAGAAGAAGGAGGCCGCTGTGGCCGGCACCCTCAAGAACGTGACCGACGCTGACTTCGACGAGCAGGTCCTCAGGAGCGACAAGCCCGTACTGGTGGACTTCTGGGCCGCCTGGTGCGGACCGTGCCGCCAGATCGCGCCGTCCCTCGAGGCGATCGCCGCCGAGCACCCCGAGATCGAGATCGTCAAGCTCAACATCGACGAGAACCCGGCCACGGCCGCCAAGTACGGCGTCATGTCCATCCCGACGCTGAACGTCTACCAGGGCGGCGAGGTCGCCAAGACCATCGTCGGCGCGAAGCCGAAGGCTGCCATCCTGCGCGACCTCTCCGAGTTCGTCGAGGTCAAGACCGCCTGACGCGGTCGATGTTTCACGTGAAACGGGGCCGCCCCTCCCTGGGGCGGCCCCGTTCCGCGTCTCGCGCTCACAGCGGCCGCAGCGCCGGCTCCTTGCGCGCCGCGCCCAGCAGCCGGTCCAGTGCCAGCTCCACGTCTTCCTTCCAGGACAGCGTGGACCGCAGCTCCAGCCGCAACCGCGGATGCACCGGATGCGGCCGTACCGTCTTGAAGCCCACCGCCAGGAGATGGTCCGCGGGCAGCAGACACGCCGGGCCCTCCCAGTGCGCGTCCCCGAACGCCTCGATCGCCCGGAACCCCCGCCGCAGGAGGTCCTTGGCCACCGTCTGAACCATGACCCGCCCCAGCCCCTGCCCCTGGTACCCCGGCATGATCCACGCAGTGATCAGCTGCACGGCATCAGGCGAGACCGGGCTGGTCGGAAAGGCAGTGGCCCGCGGCACGTACGCCGGCGGCGCGTAGAGGACGAAGCCCACCGGAATCTCGTCCACATAGACCACTCGTCCGCAGGATCCCCACTCCAGCAGGACGGCGGAGATCCAGGCCTCCTTCTCCTGCGCCGGAGTACCCGCCTTCACCGCGGCCTCACCACTGACCGGGTCCAGCTCCCAGAACACACAGGACCGGCAACGACGGGGCAGGTCCTGGAGGTTGTCCAGCGTGAGCGGTACCAGCCGACGACCCATGACCGCATCGTATCCACTGGTCGATCGTTCTTCGACAGCAAAGCGAAGGGGCGGATCGCGTCGGTGTGCACCGTCGCGATCCGCCCCTCGGCGGCCCGGGGATCACTCCCCGGCAAGACCCTGATCCAGCACCCGGCCCTCGCCCGGCGCCAGCGTCCCCAGAATCCGCTCCAGATCCTCCATCGAAGCGAACTCGACGGTGATCTTGCCCTTCTTCTGGCCCAGATCCACCTTCACCCGCGTCTCGAACCGGTCCGACAGCCGCGTCGCCAGCTCGCTGAGCGCGGGAGCCACCCGGGCACCCGCACGCGGACCCTTCGGCTTCACCGCACTCGAAGGCTCCGAGGCCATCAGCGTCACGATCTCCTCGACGGCACGCACCGACAGACCCTCGGCCACGATCCGGTGCGCCAGCTTGTCCTGCTCCTCGGAGTCCTCCACCGAGAGCAGCGCACGCGCGTGCCCGGCGGACAGCACACCCGCGGCCACCCGCCGCTGCACCGGAGGGGAGAGCTTGAGCAGCCGCAGCGTGTTCGACACCTGGGGACGCGAGCGCCCGATCCGGTCGGCCAGCTGGTCATGGGTGCAGTTGAAGTCCTTGAGCAGCTGGTCGTAGGCCGCAGCCTCTTCCAGCGGGTTCAGCTGAGCCCGGTGCAGGTTCTCCAGCAGCGCGTCCAGCAGCAGCTTCTCGTCGTCCGTCGCCCGGATGATCGCCGGAATGGCCTCCAGCCCGGCCTCGCGGCAGGCACGCCAGCGCCGCTCACCCATGATCAGCTCATAGCGGCCGGGGGCCGACTGCCGCACCACCACCGGCTGGAGCAGGCCCACCTCCTGGATGGAGGTCACCAGCTCGGCAAGCGCGTCCTCGTCGAACACCTCGCGCGGCTGGCGCGGGTTCGGCGTGATCGCGTCCATCGGGAGCTCGGCGAACGTCGCCCCCGCCACCACATTGCTCTCGGTCTCGGGCTGGAGCTGGGGCTCCGGATCGGCCACCGGGACGACCGCGAGTGATGTTTCACGTGAAACATCGGCCTGCACGAGCGCGGCGAGCTTCGCCGCCGCGACCCCCCGCTCCGAAGCCAGCGTCGGCACCGCCGACGGGGACGTCGACCCGGCGCCGATCACCGGCGGCGTCTTCTCCTGCGGAGCCGCGGGAATCAGCGCACCGAGCCCCCGCCCCAGACCCCTACGTCGCTCACTCACTGGATCCCCTCCGCCACACTCTGCGTGCTGTTCGTGCCCGGGCCCAGATGGGCGTGCCGAGCGTCGTACTGAATGCCGACCCCCCGATACGCGATCTCTCGCGCTGCCTCCAGGTAGGAGAGGGAACCGCTGGAACCCGGGTCGTACGTGAGCACCGTCTGCCCATAGCTCGGCGCCTCGGAAATGCGCACCGACCGGGGGATGCTCGTCCGCAGCACCTCCTTGCCGAAGTGGCTGCGCACCTCCTCCGCCACCTGCGAGGCCAGCCGTGTCCTGCCGTCGTACATCGTCAGCAGGATGGTGGACACATGGAGCGTCGGGTTGAGGTGGGCCCGCACCAGATCAACATTGCGCAGCAGCTGACCCAGGCCCTCCAGTGCGTAGTACTCGCACTGGATCGGGATCAGCACCTCCGCGCCGGCCACCAGTGCGTTCACCGTCAGCAGACCGAGCGAGGGAGGGCAGTCGATCAGGATGTAGTCGAGGGGCTGGTCGTACGCCTGGATCGCCCGCTGGAGGCGGCTCTCCCGTGCCACGAGCGACACCAGCTCGATCTCCGCACCCGCCAGGTCGATCGTGGCGGGGGCGCAGAAGAGCCCCTCCACGTCCACCACCGGCTGGACGACCTCCAGCAGCGGCCGACTGTCCACCAGCACGTCGTAGATGGACGGCACATCGGCGTGGTGGTCGATACCCAGCGCCGTGGACGCGTTGCCCTGCGGGTCGAGGTCGACCACCAGGACCCGTGCACCGTGCAGCGCGAGTGAGGCCGCCAGGTTCACGGTCGTCGTGGTCTTGCCCACGCCGCCCTTCTGGTTGGCGACCACGATGACCCGGGTCTGATTCGGCCGGGGCAGCCTCTCGCCGGCGCGCCCCAGCGCCTCGACCGCCTGCTGGGCAGCTCGGCCGATGGGGGTGTCGTTGTCTACAAGAGGCGGAGGAAATGTTTCACGTGAAACATCCTCACCCGCCGGTTCAGAGCGGGGCCCGGGGACCGGATCGGCCATGGGCCCCGCGAGGTTGGCGTCGGACCGCACGGTGTCACTCTCCTCGACATCAGGCTCGCGATGAACAGAGCCTCCCATGTCACCCGGGTCGCGAACCAGCGGGGCCCGTACTCCTGTGGATGAATCCACCGATGTGGACAACTCTGTCCCCCTTGCGTCCTTGGACTGGCGGGGGGACGCAGCCGCACGACCGCGGCTGATGATTCCGTGCAGCAGAGAGCGACGTTTCACGTGAAACACGATGCCCGGAGGGAGTCTCCCGGCCGCTACGACACTCCGAAATCCATACCTATAGGGCCCAACACGGATGAAATCTCCCGTGCGGGCCCTGGCCGTCAGCGAATCAGCGGAGAATCACCGGCGTCGGCGGGTGCGTCCCACACGAGCCGCCTTAGCCCGCTTGGCCGCGAACCTCACCCCTCCAGGGCTCTCTCCGACCTCGACCCGCACCACCGTCGACAGAGGGTCCACCAGACCCTCGCCCACGTGCAGCACTGAGGTCTTCACCACACCCAGCTTCGCCAGCGCCGTCTTCGCCGACACCAGTTCCTCGTCCGCGGTGTCGCCCTTCAGCGCCAGCATCTCGCCGTACGGCCGCAGCAGGGGCACGCCCCAGCCGGCCAGCCGGTCCAGCGGAGCCACCGCCCGCGCCGTCACCACGTGCACCGGCTGCAGCTTGCCCAGGACCTCCTCGGCCCGCCCCCGCACCACCGTGACGTGGTCCAGGCCCAGCAGCTCCACGGCCTCCTGGAGGAAGGTCGTACGCCGCAGCAGCGGTTCGAGCAGCGTGATCTTGAGATCCCGCCGCACCAGAGCGAGCGGGATACCGGGCAGACCCGCGCCCGAGCCCACGTCGCACACGGTGACGCCCTGGGGCACCACCTCCGACAGCACAGCGCAGTTCAGCAGGTGCCGCTCCCACAGGCGCGGCACCTCACGCGGCCCAATCAGGCCCCGCTTGACTCCTGCGTCCGCCAGCAGCTCCGCGTACCGCACAGCTTCCGGGAAAAACTCACCGAACACCGCGCGCGCCTCTTCAGGCGCCGGGGGAAGCTCAGCTGCCTCCGTCACGGGGACCGTCCTTCCGTACCGCATGGTTCTGAAAAAACCACGTCTTCAAGATGAGGCGTCGTTCACCTGTCAGGCCAGGCTGACAAACATCGGCCCCGCCTGCGACACAGACGGGGCCGAACAACTCGCGCCGACGATCAGGCCGGGAGCACAACGACGAAGCGCTGCGGCTCCTCGCCCTCGGACTCGCTGCGCAGACCGGCGGCCGCCACGGCGTCGTGGACGACCTTCCGCTCGAACGGGGTCATCGGAGCCAGCTTCAGCGGCTCGCCGGACGCCTTCACGTCCGCCGCGGCCTGGGCGCCCAGCGCCGCCAGCTCCTCGCGCTTCTTCGCGCGGAACCCGGCGATGTCCAGCATCAGCCGGCTGCGGTCCCCGGTCTCCCGGTGCACGGCGAGGCGGGTCAGCTCCTGCAGAGCCTCCAGAACCTCACCGTCGCGGCCCACGAGCTTCTGCAGATCGCGGCTGGCCGAGTCACTGACGATCGACACCGCGGCCCGGTCGGCCTCGACGTCCATGTCGATGTCGCCGTCCAGGTCGGCGATGTCCAGCAGACCCTCGAGGTAGTCGGCCGCGATCTCACCCTCCTGCTCGAGGCGGGTCAGGGTGTCGCCACTCTCAGCGGCGGCGGTGGTGGTGCCTTCCGTCACGGGAGGGACTCCTTCTTACTTCTTGGGAGCGGGCTTGCTGGGGGTCTGACGCTGCGACTTCGACTGGCGCTTCGGCTGCTGCCGCTTCGCGGCACCGCCGCTCGCCGCATCCGAGTCTGCCGTGGCCTCGACACTCTTGATCACGGAGCCGTCGGGCTGCGCGGCCATGCCCTGCTTGGTGAGGGCGGCGATGAACTTGCGCTCGTTGTCGTTGCGGTCCGGCCCCTTGGCGACGATCGCCGCGACGACCCGCTTCCGGCCCCGGCCCTTGAGCTCACCGTGCGTGCTGATCTGCTTCAGCAGGCGGGTCAGGTACTGGTCCTGTGCCTTGCTGCCCGGCGTCGGGTTCTGGTTGATCACGTACATCTGCTGACCCATGGTCCACACGTTCGTGGTCAGCCAGTAGACGAGAACACCGACGGGGAAGTTGATGCCCATGACCGCGAAGATCACCGGGAAGATGTACATCAGCATCTTCTGCTGCTGCATGAACGGCGTCTTGACCGAGAGGTCGACGTTCTTCTGCATCAGCTGACGCTGGGTGTAGAACTGCGACAGCGACATCATGATGATCATGACGGCGGTCACGATCCGGACGTCCGTCAGGGTCGCGCCCAGGGCGGCGACCTTCTCCGGGCTGTCCATGAACTTCGCGGCGATCGGCGCACCGAAGATCTTGGCCGCACGGGCGCTGTCGACCAGCTGCTGGTCCATCGCACCGACCGGCTTGCCATCGGCGATGTTCGACAGCGTGTGGTACAGCGCGAAGAAGAACGGGGACTGCGCCAGGATGGGCAGGCACGAGGAGAGCGGGTTGGTACCCGTCTCCTTGTACAGCTTCATCATCTCTTCGGACTGACGCTGCTTGTCGTTCTTGTAGCGCTCCTGGATCGCCTTCATCTTCGGCTGGAGCGCCTGCATACCCCGCGTCGCCTTGATCTGCTTCACGAAGAGCGGGATCAGGCAGATACGGATCAAGATCACTAGGGACACGATGGACAGGCCCCAGGCCAACCCACTCGACTCACCGAAGATCGCCCCGTACAGCGAGTGGAACTGGACGATGATCCACGAGACGGGGTAAGTGATAAAGCTGAACAGACTGGCAATCGTGTCCACTAATCAGGCTCCTTGAGCATTGCGAGATCTACGCAACGCACTGCGCAGCTGCTCGTGCCAACGCGGGCGTTTACGGGGTGGGACGTGGTCCACGCCACCCGGGGACCACGGATTGCACCGCAGGATCCGCCAGGCGGTCAGGGCCGTCCCCTTCACCGCACCATGCCGGTCGATGGCCGCGTACCCGTAGTGCGAACACGACGGGTAGTAGCGGCACACCGGCCCGAGCAGCGGACTGATCGTCCACTGGTACAGCTTGATCAAAGCGAGCAGCGGGTACTTCATCGAGCCACGCCTCCCAAGAGCCGCAGCAGTGCGGCATCGAGGTCCCGGGCCAGCTCGTCGAGACCGGCATCACCCGCTCCGGGCAGAGCCCGTACCACCATCAGGCTACCTTCGGGCAGCTGAGACAGCCGCTCGCGGACGAGATGGCGCAGACGGCGCTTGACCCGGTTACGTATGACGGCGTTGCCGACAGCCTTGCTGACGACGAAACCCGCACGCGTCGAGGGATCGATCTCCCCCGGCGCGTGCGGGTCCGTTGCACCGCTTGTACGTAGGTGGACGACGAGGAGCGGGCGACCAGCCCGACGACCTCGGCGTACCGCGCTCGTGAAGTCCTCGCGCCGCCTCAGCCGATTTTCGGGAGACAGCACGACGTCACGATCCGCCCGTCAGTTACGCGGAGAGTTCGGCGCGGCCCTTGCCACGACGGTTCGCGAGGATGGCGCGGCCGGCACGGGTACGCATCCGGAGACGGAAGCCGTGGGTCTTGGCACGACGGCGGTTGTTCGGCTGGAAGGTGCGCTTGCTCACTCGGGGGCTCCAGAGAATGAATCGTTGTGGCGGGACATCGCCTGGCTGTCACCGTGCGCCCACGAGGAAACTCGCGTGTTCGCCCGAGTGGCACCGCTAAATGATCACTATCAGTGACCTTCGCCCATCGGTAGGCAGGCGGCAGCAGCCATCGACAACTCGACCTCGTTACGGTACGCGCGGCTACGCCATCCGGTCAAACCGAGCCGACGTGGCCCCACACTGTGCACAGGCTGTGGACAACGACTTGAACCGTACCCGCTGGCCTGACTACCGTTGCCTGACCCCGGATTTTTTGTCCCGACCGTCCCAAAGAACCACACATTCGTGGGACCCCTGTGAGAGAGCGTGCTCTGTGGCTGACGTACCTGCCGATCTTGCCGCAGTGTGGCCAAGGGTGCTCGAAAAGCTCCTCGGGGAGGGACAGCCGGGGATCGAGCCCAAGGACAAGCAGTGGGTCGAGCGGTGTCAGCCCCTGGCACTCGTCGCCGACACCGCACTGCTGGCCGTCCCCAACGAATGGGGCAAGCGCGTCCTCGAAGGCCGCCTCGCCCCGCTGATCAGTGACGCCCTCAGCCGTGAGTGCGGCCGCCCCATCCGGATCGCCATCACCGTGGACGACTCCGCCGGCGAGCCCGCGCCCCCCGCCCCGCCCGCCCAGCAGCAGGGCGGGTACGAGCCGTACGGCGGCCAGCGCCCCGGCGGCGGCCCCGGCGACGACCAGCTGCCCACCGCCCGCCCGGCCTACCCGGACTACCAGCAACAGCGCCCCGAGCCCGGAGCCTGGCCCCGCGGCGGCCAGCAGGACGACTACGGCTGGCGGCAGCCGCGCCTCGGCGGTTTCCCCGAGCGCGACCCGTACGCCTCCCCGCAGCCGGGCTACCTCCAGCAGCCCGAGCCCTCCGGCTACGACCAGGGCTCCTACGAGCAGCAGAAGTACGAGTCCCAGCAGCAGCACCAGGGCCATCAGTACGAGCAGCAGCCGTACGAGCCCCAGCAGTACGAGCAGCCGGCGCCGCGCCAGGCCCCCGGCCGGCCCGCGGCGCCGCCGTCCCCATCCGGCGGATCCACCTCGGGCCCGCTGGAGCCGACCGCACGGCTGAACCCCAAGTACCTCTTCGACACCTTCGTCATCGGCGCCTCCAACCGCTTCGCGCACGCCGCCGCGGTGGCCGTCGCCGAGGCACCGGCGAAGGCCTACAACCCCCTCTTCGTCTACGGGGAGTCGGGCCTCGGCAAGACGCACCTGCTGCACGCCATCGGGCACTACGCGCGGAGCCTCTACCCCGGCACCCGGGTGCGGTACGTGAGCTCCGAGGAGTTCACCAACGAGTTCATCAACTCCATCCGCGACGGCAAGGGCGACGCGTTCCGCAAGCGCTACCGCGAGATGGACATCCTGCTCGTCGACGACATCCAGTTCCTCGCGAGCAAGGAGTCGACGCAGGAGGAGTTCTTCCACACCTTCAACACGCTCCACAACGCCAACAAGCAGATCGTGCTCTCCTCCGACCGGCCGCCCAAGCAGCTGGTCACCCTGGAGGACCGGCTCCGCAACCGCTTCGAGTGGGGCCTGATCACCGACGTCCAGCCGCCCGAGCTGGAGACCCGTATCGCGATCCTGCGCAAGAAGGCCGTCCAGGAGCAGCTCAACGCCCCGCCGGAGGTACTGGAGTTCATCGCCTCCCGCATCTCGCGCAACATCCGCGAGCTGGAGGGGGCGCTGATCCGGGTCACGGCCTTCGCGAGCCTCAACCGGCAGCCGGTCGACCTGGGCCTCACCGAGGACGTCCTGAAGAACCTGATCCCGGGCGGCGAGGACAGCGCGCCGGAGATCACGGCCTCCGACATCATGGCGGCCACCGCCGACTACTTCGGACTGACCGTGGACGACCTGTGCGGCTCCTCGCGCAGCCGGGTCCTGGTCACCGCCCGGCAGATCGCCATGTACCTGTGCCGGGAGCTCACCGACCTCTCACTGCCCAAGATCGGGGCGCAGTTCGGCGGCCGCGACCACACGACCGTCATGCACGCGGACCGCAAGATCCGCGCTCTGATGGCCGAGCGCCGCTCCATCTACAACCAGGTCACCGAGCTCACCAACCGCATCAAGAACGCCTGAGCGCGGCCCCCCCGGCACCCGGTTCGGGGCCGCTTCAGGGCCCCTTCAAACGCATCCAGAGGGCGCTCCCGGTCCACAACGGGGGCGCCCTTCTTCGTTCGCGCGCCCCTGACCTGTTCGAATACGCCCCCGCCGGAGCAACTCATCCACAGATTGGGAGACTTTCTTCCGTCCACACCCTGGGGACGGGTCGCGTCGCCCACAATCTGTCCACAGGCGTGCGGGGTGAGGCTCCATCAGGGCTGGTCAGACCCCTGTGGAATTGTGCACAAACGTCATCCACAGGCTGTGGACAAATATTTCGTCCACAGCCCTGTCCACGGCGTTGTCCACCGTCGGCCCACAGGTTTCCACGTCCTGTGCACAGGATGCGCGGCCTTCTCCACACCCTTGTCCACTGTTCGGCAACACACCACCCCCTCTCACCGCCCGGAGTGAAAGCGGTCACACCGATGTAGACGTTTGGGTTGTGGAGTACCGGGGGAAAGCTGGGGACACACCTGTGGAGTAATCGGGGTCCCCTGGGGACAGCCTGTGCAGAACTTTTCGTTCTCCACAGAGACACGGGGTTGTCCACCGGTGTCGCCCACAGGGTCGGTGGATAAAAAACCGGGGTTGACCTGCGAGAACGGGCTTATCCACCGTTTCCACAGGCCCTACTACTACCCCCATAGAGAGTTAGGCCGGTTTCGGTTTTCAAGCGGGTCCTGTGCACAACTCGTCGATCGCCCGCCCCGACGCCTCGCTCCCGACTTGACCGCCAGCCGCACCGAGTGTCGGCGCCGTACGTCAGACTGGTCCCCGGCATCGGTCGAGGCATCGACGAGCCGACGACGAAGGCCGGCAGACGAGCGAGCAACAGCAGGAGGCGGTTCCGGTGAAGATCCGGGTGGAGCGCGACGTACTCGCGGAGGCGGTGGCCTGGGCCGCCCGTAGCCTCCCGGCCCGGCCGCCGGTGCCCGTTCTCGCGGGCCTGCTGCTGAAGGCCGAGGAGGGCACCCTGAGCCTCTCCGGCTTCGACTACGAGGTCTCGGCGCGGGTCTCCGTCGAGGCGGACGTCGAGGAGGACGGCACCGTCCTGGTCTCCGGCCGGCTGCTCGCCGACATCTGCCGCGCCCTCCCCAACCGCCCGGTGGAGATTTCCACAGACGGTGTACGGGCGACCGTGGTCTGCGGCTCCTCGCGATTCACACTCCACACCCTGCCTGTGGAGGAGTACCCGGCACTGCCGCAGATGCCGACCGCGACAGGCACCGTGGCCGGCGAGGTCTTCGCCTCCGCCGCCAAGCAGGTGGCCACCGCCGCCGGCCGTGACGACACGCTGCCGGTGCTGACCGGTGTCCGCATCGAGATCGAGGGCGACCGCGTCACCCTGGCCTCCACCGACCGCTACCGCTTCGCGGTGCGCGAGTTCCTGTGGAAGCCGGAGAACCCGGACGCGTCGGCCGTGGCCCTGGTGCCCGCCAAGACGCTCCAGGAGATCGCCAACTCGCTGACCAGCGGTGACACCGTCACCCTGGCGCTGTCCGGCTCCGGTGCGGGAGAGGGCCTGATCGGTTTCGAGGGCGCCGGCCGCCGCACCACCACACGGCTGCTCGAAGGCGACCTGCCCAAGTACCGGACGCTGTTCCCGACGGAGTTCAACTCGATCGCCGTGATCGAGACCGCGCCCTTCGTCGAGGCCGTCAAGCGCGTGGCCCTGGTGGCCGAGCGCAACACCCCGGTCCGCCTCAGCTTCGAGAAGGGCGTGCTGATCCTGGAGGCCGGTTCCTCCGACGACGCACAGGCTGTGGAAAGGGTCGACGCCCAGCTGGACGGCGACGACATCTCGATCGCCTTCAACCCGACCTTCCTGCTGGACGGCCTGAGCGCGATCGCCTCCCCGGTGGCCCAGCTCAGCTTCACCACGTCGACCAAGCCCGCGCTGCTCAGCGGCCGCCCGGCGATCGACGCGGAGGCCGACGAGGCCTACAAGTACCTGATCATGCCGGTGCGACTGTCCGGCTGACGTTCCACCTGTGGACGCCGGGCCCGGTCTCGCACACAGCGGGACCGGGCCCGGCGTCGTCCACAGGCTGGGGAGGGACGCCGGGGACCGGGAATCCCGTGAACCCGGACCGGCCGCCATGGAGCGCCCGCAAGGCCCGCCGCCACGGCCCGGCGTAGGCTCGGATCCGGTGGGCGACCCCCTGCGCGTCCGGCGAGGACACGGCCGGGGAAGCCCCGGCAAAGACGGCCACAACGCTTAAGGAACCACCTGATGGAGCTTGGTCTCGTCGGTCTCGGCAAGATGGGCGGCAACATGCGCGAGCGCATCCGCCGCGCAGGCCACACCGTCATCGGATACGACCGCAACCCGGACCTCGCGGATGTCCACAGCCTGCAGGAGCTTGTGGACAGCCTGCAGGCCCCCCGCGTCGTGTGGGTCATGGTCCCGGCCGGTGCGGCCACCCAGTCCACGGTCGACGAGCTCGCCGAGCTGCTGTCGCCCGGTGACATCGTCGTCGACGGCGGGAACTCCCGCTGGACCGACGACGAGAAGCACGCCGAGGAGCTGAAGGCCAAGAGCATCGGCTTCGTCGACTGCGGTGTCTCCGGTGGCGTGTGGGGCCTGGAGAACGGCTACGCGCTCATGTACGGCGGCGCCGCCGAGGACGTGGCCCGTGTGCAGCCGGTCTTCGACGCCCTCAAGCCCGAGGGCGAGTTCGGCGCCGTGCACGCCGGCAAGGTCGGCGCGGGCCACTTCGCGAAGATGGTCCACAACGGCATCGAGTACGCCATGATGCAGGCCTACGCCGAGGGCTGGGAGCTCCTGGAGAAGGTGGACTCGGTCACCGACGTCCGCGAGGTCTTCCGCTCCTGGCAGGAAGGCACCGTCATCCGCTCCTGGCTGCTGGACCTGGCCGTGAACGCCCTCGACGAGGACGAGCACCTCGAGCAGCTGCGCGGCTTCGCCCAGGACTCCGGCGAGGGACGCTGGACGGTGGAGGCGGCGATCGACAACGCCGTACCGCTGCCCGCGATCACCGCGTCGCTCTTCGCGCGCTTCGCCTCGCGGCAGGACGACTCCCCGCAGATGAAGATGATCGCCGCGCTGCGCAACCAGTTCGGCGGCCACGCGGTCGAGAAGAAGTAGCACTTCGCAGCACGGGGCCGCAGCGGTACGGCAGTACAGCGACACAGCGGCACAGCACCACAGCGAACAGTTGGAAGCCGGGGGAGGTCGGCGCCGTATGCACGTTTCGCATCTCTCATTGGCCGACTTCCGCTCGTACGCCCGGGCCGAGGTTCCCCTCGACCCGGGCGTCACCGCTTTCGTGGGCCCCAACGGCCAGGGGAAGACCAACCTCGTCGAGGCGATCGGCTACCTCGCGACCCTCGGCAGCCACCGGGTCTCCTCGGACGCCCCGCTCGTACGCATGGGCGCGGACCGGGCGATCATCCGCGCGGCCGTCACCCAGGGCGAGCGCCAGCAGCTGGTGGAGCTGGAGCTCAATCCCGGCCGGGCGAACCGGGCCCGGATCAACCGTTCCTCGCAGGTCAGGCCCCGGGACGTGCTGGGGATCATACGGACGGTGCTGTTCGCGCCGGAGGACCTGGCCCTGGTCAAGGGCGACCCGGGCGAGCGGCGGCGGTTCCTGGACGAGCTGGTCACGGCGCGCTCGCCGCGGATGGCCGCGGTCCGCTCCGACTACGAGCGGGTGCTCAAGCAGCGCAACACCCTGCTGAAGTCGGCGGCCATGGCCCGACGGCACGGCGGCCGCTCCCTGGACCTCTCCACCCTCGACGTGTGGGACCAGCACCTCGCGCGCGTGGGTGCGGAGCTGCTCGCGCAGCGGCTGGATCTGATCGCGACCCTGCTGCCGCTGGCGGACAAGGCCTACGAGCAGCTCGCGCCCGGCGGCGGCCCGCTGGGGCTGGCGTACAAGTCCTCGGCCGGCGAGCCGGTGGACAGCGGCGCGGCGCGCACCCGCGAGGCCCTCTACGAGGTGCTGCTGGCCGCGCTGGCCGAGGTACGCAAGCAGGAGATCGAGCGCGGTGTGACCCTGGTCGGCCCGCACCGCGACGACATGGTGCTGCGGCTCGGCGAGCTGCCCGCGAAGGGGTACGCGAGCCACGGGGAGTCGTGGTCGTACGCCCTGGCGCTGCGGCTGGCCTCCTACGAGCTGCTGCGCTCGGAGGGCAGTGAGCCGGTGCTGATCCTGGACGACGTGTTCGCCGAGCTGGACACGCGGCGCCGGGAGCGGCTGGCGGAGCTGGTGGCCCCGGGCGAGCAGGTCCTGGTCACGGCGGCGGTCGACGACGACGTCCCGGGGGTGCTGGTGGGAACGCGGTTCGGGGTGTCCGGCGGTGAGGTGACCCGGCTGTGAACGAGCACGCCAAGGACCCGCAGGAGGGTCGCAGGACCCCGGAGGCCTCCGGGGTGGACCTCGCGCGCCAGGCCCTCGCGGCGGCGCGGGAGCAGGCGCGGGCCCGGGGCAACGCGGCCGTCGGGAAGAAGCGCCAGCAGCCGGGGCTGCGCTCGGGAGCCCGCGCGGACGGCCGGGACCCGATGCCGCTCATGGCGGCGCTGGACCGGCTGCGCACCGAACGCGGCTGGGAGATGCCGATGGCGGTGGCGGGCGTGATGGAGCGCTGGCCGGAGATCGTCGGCCCGGAGATCGCGGCCCACTGTGAACCGGAACGCTACGAGGACCGTGAACTTGTCGTGCGGTGCGATTCCTCGGCGTGGGCGGCGCAGCTGAAGCTGCTGGCTCCGCAGCTGGTCGCGCGGCTGAACGCGGACCTGGGGCAGGGCACCGTACGCCTGATCAAGGTGCAGGGGCCCGGCGGACGGCCGAAGGGCTACGGGCCGTGGCGGGCGCCGGGCAGCAAGGGTCCCGGGGACACCTACGGGTGACGGTTCCCCTGCGGGGCGGGTCCCCTGCGGGGTTGCCCGTGCGGTTGCATGCAGCCCGCTCCGCAGGACCCGGGGCGCCGCCCCGGACCCCGCGCCTCAAACGCCGGCGGGGCTGGAGTATCCGGCGGGGCCGGAGGGGTCGGCGGGGCTGGAGATCGGCAGATTCGGGTGGCGTCCCTCACGGTAGTCGGAGGTTGACAGCCCGAAGGGCTGGATGCCCGTGTGAGCCTCTTTGAGCCCCTTCCCGGATGTGGGGAGTCGGAGAGAGGAGGTTCAGGGCGGCACATGCGGACTCAGGTACCGGCAAACCCCCATTCATGTCGGTGGTACCGGTAGACTGAAGCAAATCCCGCCCGCTTGCGGGATCCCGCTGACAAACGCTGACAACGCAGATCGACGCAGCCGCTCCTGCTTGCATGCCTGCTGGCCCGGAGTTCGGCCTGTGCTGTGCCAGAAAGGGCGCTTCGTGGCCGATTCCGGCAACCCCAACGACAAGAACGAGTCCACCGCCGACGGCGAGGCCGCCGAGGCAGGTGGGTCTTCGTATACCGGCAGCAACATTCAGGTCCTGGAGGGCCTGGACGCGGTCCGCAAGCGGCCCGGCATGTACATCGGCTCGACCGGCGAGCGCGGTCTGCACCACCTCGTCTACGAGGTCGTGGACAACTCGGTCGACGAGGCCCTGGCCGGCCACGCGGACACCATCGACGTGACGATCCTGGCCGACGGGGGGGTCAAGGTCGTCGACAACGGCCGAGGCATCCCGGTCGACATCGTGCCGTCCGAGGGCAAGCCGGCCGTCGAGGTCGTCCTGACCGTCCTGCACGCCGGCGGCAAGTTCGGCGGCGGCGGCTACGCCGTCTCCGGCGGTCTGCACGGCGTCGGCGTCTCCGTCGTCAACGCGCTGTCGACGCGCGTTGCGGTCGAGGTGCGGCGTGACGGCTACCGCTGGACGCAGGACTACAAGCTCGGTGCCCCGACCGCCGCCCTGGCGAAGAACGAGGAGACCGCCGAGACCGGCACCACGGTCACCTTCTGGGCCGACGGCGACATCTTCGAGACGACCGAGTACTCCTTCGAGACGCTGTCGCGGCGCTTCCAGGAGATGGCCTTCCTCAACAAGGGCCTGACCCTGTCGCTGACCGACGAGCGCGATTCGGCGAAGGCCACCGCGGGCGCCGACGACCCGGACGCGGACGCGGCCGAGCCCCAGGCGCGCACGGTGAAGTACTACTACGAGGGCGGCATCGTCGACTTCGTGAAGTACCTCAACTCGCGCAAGGGTGAGCTCATCCACCCGACCGTCATCGACGTCGAGTCCGAGGACAAGGAGCGCATGCTCTCGGTCGAGATCGCGATGCAGTGGAACTCGCAGTACACGGAGGGGGTCTACTCCTTCGCGAACACGATCCACACGCACGAGGGCGGTACGCACGAGGAGGGCTTCCGTGCGGCCCTGACGGGTCTGGTGAACCGTTACGCGCGGGACAAGAAGCTGCTGCGGGAGAAGGACGACAACCTCGCGGGTGAGGACATCCGTGAGGGTCTGACGGCGATCATCTCGGTGAAGCTGGGCGAGCCCCAGTTCGAGGGCCAGAC
>NZ_JBVIAH010000014.1:0-109031 GCF_055574035.1 Streptomyces sp. NPDC030021
CGGGCCTCACCGACCTCCTCTGGGGCCGCCTGGCCACCGCCGGCAACCGCAAAGACGGCCCGGGCTTCTAGCCCGATTCAGCCTCGCCGGCGTTTTGGGCGCAGGTCCGGGCGGAGCCCGGTGCCCGGCGGAGCCGGGTTTCCTGGGGCTCCGCCCCAGACCCCGCGCCTCAAACGCCGGCGAGGCTGAAATACGGCCCGGCGAAGCCGAAATGGGGTCGGCGGGCTACCAGCCCTGTAGGGGTGGGGAGATGCCGGTCGGCGGGGTGGTCCAGGGGTGGGTCAGGGAGGCCCACACCACGAAGGCCACCGCCGCGGCGAAGAGCACGGCCCAGCCGAACCGGCGCAGGGCCCGCCGCCGCCGCAGGAGCCGGTCGCCCCGGGCTGCGGCGCCCGCCGCGAGCCCCGTCGGCACCGGCGGGTACGGGCCCTCCAGGAGCCGTCTGACCTGCGCTTCCTTCCGGTCGGGGAGCCCGCTCACGCCGCCTCCCGGTTCCGCAGCGCCTCCACGGCCCGGTTGCACAGCACCCGTACCCGCTCCACCGGCATCCCGAGCTGCGCCGCCGTGACCTCCTCCGCGACCCCTTCGTAGAGCCGCAGGACCAGTACGAGCCGCTCCGGCGGGCTCAGCCGCGCCAGCACACCGGCGCCACCGTGATGGCGCCAGCCGGTCCGGGCGAAGGCCGCGCACAGCTCCTGGCGGGTGAAGTCGTACGGATCGTCCCCGCGCAGGCGCCGCCAGTTCGCGTACGTGCGGGCCAGCGCGCCCGCCAGCAGCCGCCGGGCCGGCTCCGGTTCACCGGTCAGCAGGAGCGCGACATGCAGGAGACGCCCGGCCGCGCCCGCGACGAAGGCTTCGAACTCCGCGTAGGAGCCCGCCTGTTGATCAACCACCCGCATAGTCCACATAGTGCGGGCAGCGGGGCCGCCCGGGTCAAGAGGACGGACGGACTCCGCTCAGGAGGCGGGACCGGCTTCGGCCACGGCCGCCATGAGCTCCGACAGCGACAGGTTGAAGCGCGTCAGCAGACCGGTGAAGGATTCCCGCTCGACCTCGCTCCAGCCCTCCGTCACCCGGGCCATCAGCTCGCGCCGCGAGGAGCGGACCTCCTCCAGCCGGGCCAGCCCCCGCGGGGACAGCGCGAGCACCACGGCGCGCCCGTCCTCGGGGTGCGAGGTCCGCTTGACCAGACCGCTGTCGACCAGCGGCGCGACCTGCCGGGTCACCGTGGAGGAGTCGATCCCCATGCCGCCGGCGAGCGCCTTCACGCCCATCGGGCCCTCCAGGTCGAGCCGGTTCAGCAGCAGGTAGGCGGCGCGGTCCATCGAGTTGCGGGCCTGGCCCACACCGCCCAGACGGGTCTGCTCGGCACGGCGGGCGAAGACCGCCACCTGGTGCTGGAGCGCGTCGAGGAGACCGGCTCCGGCGGGCGCGTCGGGCGCCGCGGGCAGATCGGAATTGGCCGGGGTGGAAGGCATGGCCGTGGGCTCTCTTCGCGTGGGTCCGACAAGGATGGGGGACAGAGTACGCGGCCGTGCGGCGGCTCGTACGCCTCGTACGAGAACTGATACGACCGGTTGGGGCCCCTGCCCCGCAGGTGTCCCGGTTGGCGAGATATCGCCCCTCGCGCGGGCCCTCGCGTACGCCCTCGCGCACGCCCTCGGACGGGCGCTCCCGCGGCCCCTCCCGCTGCCCGGAGCCGGCTCCCGCCCGGGCTGCGAGACTGGCGGCATGAACTACCGCGTGCCCCAGCCCGTCCCGCAGGTCATCCTCGACGACGTCCGGGGGGCCCAGAAGATGCTGTCCGGGGTCTCGCGGGTCACCGCCATGGAGGGCAGCCGGCACCTCTCCGCACTCACCGGCTCCCCGGTCCACCTCAAGTGCGAGAACCTCCAGCGCACCGGCTCCTTCAAGCTCCGCGGCGCCTACGTACGCATCGCCGGCCTGCGCCCCGAGCAGCGGGCCGCCGGTGTCGTCGCCGCGAGCGCGGGCAACCACGCGCAGGGCGTGGCGCTGGCCTCGTCCCTCCTCGGGGTCCGCTCGACCGTGTTCATGCCGGTCGGGGCGCCGCTGCCGAAGGTGGCCGCGACCCAGGAGTACGGCGCCGACGTGCGTCTGCACGGGCAGGTCGTCGACGAGACCTTCCTGGCCGCCCAGGAGTACGCGGACCGCACCGGCGCGGTGTTCATCCACCCCTTCGACCACCGCGACATCATCGCGGGCCAGGGCACGGTCGGCCTGGAGATCCTGGAGCAGTGCCCGGAGGTGCGGACCATCCTCGTCGGGATCGGCGGCGGCGGACTCGCGGCCGGTGTCGCGGTCGCCGTGAAGGCGCTGCGGCCGGACGTGCGGGTCATCGGGGTGCAGGCGGCGGGCGCGGCCGCGTACCCGCCCTCGCTCAAGGCCGGACACCCGATCTCGATCGACGAACCGGTCACGATGGCCGACGGCATCAAGGTCGGCCGCCCCGGGGACGTCCCCTTCAAAATCATCGGCGAGCTCGTCGACGACGTGCGTACAGTCTCCGAGGACGCCCTCTCCAGTGCTCTGCTGCTCTGCCTGGAGCGGGCCAAGCTGGTGGTCGAACCGGCCGGGTGCAGCACGGTCGCGGCCCTGCTCAGCGAGCCCGAACTGTACGGCGGCGGCCCGGTGGTGGCCGTCCTGTCCGGCGGGAACGTCGATCCGCTGCTGCTCCAGCGGATCCTGCGCCACGGCATGGCGGCGGCGGGCCGGTACCTGTCCCTGCGGCTGCGCGTGGCCGACCGGCCGGGCGCCCTGGCCGGGCTCCTGGCGGTGTTGTCAGTGGTGGATGCGAACGTGTTGGACGTGAGCCATGTGCGGACGGACCCGCGGCTGGGGCTCACGGAGGTGGAGGTGGAGCTGCACCTGGAGACGAAGGGCCCGGAGCACTGCGCGGAAGTCGCGCGTTCCCTGCACGGCGCGGGATACAAGGTGATGAGCTAGGCGATGAGCCAGGGGGCGTCCTCAGCCGGCCCCGGCCGTCCCCGGGCGTTCCCGACCGTCCGGTCGCCTCCGACCACCGGACATCCCCCGTTCGGCCGAGCAGGACCCGTCCGGCGCTCATAGGATTTGCGTAGAAATGCCCTGAATATCCTGATTCTACTGGCCCGATTCACTGGGAGAATCCATATGCCAGGCGCTATCTACGCCGAAGGTCTGGTCAAGACCTTCGGCGATGTACGGGCTCTCGACGGCGTGGACCTCGATGTCCCCGAAGGCACCGTCCTGGGTCTGCTCGGCCCGAACGGCGCGGGCAAGACCACAACCGTACGTGTCCTGACCACCCTCCTGCGGCCCGACAGCGGCAGGGCCGTCGTCGCCGGCATCGACGTGCTCAAGCACCCCAACGAAGTCCGCCGCGCCATCGGCCTGTCCGGCCAGTTCGCGGCCGTCGACGAGTACCTGACCGGCCGCGAGAACCTCCAGATGGTCGGCCAGCTCTACCAGATGAAGGCCAAGGCGGCCAAAGCCCGGGCCACCGAACTCCTCGAACGCTTCAACCTCTCCGACGCCGCGGACCGCACGGCCAAGACGTACTCCGGCGGTATGCGCAGGCGCCTGGACCTCGCGGCCGCCCTCGTCGTCAGCCCACCCGTGATGTTCATGGACGAGCCGACCACCGGACTCGACCCCCGCAACCGCCAGCAGCTGTGGGGCATCATCCAGGAACTCGTCGCCGGCGGCACCACCCTGCTCCTCACCACCCAGTACCTGGAGGAGGCCGACCACCTCGCGCACGACATCTGCGTGGTCGACCACGGCAAGGTCATCGCCCGCGGCACCTCCGACCAGCTCAAGGCCCGTACCGGCGGCGAGCGCGTGGAGGTCGTCGTCCACGAACGGCAGCACATGACCACCGCGCGCGAGGTGCTCGCCGGCTTCGGCAAGGGCGAGACCACGGTCGAGGAGCACACCCGCAGACTGACCGTGCCCGTGTCGGGCGGCGCCAAGCTGCTCGCCGAGGTCATCCGCGAACTCGACGGCCGGGGCATCGAGATCGACGACATAGGCCTGCGCCGCCCCACCCTCGACGACGTGTTCATCTCCCTGACCGGGCACGCCGCCGAACGGGCCGCAGAAGAGAACGAGAACGGCGACGCGCCGGCCGCTCCCGCGGCCAAGGACCGCAAGACGGCCCGCAAGGAGGTGGCGAAGTGACCCTCACCTCCCCGAACCCGGGCGCCTCCCCGCACCGCCAACTCACGGCGCCCCGTCCGCGCGGCGGCGTCGTCCAGAGCGTGAACGACTCCCTCGTGATCGCCAAGCGGAACGTCATCCGCCTCAGCCGGATCCCCGAGATGTTGATCTTCGGGCTGATCCAGCCGGTCATGTTCGTGGTGCTGTTCAGCTTCGTCTTCGGCGGCTCGATGATGATCGGCGGCTCGACCAGCGCCAGCGACTACCGGAACTTCCTGATGGCCGGCATCTTCGCCCAGACCGTCACCTTCGCCACCGCGGGTGCCGGCGCGGGCATCGCCGACGACATGCACAAGGGGCTGATCGACCGCTTCCGCTCGCTGCCCATGGCGCGCGGCGCCGTCCTGACCGGCCGCACCCTGGCGGACCTGATGCAGACGGCGCTGACCATGGTGGTGCTGGCGATGGTCGCCCTCCTCGTCGGCTGGCGCACCCACACCAGCGTCGGCGAGGTGCTGTCCGGCTTCGCCCTGCTGCTCCTGCTCGGGTACGCGTTCTCCTGGATCGGCGCCCTGATCGGGCTGTCCGTGCGCACTCCGGAGGCGGCCACCTCGGGCGGGCTGATCTGGCTGTTCCCCGTCACGTTCATCTCCAACGCGTTCGTCCCCACGGAGAACATGGCGAGCTGGCTCCAGCCCATCGCCGAGTGGAATCCGTTCAGCGCCACCGTCCAGGCCTGCCGCGAGCTCTTCGGGAACCCGGGTGTCTCCCGGTCCGACGCCTGGCCGATGGTCCACCCGGTATGGGCCTCGCTGATCTGGTCGGCCCTGATCATCCTGCTCTTCCGCACGCTCGCGGTCCGCAAGTACCGCGGGGCGGACGGCTGAGGTCCGCAGGGACGCCCGTACCCGCAGCAACGCGCGATGCCCGGCCGGGAGGATCCGGCCGGGCATCGCGCGTTGTCACGCAGGAAGAAAACGGTGACCGAGGGTGATCAGCCGGTGAAGGGCTTGACGTCCAGGATCTTGACCGAGGCCTTCTTGCCGTTCGGCAGCTCGTACTCGGCGTCCTCGCCGATCGCCTTGCCCAGCACGCCGCTGCCCAGCGGGGACTGGGGGGAGTACGTCTCGAAGTCCGAGGACGCGTACTCGCGCGAGGCCAGCAGGAACTCCATGGTGTCGTCCTCGTCGCCGTCGAAGGCGATCTTCACGAGCGTGCCGGGGGCCACCACGCCGTCGGACGCGGGCGCGGTGCCGACCTTGGCGTTCTCCAGGAGCTGCGTGAGCTGGCGGACCCGGAGCTCCTGCTTGCCCTGCTCCTCCTTCGCCGCGTGGTAACCACCGTTCTCACGCAGGTCGCCCTCCTCGCGGGCGGCTGCGATCTTCGTGGCGATCTCCGTGCGGGCGGGACCAGAGAGGTAGTCCAGCTCCGCCTTCAGCTGGTCGTACGCCGCCTGGGTCAGCCAGGTGACGCTTTCGCTCGTCTGGGTCACGGGTGCTCCTCGTCGGTACAGGGGACTACTGGCCGCCGTCGGCGGACGAAACCACGAGCCTAACAATTCGGGAAGAAAAGGGGGAGGACCCCAGAGGCTCATTGCCTCGTGGGGCGCCACTTCAACCCTCTTCGGACCTCAGTGGGCGGAAGGCGCCGACTGGCAGCCGACCAGCTCGATCATCGTGGCCCGGCCGGTGGTCTTCAGGGTGACGATCTCGTCCACCCGCGACCGGTTCTGCGCGAAGGTGAAGTCCGCACGGCCCACCTCGGCGTGCTCCTTGTTCTGGGAGCTGAGGGAACAGACCCCGGCGACCGAGGCGTCCTTGCGGACCTCCAGGTGCACCTTCACCTCGGTGTCCGAAATCACCTGGAACTTGATCACCTCGGCGCTCACGCTCTGTCCCGCGACGTAGTCCCAGCCGATCCAGCCGACCACGCCCAGCAGCGCCGCACCCAGCACCGATCCGATGATCTTGAGCTTCCGGTCCGCACGCTCGTCCGCCGACCGGCCGTACCGGCCCTCGGGCAGTCCCTCGCGCACCGCGCTCATGATCGTTCCTCTCGCCGGAGACGGCTTGGTCACCCCTGGAATTTTCCGCCCTCCAGTTCGGTCACTATAGGAGCTGAGTGTCGCGCCGAATCGCAGAGGATCCTGTTTTGACCGAGCAGCTTCGACTGATGGCCGTCCACGCCCACCCCGACGACGAGTCGAGCAAGGGCGCGGCCACCATGGCCAAGTACGTGTCCGAGGGGGTTCCCGTGCTGGTCGTCACCTGCACCGGTGGCGAGCGCGGCTCGGTCCTGAACCCCAAGCTCCAGGGCGACAAGTACATCGAGGAGAACATCCACGAGGTCCGCGCCAGGGAGATGGACGAGGCGCGCGACATCCTCGGCATCGAGCAGGAATGGCTCGGCTACGTGGACTCCGGCCTTCCCGAGGGCGACCCGCTGCCCCCGCTGCCCGAGGGCTGCTTCGCGCTCGCGGACGTCCACGAGGCCGCCGGTGAGCTGGTGAAGAAGATCCGCGCCTTCAAGCCGCAGGTCGTCACCACTTACGACGAGAACGGGGGCTACCCGCACCCCGACCACATCATGACCCACACGATCTCCATGCTGGCCTTCGAGAGCGCGGCCGACACCGAGAAGTACCCGGAGAGCGAGTACGGCCCGGCCTACCAGCCGCAGAAGCTCTACTACAACCAGGGCTTCAACAAGCCGCGCACCATCGCCCTCCACGAGGCGCTGCTCGCGCGCGGCCTGGAGTCCCCCTACGGGGAGTGGCTGGAGCGGTGGAAGGAGTTCGAGCGCAAGGAGCGGACCCTGACCACCCACGTGCCCTGCGCCGACTTCTTCGAGATCCGCGACAAGGCGCTCATCGCGCACGCCACCCAGATCGACCCGGACGGCGGCTGGTTCCGCGTCCCCATGGACATCCAGAAGGAGGTCTGGCCCACCGAGGAGTACGAGCTCGCGAAGTCGCTCGTCGACACTTCCCTCCCCGAGTCCGACCTCTTCGCGGGCATCCGGGAGAATGCGTAGCTATGAGCGCTACGCAGGCAGCACTGACCCAGCTCCTTCCGCTGGCGGGTGACACCTTCGACAAGAACAAGGTGACGCCCGGCCTCCTCGGCTTCATCGTGTTCGCGGCCCTCGCCGTCGGCGTGTGGGCCCTGATGAAGTCCATGAACCGGCACATGGGCCGGGTGAACTTCGAGGAGGCCCCGGAGCCGACCGCCTCCGGCGGGGACGGCACCCGGACCCCGTAAGGCCGGTCCGGGGTCGGTAGGGGCCTGCGGGGGCCTTCGCGTGCACGCCGCCGCCCGGGCCGCCTCCGGCGCGGACGGCACCCCGGGCCCCGTACGGCCGGGCCGGGACCGGTGCGGCGCTGCGGGGACCTTCGCGTGCATGCCGCCGCCCCGGCCGGGAAGCCGGCGGGCGGGGGCCTGCGCGCGTGCGCGATCCGGCTGCCGGGTCCGCCGCGGGGCGCTTCCCGCGGTTTCCCTCCGCCCTCGGTCCGCTTCCGGCCTGCGGCCCCGGCGGGTTCCCGCCGCTTCCGGTCCCTGGGCCACCAGGGAGCCGCCCGTCGGGCCGGTGGCCGGCCGAGGAGCGCGCCCGGGACGCGCCGTGACCCACCCTGCCCGTCGGGACGCGAGCGCGTCAGACCCGCGGGACCCCCATGACCTCCCGCGAGTGCAGGTTCGGGACCAGGCCGAGCCGCCACGCCTGCCAGCCCTCCGCCGGATCCACCCCCCGGCCCAGGATCACCCCGTAGGTCTCCAGGCAGTCCTCCAGCCTGCCGTCCCGCGCCGGATGCGGCGCCTGCGCGAGGCGCCCCAGCTCCGCCCGCGCCTCCTCCGGCGCCGCCGGCACCGCGTACGGCAGCATCGTGCACCGCAGGAAACGCGCCCAGTCCTCCCCGCGCCGGTCCCCGTACGCGATGAACAGCCGCACCGCCTCCTCGCACAGACCCAGTGCCTGCGACAGCCGGCCGTTGCCCGCGTCGATCACCGCCAGCTCCAGACACGTCCACGCCTCACCGTGCGCCAGCCCGATCCGCCGGAAATCCGCCCGCGCGTCCACCAGCAGCTGACGGGCGAAGCCGGAGTTCCGCAGGTTCCCCGTCTGCGCCGCCCGCTGGTCCCGCGTCACCCGGCCCGAATGGTGGCGGGCGTACGCCAGCCCGTACACGTCCCGCATCCGCGAGAACATCGTCCGCGCCCGCTCCAGCTCCCGTACCGCCTCGTCGCGCTCGCCGCCCACCTCCAGCGCCTGCCCGAGGTAGTACTGCGTCCACGCCTCCCCGCGCGCGTCCTCCGCCTCCCGGTGCCGTGCCAGCGCCTCCCGCAGCCCGTCCACCGCCGGCCCCGGATCCCCGTCCACTACCCGGGCCCGGCCCAGCTGCGTCAGCGCCCACGCCTCGCCACGGTCGTCGCGGGTACGCCCGTACAGCTCCAGAGCCAGCCGCAGCTCCACCTCCGCCCGCTCCACGTCCCCGAACCGCAGGTGCACCTGACCCAGCTGGAAATGCGCCCACGCCTCCCCGTGCACGCTCTCGCTCTCCCGGTGCAGCGCCAGCGAGGTCTCCAGCAGCCGTGCCGCCTCCGCCAGCCGCGCCCGGTCCCGCTCCACCGCCGCCAGCGCGTGCAGCCCCCACGCCCGGTCACCCGCCAGCTCCGGCGGCTCCTGCAGCACCAGCGCCTCCCGGATCCGCACCGCCGCCTCCGGAAGATTGCCCTGGTGGTGCAGGGTGATCCCGAGCGAGACCAGGGCCATCGCGGCCGCCGCCTCCTGATCGGCCTCCATGTACTGGTCCACCACCGACGCCAGCGTGGTGCGGGCCTTGTCCAGCTCGCCCAGCTGGCGCGCCGCGATACCCGTACGCCACTGCACCGACCGCACCAGCCGCCCCTGCTGCCCCTTCAGCCCGTTCTGACCCGCCGCCACCACCTGCGTCAGCTCATCGATCTCACCCAGCCGGTACAGGTCCCCGCGCAGCAGACAGAAATCGCACAGCGCACCCAGCAGATCCAGCACCGCCTGCTGATCCACCCCCTCCGAATGCCGCAGCGCCGCCGTGATGAAGCTCGACTCGTCGTCCAGCCAGCGCAGTGCCGCATCCAGCGAGGTGAAACCGTGCCCCCCGACCGGCCCCTTCAGGAACGTGTTCGCCCGCGTCGACATCTTCCCGTCGACCATCCTGATCACCGAGTCCGCCAGCCGCGCGTAATCGCGGATCAGCCGCTCGTGCGCCGCCGCGGCCTGCGCCCGGTCCTCGTCCGCCACCGACCGCGCCGCCGCGTACGAACGCACCGCGTCGTGCATCCGGAACCGCTGGCCGCGCACCCGCTCGATCAGCCCCGCCTCCCACAGCTCCTCCAGCGTGCGCAGCGCCGCCGCCTCCGGTACGTCCGCCAGCGCGGCCGCCGCCGCACCGCCCAGCGACGCCCGCCCGGCCAGCGGCAACCGCCGCAGCAGCTGCCGGGCGGGTTCGGCCAGCCGCGCGTCCGCCGCACGCAGCGCCGCCTCCACCGGGTGCGCCGCCGCACCGCCGGCCAGGGCCCGGCCCTCGCCCGCCAGCGGAGCCAGCAACCGCAGCGCGAGCGGCAGCCCGCCGCTCAGCTCCACCACCGCGGCCACGTCCTCGTCCGCGACACCCGCGACACCCGTCGGACCCGCCGCACCCGCCGGACCCGCCGCACCCGCCCGCGGCTCCCGGAGCAGCTCCGCCGCCTCCTGCGGTGCCAACCGCTCCACCGGCAGCTGGTACACCCACGCCGCCAGATCCGCCGGCAGCTCCAACGGCTCCCGCGCCGTCACCAGCACCAGGCTCTCGGAACGCTCCGGAACCAGCATCCGCACCTGCGCCGCGTCCACCGCGTCGTCCAGCAGCACCGTCACCGGCAGCCCCTGCAGATGCTGGTGGTACAGCTCGCCCAGGCGCCGCACCTGCTGCTCCGCCGACGCGCCCTCGCGGAACAGCAACTGCTCGCGGGGCGCACCCAGCCGGTTCATCAGGTGCAGCAGCGCCTCCCGGGTGGCCAGCGGCGCCTCCCCGGACGCCTCCCCGGCCGAACCGCCCCGCAGGTCCACCACGCACGCACCCCGGAACTGATCCCGCAGCGCGTGCGCCGCCCGCAGCGCCAGCGTCGTACGGCCCACCCCCGGCTCACCGTGCAGCACCACCACCACCGGCCGGGTCTCCGTACTGGCCCGGGCCGCCTGCACCCACTGCGCGATCCGCGTCAGCTCGGACCGCCGCCCGGCGAACACCTCCGCCGGAGCCGGCAGCTGCCCGAAGGAATGCTCCAGCGCACTGCGGCGCCGCGCCTCCGCGCTGCGGTCCGCACCCCGCAACCGCGGAGCGGGCCGCGCCGCCGGCCGGGCCGCTGCGGGCCGGGCCGCCCGGGCCGCAGCGGCCACCGCACGCTGCTGCTCCAGGAACGGCCGTATCCCGCGCACCTCCAGTGCCGACAGCCACTGCAGCTTCAACTGCTCCGGCCCGCCCGGCCGGCCCCGCTCCCCGGCCCGCCGGTTCGCGGCCGGCAGGTGCAGCGCCGTCACCTTCACCACCGTCGCCACCGCACCGGAGATCCCCACCACGGCCCCCGCGGTCAGCGCCGTACCGGCCGCGACACCCAGCGACAGGTCCGCGCCCACGGCCGTGGCCGCCGCGACCGCCGTCACCAGCAACGCCGTGGAATGGTTGCCCCGCCGGAAGGCCTCACCGAGCGACTGGTCCCCGGCCGCCGCCTCGTCCAGAGCCCGTACGTATGCCTCGTACTCCGGCGCGGCACTCGCGGCGAGCGCGTCCAGCGCCTCCCGGCCCCGGGCCAGCAGCGTCGCCCGGTCGATGCCCGTACCCGTTCCCCGCTGCGCCGCGTCGTCCACGGCCCGCTCCAACAGCCGCTCGGCCTCACCGCGATGGCTGTCCCGCATCGGCATCCCCCTCAGAGAGCTCCGGCAACGAGACCCAAGTGTCCTTCGGGACTCCTCCGAGCGCGAGGGAATCTGAGCTAGTTCAGAGGGAACTGCGCACTCTCTCCTACAGTCGGGTCGAAATCAGTCAACTGGCATATTCGGAGGGCAACATGACGCTACGTCGCTTACGCACGGCTCTGGCATCCGCCCTGTGCGCGACGGCACTGCTGCCGGCCCTGACCGGATGCGAACCCAGGCCGCCCGCACGGGGATTCGTCCCGCGCCACGAGAAACCGGCCCAAGCCGACCACGACAGCGCCGGCTTCCTGAAGCGGTCGAAACTCGTCGAGCTCGTCACCGCCGACCTCAACGCCTACCTCGACGTCCCCCACCGGATCACGGTCGTCGCCCGCTCCTGTGAGGGCGAGGGCAGCGGCTACGACCCCGGGACCCACCGGATCGAGCTCTGCTACGACGACCTGACGGAGGACCGGAAACTGTTCGAGGAGGCCGACCGCCGCCCGGCCGACGAGCCCCTCTCCGAGGTCGTCCGAGAGACCCTCCACCACGAGGCGGGCCACGCCCTCATCGACGCCCTCGACCTCCCGGTCCGCGACCAGGGCCGCGCCGAGGAGGACGCCGCCGACCGCTTCGCCCAGCTGATGCTCCTGCGCACCCCGGAGGGCGACCGCACCCTGCTGACCGCCGCCCGCGCCTACGACCTCGCGGCGGCGGCCGACCCCACCCCGGCCCCCGACGACGAACACGCCCCGGACCCGGCCCGCGCGGAATCACACCGCTGCGCGGCCTACGGCCACGCCCCGGCCCGCCACCCGGACCTCGCGACCCCGGCCCGCGCGAGCTGTCCGGCGACCTGGACCGCCACCCGCGACACCTGGACCGCCGACCTGGCCCCGCTGCTGCGGTGAGCGTGCGAGGGCCGACGCATAGGCGGGACGGGGCCGGCCGGATTCGAACCGGCGTCCTCCCGCATGCGGTGAAGGCGCGACTACCGCTGCGCTACGAGCCCCGTCCCGCTCGCGGGAATACGGGCCGCCAGACCTCCGCCGCCCCCGAATATGCGACGCCCGGCGGGCCGCACCCCCGCATTCGGGCCGGTCCCCACCGGGTGCGCGAGGATGGGGGCATGCCCAACCGACTTGCGCACGCCACGTCCCCGTACCTCCTCCAGCACGCGGACAACCCCGTCGACTGGTGGCAGTGGGAGCCCGCTGCCTTCGACGAGGCGCGCAGGCGCGGCGTGCCCGTCTTCCTGAGCGTGGGGTACAGCAGCTGCCATTGGTGTCATGTCCTCGCGCACGAGTCCTTCGAGGATGAGCTGACCGCCGCGTACATGAACGAACACTTCGTCAACATCAAGGTCGACCGCGAGGAGCGGCCCGACATCGACGCCGTCTACATGGAGGCCGTCCAGGCCGCCACCGGCCAGGGCGGCTGGCCCATGTCGGTCTTCATGACCGCCGACGCCGAGCCCTTCTACTTCGGGACCTACTTCCCGCCCGAGCCCCGGCAGGGGATGCCCTCCTTCACGCAGGTGCTCGAAGGCGTGCGGACCGCCTGGGTGGGGCGGCCCGAGGAGGTCGCCGAGGTCGCGCAGCGGATCGTACGGGACCTGGCCGGGCGGGAGTTGGACTACGGGAAGGCCGGCACGCCCGGGCCCGAGGAGCTCGCGCAGGTACTGCTCGGGCTGACGCGGGAGTACGACTCCGCGCGCGGCGGATTCGGCGGGGCACCGAAGTTCCCGCCGTCCATGGTGCTGGAGTTCCTGCTGCGCCACCACGCGCGCACGGGGTCCGAGGGCGCGCTCCAGATGGCCGTGGACACGTGCGAGGCGATGGCGCGCGGCGGGATCTACGACCAGCTCGGAGGCGGGTTCGCGCGGTACTCCGTGGACCGGGAGTGGGTGATTCCGCATTTCGAGAAGATGCTCTATGACAACGCGCTGCTGTGCCGGGTGTACGCGCACCTGTGGCGCGCCACCGGGTCCGGTCTCGCGCGCCGGGTCGCGCTGGAGACCGCCGATTTCATGGTCCGGGAGCTGCGTACCGACCAGGGCGGCTTCGCCTCCGCGCTCGACGCCGACAGCGAGGATCCGCTGACCGGGGCACACGTGGAGGGCGCCTACTACGCCTGGACGCCCGCCCAGCTGCGCGAGGTGCTGGGGGAGGACGACGGGGATCTGGCCGCCGGGTACTTCGGGGTGACCGAGGAGGGGACCTTCGAGCACGGGGCGTCCGTGCTGCAGCTGCCCCAGGACGGTCCCGCGGTGGAGGCGGGCAGGCTCGCCGGGATCAAGGAGCGGCTGCTGGCCGCGCGGGGGCGGCGGCCCGCGCCCGGCCGGGACGACAAGATCGTCGCGGCGTGGAACGGGCTGGCGATCGCCGCGCTCGCCGAGTGCGGGGCGTACTTCGAGCGGCCCGACCTGGTGGAGCGGGCGACCGAGGCGGCCGATCTGCTGGTGCGCGTGCACATGGACGGCCGGGCGCGGCTGTCGCGCACCAGCAGGGACGGGCAGGTCGGCACCAACGACGGGGTGCTGGAGGACTACGGCGACGTGGCGGACGGCTTCCTCGCGCTGGCGTCCGTGACCGGCGAGGGGGTCTGGCTGGAGTTCGCCGGATTCCTCGTCGATCTGGTCCTGGACGGGTTCACCGCCGAGGACGGGTCGCTGTACGACACGGCGCACGACGCGGAGAAGCTCATCCGCAGGCCGCAGGATCCGACGGACACGGCCGCCCCGTCGGGGTGGACGGCCGCCGCGGGCGCGTTGCTCTCGTACGCGGCGCACACCGGATCGGAGGCGCACCGTACGGCGGCGGAGCGGGCGCTCGGGGTGGTGCACGCGCTCGGGCCGCGGGTGCCGCGCTTCATCGGGCACGGGCTGTCGGTGGCCGAGGCGCTCCTGGACGGGCCGCGCGAGGTGGCGGTCGTCGGCCATCCGGAGGATCCGGCGCTGGCGCTGCTGCACCGGACCGCGTTGCTGGGGACGGCTCCCGGGGCGGTGGTGGCGGTCGGTCTTCCGCGTGCGGCGGACGGCGCCGGCGGTGAGTTCCCCCTTCTTGCCGAGCGCACACTCGTGCACGACCTTCCTACGGCGTATGTGTGTCGACATTTCGTCTGCGCGCGGCCTACGACGGAACCGGTCGAACTGGCCGAGCAGTTGGGTGTGATTCATCCCTGAAGTGACCGGAGTGCCGTCAATTCCGGTTGCACGTATATGAGTTAAGAAACGTGCTTTTTATCTGCGATGCAGCTGAGTGTCATGTTCACTGCCTAATCTCTTGGCTTCGGGAGTCACCGAGACGGCGCACCGGGGGGTGCGCGCAAGGGGGAAGCGGGGGCGGCGGGCCGGGGGGCCCGCCGTGAGCCCCCGGGGGGTTTGCCGATCGCCGCCGGGGGGCGGCGGGTCTGTGGGGGGCCTTGTGTACACGTCTGTGTTCATCGCTGTCATTTCCCTGGCGCTCTTCTGGATGGCCGCATTCACGCTCTGGTGGCAGATGCACGCGTGGCGGACCCCCGAGGTGCTCGCCTCCACGCGTTTCGACCGCCCCGACGGGGAGGGCCGCCTCGCCTTCTCGCTGCTGCTGCCCGCCCGCCACGAGCAGGCGGTCCTGGAGCACACCATCGACCGGCTGCTGGAGTCGAGCCACACCGACTACGAGATCATCGTGATCGTCGGACACGACGACCCCGAGACGGCCGCCGTCGCCGAACGGGCCGCCGCCCGCGCCCCGGCCCGCGTACGGGTCGTGGTCGACCACCACGAGACGAAGAACAAGCCGAAGGCCCTCAACACCGCCCTCCCGTCCTGCCGCGGTGACATCGTCGGAGTCTTCGACGCCGAGGACCAGGTCCACCCCGAGCTCCTCGCCCACGTCGACCACGCCTTCCGCTCCACCGGCGCCGACGTGGTCCAGGGCGGGGTCCAGCTCATCAACTTCCACTCCAGCTGGTACAGCCTGCGCAACTGCCTGGAGTACTTCTTCTGGTTCCGTTCCCGGCTGCACCTGCACGCCGAGAAGGGCTTCATCCCGCTCGGCGGCAACACCGTCTTCGTGCGCACCGAGGTGCTGCGCGAGGCCGGCGGCTGGGACCAGAACTGCCTCGCCGAGGACTGCGACCTCGGGGTGCGGCTGTCCTCGGTCGGCAAGAAGGTGGTCGTCGCCTACGACTCCGACATGGTGACCCGCGAGGAGACGCCCGGCTCGCTGGTGAGCCTGCTCAAGCAGCGCACCCGCTGGAACCAGGGGTTCCTTCAGGTGTACCGGAAGAAGGACTGGCAGCAGCTGCCCGGGCGCGGCCAGCGCTGGCTGGCCCGCTACACGCTGATGACGCCCTTCATGCAGGCCGCGTCGGGGGTGATCATTCCACTCAACTTCGCCGTCGCGGTCCTCCTCGACGTACCGGTCGGCATCGCGATCATCACCTTCCTCCCCATGATCACGGCGATGGTGACCTTCGTGTTCGAGATCGTCGGCCTGCACGACTTCGGCCGCCAGTACGGTCTGCGCGTCCGTTTCGTGCACTACGTCAAGCTCGTGGTCGGCGGCCCGTTCTACCAGGTGCTGCTCGCGGGGGCCGCGATCCGTGCGGTCTGGCGCGAGCAGCGCGGCCGCAACGAGTGGGAGCTGACCAGCCACACCGGCGCCCACCTGACGGCGACCGCCGCCGCGACCCCGACCGCCGCCGCCGGCACGCCCGCGCACGTCACCGCGCCCGCGCCCGTCCCCGCCACCGCCGCATCCGGTGTCGTATCCGCCTCCACCGCGATCCGAGAGGACGGCCGCCAGTGACCGCCACCCTGCCCACGGCCACTGATCCCCAGCCAGAGACCCGCACCGTCCCGGACCGGCGGACGCCCGTCGCCGGCGGCCTCGGGGTGCGCCCGGCCGCGCCCGCCCGGCCCCTCGTGCGCTTCCGCTCCTCCCGCCCCGACCTGCTGCTGTGCGGCGCCCTGCTGCTGGTGATCGTGCTGGTCCAGGGCTGGAACATCACGAACTTCCCGACCCTGAGCGACGACGAGGGCACGTACCTCGCGCAGGCCTGGGCCGTCCAGCAGGGCGACGGCCTCGCCCACTACACGTACTGGTACGACCATCCGCCGCTCGGCTGGATCCAGGTCGCGGGCCTGACGTACCTGCCGTCGCTCTTCGTGCCCGACTGGATGACCGTCGCGCCGATGCGGTTCTCGATGCTCGCGGTCTCCGCCGCCTCCAGCGTGCTGCTGTACGTCCTGGCGCGCCGGCTGTGGCTGCCGCGCTGGGCGGCCGGGCTCGCGATGGCCCTCTTCGGGCTGTCGCCGCTCTCCGTGGTCCTCCAGCGGGAGATCTTCCTCGACAACCTCGCCGTGATGTGGATGCTGCTCGCCTTCTGCCTCGCCGCGTCCCCGAGCCGCCACCTGTGGCACCACTTCGGCTCCGGGCTGGCGGCCGCCACCGCCGTCCTGACGAAGGAGACGATGCTGGTGGTGCTCCCGGCGCTGCTGGTGACCATGTGGCGCCACAGCCACCGCGACACCCGTAAGTTCGCGGTCACCGGTGCGATCACCGCCTGTGCGCTGATCGGGCTCTCGTACCCGCTGTACGCCCTGCTCAACGGCGAGCTGCTGCCCGGCTCCGGGCACGTGTCGCTCATCGACGGCATCACCTACCAGATGGGCCGCGAGGGCTCCGGCTTCATCCTCACCCCCGGGTCCGGTTCGAACGGCGTCTTCCGGTCCTGGCTCTACTACGACACCGTCCTGCCGCTCGGCGGGCTGGCCGGCGCCGTCCTGCTGCTGGCCACCGTCCTCTGGTCGGTCACCGCCCGCGCGCTGGCCGGCCCGGCGCTCGCCGCCGTCATCCTCGCCGCCGTCGCGATGCGGCCCTCCGGCTACCTGCCGGCGATGTACGTGATCCAGGCGCTGCCGTTCCTCGCGCTCGTCCTCGCCGGGGGCGCGGCCAGCATCACGCACGCCGTGCTGCGCCGCCGCCGAGGTCCGGGCGAGCGCCGGTCGCGGGTGTGGGCGCGCTGGGCGCTGCTCGGCGTACTCGCCGCGTCGGCCGCCGTGTACGTGCTGCCGCGCTGGTACGACGGCAACCGCACCGCGCTGACGGTGGACGCGAACGCCCCGTACCGGCAGGCCGCGGCCTGGCTCGGCAGCGAGGTGGCCGATCCGGCGAACACCCGGGTGCTGCTGGACGACGCGCTCTGGCTGGACGCGGTGCACCACGGCTTCGAGCCGGGGCTCGGCGCGATCTGGTTCTACAAGGCGGACCTCGACCCGGCCGTCACCAGGACCCTGCCGCGGGGCTGGCAGGACATCGACTACGTGGTCTCCTCGCCCACCGTGCGCCGTGACGCGGTGAACCTGCCCAACGTGAAGGCGGCGCTGGAGCATTCGGCGGTGGTGGCGGTCTTCGGGTCGGGCGAGGACCGCATCGAGATACGCAGGACCGACCGTACGAGTGGGAGCTGAGCGAGTATGAGCGAGGACCTGTGGCACCTCCATGCCCCGGTCGATGCGGAGCTCACCGCTCCGCAGGCCCTGACCGGCAGCGTGACCCTCATCATCCCGACCTTCAACGAGTCCGGGAACATCACCGAGTTGCTGCGCCGGCTCGGTGAGGCGCTGCCCGACCACCTGCCCTGCGAGGTGCTGTTCGTGGACGACTCCACGGACGACACCCCCGCCGTCATCGAGAAGGCCGCCGCCGACCACCCCTTCCCCGTGTCGGTCCTGCACCGGGAGACGGCCGACGGCGGGCTCGGCGGCGCCGTCGTCGAAGGGATCAAGCGCGCGGACACCGACTGGATCGTCGTCATGGACGCCGACCTCCAGCACCCGCCCCACCTCGTCCCCGAGCTCGTCGGCGAGGGCCTGCGCACCGGCGCCGACCTCGTCGTCGCCTCCCGCTACATCAGCGGCGGCAGCCGGGCCGGGCTCGCCGGGAGTTACCGCATCGCCGTCTCCCGCGCCGCGACCTGGCTGACGAAGGGGCTCTTCCCGCGCGCCCTGCGCGGGATCAGCGACCCGATGAGCGGCTTCTTCGCGATGCGCCGCTCCGTCGTCACCGCCGAGGCCCTGAAGCCGCTGGGCTACAAGATCCTGCTGGAGCTGGCGGTGCGCTGCCGCCCCGGCAAGGTCGCCGAGGTGCCGTTCGTCTTCCAGGACCGCTACGCGGGGGAGTCGAAGTCCACCGCCCGCGAGGGCATGCGCTTCCTCGCCCACCTCGCCTCGCTGCGCTCGGCCGCCCCGCTGGCCCGCATGATCGGCTTCGGGCTGATCGGGCTCTCCGGTTTCGTCCCGAACCTGGCCGCGCTGTGGCTGCTCACCCATGCGGGGATGCACTACCTGCCGGCCGAGATCGTCGCCAACCAGGCGGGGGTCCTGTGGAACTTCCTCCTCATCGAGACCCTGCTCTTCCGCGACCGGCGCCGGCACCGCCACTGGGCGGACCGGGTCGGGCGCTTCGCGCTGCTCGCCAACGCCGATCTGCTGCTGCGCATTCCGCTGATCGCGCTGTTCGTCGCCCGGTTCGGGATGGAGGTGCTGCCGGCCACCGCTCTGGCGCTGGTGACCACCTTCGTCCTGCGGTTCGCGGCCACCGAGGCCCTGGTCTATCTGCCGCGCCGCACCTCGACGACCACGACGACCACGACGACATCGGCCACCTCGGCCACGCCGACCACCACCTCGGCCACGCCGACCCACCCGGACGTCCCGTTGGAGGCGGGCCGTCACACCAGGAGCTGAGCCGCACAGAAAGGAACCTTTCCATGCGTCTGACGATCCGGCGGAGGGCCGGGCGGCGGGCCGCCCTGCTTGCCGTCGGGGCGATGACCGCGAGCCTGCTGCTCACCGCACCGCAGCAGGCCACGGCCGGTCCGCCCAATCTGCTCTCCAATCCCGGTTTCGAGACCGCCGGAGCCGCCGGCTCCGACATGCCGTCCTGCTGGTCCAAGTCCGGCTGGGGCGACAACGACTTCACCTTCGCCACCGTCGCCGACGCGCACGGCGGCACCAAGGCGATGAAGGTCTCGCTCACCCGCCGCGTGGACGGCGACCGCAAGGCGCTGGTCACGGAGAACAGCACCTGCGCCCCGTCCGTCACGCCTGGCAGGCAGTACGACCTGTCCGCCTGGTACAAGTCGAACACCCCGGACGTGTCGGTGACCGTGTTCCGCCGTGACACGACGGCGGGCTGGCAGTACTGGACCGACCTGCAGAATCCGCCCGTCAGCGCGGCCTGGGCGCGTACGGAGGTCCGTACGCCGGCCGTTCCGCCGGGCACCGACAAGATCGCGTGGGGTCTGTCGGTCTACGGGGTGGGCACGCTCACCACCGACGACTACGCGCTGGAGGAGGTGGGCGCCGTCCCGCCGCAGCCGGCCTGTTCGGGCACCGCGGAGGAGTGCGCCAAGGGCAAGTGGCAGGTGATCCCGGCGCAGAACCCGGTGCGTTCGATGCACGCGGTCGTGCTCAACGGGGGCACCTCCCAGGCCGGAGGCTCTGGGGGCGGAAAGGTGCTGCTGATCGCGGGCTCGGGCAACGACATCGCCCAGTTCAACGCGGGTACCTTCACCTCCGCCGTCTACGACCCGGCGAACGGGTCCTTCAAGACGATCCCGACCCCCGTCGACATGTTCTGCGCGGGCCATGTGCAGCTGGCGGACGGCCGGGTGCTGGTGATGAGCGGAAACAAGGGGTACCCGTCGGCCGACGGGTCGATCGGCTACCAGGGGCTGAAGGACTCGTACATCTTCGACCCGGTGACCGAGAAGTACACGAGGACGAACGACATGAACGGCGGGCACTGGTACCCGTCGGCGACGATCCTCGGCAACGGCGACGTGATCTCCTTCGGCGGGCTGAAGGAGGACTCCACGGGCAATGTGACGGCGGAGAAGTTCTCGGCGGCGCAGAACAAGTGGCTGCCGATGAACGAGGTCAACCAGACCTGGTCGTACTGGGGCCTGTACCCGTCGATGATCCTCATGCAGGACGGGCGGCTCTTCTACTCGGGCAGCCACACCTTCGGCAACGGCACGCAGGGCACCGGGGCCTCGATCTACGACTACGACGCCAACACCATCACCGACGTGCCGGGCCTGCGGAACAAGGACGAGCGGGACGAGTCGGCGAGCGTGCTGCTGCCCCCGGCCCAGGACCAGCGGGTGCTGACCATCGGCGGCGGCAACAACGAGCGCAATCCGGCGGCCAACCGGCTCACCGACCTCATCGACCTCAAGCAGCCAAGCCCCGCCTACACGGCCGGCCCGCCGATCCCGCAGGGCCTGGTCGACCAGGGCCAGGGCAAGCGGCCGCAGACCGGCGCCGAGGGCAAGATGTTCGTGTCGGCGGTGCTGCTGCCGGACGGCAAGGTGCTGGAGACCGGCGGCGGGCTGCACGACCGGGCCGACCCGGTCTTCGAGGCCTCCTTCTTCGACCCGGCGACCAACACCTACCAGGCGGGTCTCGCCACCGACCCGATCCCGCGGACCTACCACTCGGCGTCGTTCCTGATGCCGGACGGCCGGGTCATGTCGGTCGGCGACAACCCGGGCAACGGGACGTACAACCACAACGTGTCGATCTACACACCGCCCTATCTCTTCAAGGGCGCCCGCCCGCAGATCACCTCGGTGATCGACACGCAGTGGGTGTACGGGGACACGCAGCGGATCACCGTCAACCGGCCGGTCGCCAAGGCGGAGCTGATCCGTCCGGCAGCGGTCACCCACTCCTCGGACCCGAACCAGCGGTTCGTGGACCTGCCCATGACCGTCGACGGGAACAACATCGATCTGAACGTCACCAGCAACCCCAACCTGGCGCCGCCCGGCTGGTACATGCTCTTCGCGGTCGACGCGAACGGCATCCCGTCGATCGCGACCTGGGTACACCTCGGCGGCCCGTCCGCCCTCGCGGCCACCCAGGAGCAGCCCTCCGCGCACGAGCACACCTTCGCCGACAAGCTGGGGCCGGCCAAGGAAAACCCGGCCAAGCGGGACTCCGCCCCGGTCGCGCCGAGCGTGGCCGGCTGCGACCGGCACTACGGCACGGCCAACGTGTGCGTACCGACCCGCTTCCCGGCCGAGGTGCAGGCGACGACGAAGGCCCGCTGCGACTGGCTGGCCTCCCACACGTACCCGAAGCGCCTCAAGGTCAACGGCAGCGATCCGCTGCGCCTGGACCCCGACCGCGACGGCTACGCCTGCTGACCTGCTGAAGCCGGATCCGGCGACGGCGACGGCCACGGACCGGGACCCTGCCGCCCCCCGGGGGGCGGCAGGGTCCTGGTTGCGGGCCCTCTTGATCCGCGCACACTGGGAGGGATGTGGCTGCTGTCACCCGGCAGGGAGGCCGAACCATGGCAAGTCCGATCAGCGCATCGCAGACCGCGCGCATCGTGCGGCTGGCGGCACGCGTCAGGCCCGAGATGTGGGATGCGATCAATCCGCACGGGCCGGTGTTCGCCGCCGGAGCGGCAGGGGTCCGTTCCCTCGACCGGGCCTCCGAAGTCGCCCTCAACCCACAGCCGCTCCCGCCGCGCGAACAGCTGCGGATCGCCGTCCTGCAGACGGTGAAAGGGGTCGCCGACACGGCGATCGGGGCGCACCAGGGGGGCCGCGACGCCCGGGAGATCCTGCAGGCGGTCGGTGACGACATGTGCCCCACGCCGCCGCATCCGAAGATCCCCTGGCCCAAGAACTGGCCGGGACCCTGGCCGCCCGGGGAACCCTTCCCCATCGACCTCGTCGACCCGCAGTACGCGACGCCCGCCGTCCAGGCGGTGGCCGGGCTGGCGTTCCAGGGGTACGCCGACGGCATCGCCGACGAGAAGCTGAGCGCCGTCTTCGGCGAGCTGGCCGACCGGCTCTTCGGCGCGGCCCTGCACAACTCCGGTTCCGGCTCCGCCTGAGCGCGCGGAACGCGACCGGGGCCGGGGCCGGGCCGCCCCGCCCCTGGATCAGTGCTGGTACGCGGCGAGCGAGATGCCGACGTAGTGGGCCACGAAGGCCGCGAGGGTCAGCGAGTGGAAGACCTCGTGGAAGCCGAAGAAGCGCGGGGAGGGGTTCGGGCGCTTCATGCCGTAGATGACCCCGCCCACGCTGTAGAGGAGGCCGCCGACGATCACCAGGACCAGGACGGCGATCCCGCCGGTGCGCATGAAGTCGGGCAGGAAGAAGACCGCCGCCCAGCCCATGGCGATGTAGCAGGGGGTGTAGAGCCAGCGCGGGGCGCCGACCCAGAAGACCCGGAACGCGATGCCGGCGGCGGCCGCGATCCACACCGCCCACAGCAGGGTCCGCCCGGTGGAGGGCGGCAGCAGCAGGACGGTCAGCGGGGTGTAGGTGCCCGCGATGATCAGGAAGATGTTGGCGTGGTCGAGCCGCCGCAGGATGGCCTCGCCGCGCGGTCCCCAGGTGCCGCGGTGGTAGACCGCGCTGACGCCGAAGAGGAGGCAGGCCGTGAGGATGTACACCCCGCAGGCGACGCGGGCCCGGGTGGAGTCGGTGAAGGCCATCAGCACCAGCCCGGCGACGACCACGGCGGGGAACATCCCGAGGTGCAGCCAGCCGCGCAGCAGCGGCTTCTCCTCCAGGGCGGTCTCCGCCGCCTCCAGGGCCTCGACTACCGGTGTGGCCTCGGCGGCCGGGACGGCGGCGGCATCAGAAGTCATGCGCGCCATGCTACCTACGGGTCCGTAGGTTTCCGTTAGTGGTCTTTACGGAAGATTGACGGACGTGGCAATGCTCACGTGAGAGGCCCTCTGGACATATGCGCACATCCACCGGATGATCAGATGAGTGCGGTCGGCACCGGATGAGCGGAGCGCGAAGCGTCCGGGTCGCAGCCCCCACGGGGCAAACACCAAACACACCCCTCAACAAGGAGCAATCGTGGCGCGCGACAACGCGGCTCCCACCATCCCGACGACTCACCAGGAACTCATTTCCTGGGTGGACGAGATCGCAGCCCTCACCCAGCCGGACCGCGTCGTCTGGTGCGACGGCTCCGAGGCCGAGTACGAGCGCCTGTGCGAGGAGCTCGTCAGCAAGGGCACGTTCAAGAAGCTCGACGAGACGAAGCGCCCGAACTCGTACTACGCCGCCTCCGACCCCTCCGACGTCGCGCGCGTCGAGGACCGGACCTTCATCTGCTCCGAGAAGGAGGAGGACGCGGGCCCGACCAACCACTGGAAGGCCCCGGCCGAGATGAAGGACATCTTCGCGGGGCAGGAAGGTATCTTCCGCGGCTCCATGAAGGGCCGGACGATGTACGTCGTCCCGTTCTGCATGGGCCCCCTCGGCTCCGAGCTCTCCGCGATCGGCGTCGAGATCACCGACTCCGCCTACGTCGCGGTCGCCATGCGCACCATGACCCGCATGGGCAAGGCCGTCCTCGACGAGCTCGGCACCGACGGGTTCTTCGTCAAGGCCGTCCACACCCTCGGCGCTCCGCTCGCCGAGGGCGAGGCCGACGTGCCGTGGCCCTGCAACACCACCAAGTACATCTCGCACTTCCCGGAGACCCGCGAGATCTGGTCCTACGGATCCGGCTACGGCGGCAACGCCCTCCTCGGCAAGAAGTGCTACGCCCTGCGCATCGCGTCCGTCATGGCCCGCGACGAGGGCTGGCTCGCCGAGCACATGCTGATCCTCAAGCTCACCCCGCCGGCCGGCGAGGGCGAGATCAAGTACGTCGCCGCCGCCTTCCCGTCCGCCTGCGGCAAGACCAACCTGGCCATGCTGGAGCCCACGATCTCCGGCTGGACCGTCGAGACCATCGGCGACGACATCGCCTGGATGCGCTTCGGCGAGGACGGTCGCCTCTACGCGATCAACCCCGAGGCCGGCTTCTTCGGCGTCGCCCCCGGCACCGGCGAGCACACCAACGCCAACGCCATGAAGACCATGTACGCGAACACCGTCTTCACCAACGTCGCGCTCACCGACGACGGCGACGTGTGGTGGGAGGGCATGACCGAAGAGGCGCCCGCGCACCTCATCGACTGGAAGGGCAACGACTGGACTCCGGCCTCGGAGACCCCGGCCGCCCACCCCAACGCCCGCTTCGCCGTCCCGGCCTCGCAGTGCCCGACGATCGCCGCCGAGTGGGAGGACCCCAAGGGCGTCCCGATCTCCGCGATCCTCTTCGGCGGCCGCCGCGCCTCCGCCGTGCCGCTGGTCACCGAGTCCTTCGACTGGAACCACGGCGTCTTCATCGGCTCGAACATCGCCTCCGAGAAGACCGCCGCCGCCGAGGGCAAGGTCGGCGAACTGCGCCGCGACCCCTTCGCCATGCTGCCGTTCTGCGGCTACAACATGGGCGACTACATGGCCCACTGGGTCAAGGTGGCCGCCGACAAGGACCAGGCCAAGCTCCCGAAGATCTACTACGTGAACTGGTTCCGCAAGAACGACGCGGGCAAGTTCGTGTGGCCCGGCTTCGGCGAGAACAGCCGCGTCCTGAAGTGGATCGTCGGCCGCCTCGACGGCACCGCCGAAGGCGTGGAGACCCCCATCGGCGTCCTGCCGACCAAGGACTCCCTCGACCTCGACGGCCTGGACCTCCCGGCCGAGGACCTCGACTTCCTCCTCACCGTCGACAAGGAGGTCTGGCGCGAGGAGGCCGCCCTGGTCCCCGAGCACCTCAACACCTACGGCGACCACACTCCCAAGGAGCTGTGGGACCAGTACCACGCACTCGTGGAGCGCCTGGGCTGAGCCAGGACGCGCCCTGAAGAAGGGCCAATGAACGTGGGAGCCCCCGACCAAGCGGCGTCCCACCGCTGTGGGAGCCCCCGACCAAGCGGCGCCCACCGCAGCACCGGCCTATCCCGTCAGGAGCGTCCGCGCTCCTCCAGGTAGGCCGTGTGCGTCTGCTGACGGCGGGCCTCCACCTCGTGGAGGCCCGCCGTTACGCGTTGCGCCTCCTCGTGCAGGAGCCCCAGCTGCCGCTCCAGGTGCCGCTCCGGCGACTCGCCGCCCGGCGTCATCCGGCTCCACCAGCGGGTCCGGTTGTACGCGTCCACGCTCTCCGGCACGTCCTGCCGGACCGCCCGCGACACCGCGTGCACCGCCTCCGGATCGATGACCAGCACATCGGCCACCCACCCCGGCTCCAGCAGCGCCCCGTACAGCTCCAGCAGTTCCGCGAGGGCCTCCCCGGCCCCCGACGGCAGCTCCACCCCGGCGACGTACTCCCGCAGCCGCCCGAAGTCCTCGCGCAGTACGCCGAGCTCCTCCCGCGGATCGAACGGCGGCGGCGCCGTCCGCTCCGGCGGTGCGATCAGCGCGCCCGCCCCGTACAGCCCGGCGATCACCACCGGCCAGTACGCACCGGCCACCCCGGCGAGGGTGAGGGCCAGGCCGGCCACGCCGCAGGCGGAGCCGGCCAGGTTCTTCTTCGACTCCAGGTACTTCAGGCCCCGGGCCGTCCTACTGGTAGCCACGGATCTCCTCGAAGGCTCCGGCCAGCGAACCGCCCCCAGCTACCGCTGGGGGGACCCCCGTGCCGGTGGCGTCGAAGAGCCGCCCGCCGGTCAGTTCGGTGATGTGGGTGAGTTCCTTGCGGTCCGAGTCCCCGAACAGCACCGCGAAGACGGGCGTCTGCTTCTGCGCCGGCGGCAGGGCCGCGTAGAAGGAGTCGAAGTGCTTCGCCCCGACACCCTCGGTGTTCTCGCCGTCCGTCATCAGCACGATCGAGGTGAACGCGTCCGCACCGCCCTGGCCGAGGTGCTGGTACGCCGCCTCCAGACTGCCGTAGACCGCCGTACCCCCGTCCGGCTCCAGCGACTTCACGTCCCCCCGGATCGCGTCCAGGGCCGGACCCGGATTGCCGGGCTCGACGACGTGGGTGCGCACCTTCTTCACCTTGGACCCGAAGGGCAGCAGCGTCACCTCCTCGCGGTCCCGGAACCGCTGCCCGGTGCCCGAACTCCCCGAGCCCGTCAGATCGGTGAGCGCCGACTTCAGCCGCCCGATCCGGTCCTCCTCGCTCATCGAACCCGAGGTGTCCAGCACGTACACCGTCCGTGACGGCCGGCGCAGCTCGTTCTCGTACGAGGCCAGCAGCCCGTCGGCGACCGACCGCGAACCCGGGAAGGGCAGCTCGCGCCGCTTCTCGGCGTCCAGCCCGGCGGCCGGCGCCACCCCGGCCGCGACCGGGCGGCGGAAGGTCTGCCCGGTGATCGCCTTCTGCGCCTCCGCGCCCCGCAGGTACTCCGTGAGCGCCCGCCCCGCATCACGGGCCCCGGCCGGGGCCGAGGTCAGCAGCGTCAGCGGATAGTGGGCGGTGACCACACCGTCGCGCGGCCGGATCACCGTCAGCCGAGCCCCGGCGTCCTTCGCGTCCCGGTTCATGGACAGCAGCACCGACTCGTAGTTCACCAGCGCGTCCACGTCCCCGCGCTTGCCGTACGCGGTGACGAGCCAGCCCGAGGAGCCCGACGTCAGCTTCTGCCCGGCGAAGAACTCCTTCAGCCGGGGCGTGGCCGCCTTCACGTCCGCGTCGCTCAGCGCCGCCTGCGCGCCCGACAGCCCCGAGGCCACCGACACCAGCGCCGAGAAACCGGAGTTGGAGCGCACCGGATCCGTCATCCCGTACGTCAGCTTCCCGGCGGCGACGGCCTCGTGCACCGCCGGCCAGGTGACCTCCTCAGGCTTCCAGCCGAGCCGGGACAGCGCCTCCGGCTTCACGCCGAGGGCGACGGACGAGGACATCACCGAGGTCTCGCTGGAGAGCTTCCCGGCCGCCTCCGGCCGCAGCCGCAGATAGTCGTTGGAGGAGAGCCAGATCGCGTCGTACTTGCCGTCGGCCTGCCCGGAGGCGACCTGCTCGGCGGCGTCCAGCGTCCCGGACCAGGTGAGCTTCACGGTGACCCCGGTGGCGGCCTTGGCGGCCTTCAGCACGGGTTCCATGTCGCTGAGCTCACTGGAGGCCAGCACCCGCAGGGTGCCCTCCTTGTAGGCCGTCTCCGCCGGCTGGGCCGCACCCTTGGAGGTGCAGGCCGTCGCCGCCGTGAACACGGCGAGGGCGAGCGCGAGCGCGAAGCCCGTCCGGCCCGGAGCCCCCGCCGCCGCCCGTACCCGCCCGGCCGCGCTCACAGCGCACCCCCTTCGAGCGCACCGGCGGTCCGCGTCCGCGCGAGGTACGCCGACGCGCTCTGCAGCTCCCCGGCCAGCGACTCCACCGTCGCCGCCATGTTCTCCGTCGCCTGCACCTTGAACGTGTCGATCGCGTCCAGCGTCTTGTAGATCTGCGCGAACGCCGTCCGCAGAGTCTCCGCGCCCACCGCCGGATCGGCCGCGATCCGCTGGATCTCGCCGCTCTGCGTGGACAGCATCTCCGCGTTGCCCCGGATCAGCTCCTCGGTGGTCCCCTTCAGGGCGTTGACCTGCTCGATCACCTTGCGCTGGTTGTCGAGGGCCGAGGCCAGCATCACGGCGATCCGCAGCGCGGACACGGTGGTGGTGGCGGCCCTGTCGACGCCCTTGATCAGCTCGTCGTTGCTGCGCCGGACCACGTCCATCGCCAGGTAGCCCTGCGCGCAGACGGCCAGCTGCGTCAGCAGGTCCTGGTGCTTCTGCCGGACCGGGAAGAGCACGTCCGCGCGCAGCGCGTCGGCCGCACCCGGATCGGTGTGCTCCGCCTCGGCGACCCGCTGTTCGACGGCGCTGTCCAGGGCCTCGGTCAGGACGGCGTACTCCTGGAGCTTGCCCATCGTCTCCCACAGGCGTGAGCGCTCGGTGTGCAGGGCCGCGTTGTCGCGGCGCAGTTCGTCCTGGCCGCTGCGCAGCGAGCCCACGATCTTGTTGAGGGTGGCCTGCGAGGAGGCGTACTTCGCCACGTGGTCGCGGAACTTGTTGCCGCCCGGCAGCTTCGCGAGCAGCTTGCGGGCCCCCTTGGCGGGCGTGTCCCGCGGGTCGAGGTCCTCGACCGTGCGCCGCAGCTCCACCAGGGAGCCGGCGACCCGGGCCTGGGCGTCGCCGCCGCCGTCCGGGCCCAGCGAGCGCACGGCCCGCTCCAGCATCCGGTTGGACTGCTGGGCGGCGCTGCGGATGTCGGCCTGGCCGAGGCCGGCTATCTCGCCGATGCGCTGCGCGAACTCGGGGGAGCGGGCATCGATCGCGGCGAGCGAGCCGACGTACTCCCCGGCCCGGCGGGCCATCTCCTCGCGGACGCCGTCCTGCAGCGGGACCAGCCCGGCGGCCTGCTCCTTGCGCAGGGGGGCGACGGGCTCCGGAGGACTCAGGCGGAAGGACGTGTCCTCGGGCGGTGTCAGTGTCATGGCGTGTCCCCCTGGCCCTTGGCGCGCTGGGCCAGCGCCATCAGGATCTTGACGGTGGGTGTGCCGACCTGGCGGATACCGGTCAGCCCCGTGTTGAGGTAGGCGGTGTGCGGGGCCGTCGCCGCGGCGAACTCGGCCACGCCCTCCTGCGGGCGGAACCCGCGGAGCACGGCCAGTTCGCGCAGCTTCGGATCGGTGGCGAGGAGCGTGCCCAGCTCCCTCGCCTGCTCGGTCAGCGGCACGAAGGTGTGCGCCGAGTTGACGGTGGTGTCCGGGTAGAGCACGACCATGTCGCCGGGATCCTGCTTCTGCATCAGCAGCGAGGCCACCTGGGACTCGTACACCAGGATCAGCGGTTCGCCGCTGCCGCTGATGAAGGCCCGGAAGGGGTCGTCGGTGCTGGGCTCCAGCGCGCCCTGGACGGAGATCAGCTTGCGCATCAGCGGCGCGGTGCGGGCGATGCCGGCGTCGTCGGCGACCACGGTGCTGCCGTTCGCCACGTTGGACGTGGCGGCGAGGAAGAGGGCGCCGGAGTTGGAGGACGACGGGTCGGTGGTCTTGATGAACACCGTGCCGGTCAGCTCGGCGTGGGCCGCGGAGCCGGGCAGCTGCTGCCAGGTGCGGTCCTCGCCGGAGGCCTTGAGGAAGGGACCCATGAGCAGGGTCCCGGAGTTCTTGCCGGTCATCTTGGCGAGGCCGTTGCCGGCCAGCACCTCGGCCGCGCCGCGGCGGGCGATGACGACGAGGGGGGAGAAGAACGGCTTGGTCTCCTGGGCCCCCTTGATCCCGGCGGCGGCCGCGACCTCCTTGGCGGGTTCACTGCTGCTGGGGAAGGCGAAGTCGAATTCCTTGAGGGCGAGCTGGTCCATCGCCCAGGAGCCCGAGGTCTCCGTCTTGACGGTGTAGCCCTTGGCGGCAAGGGCCTTGACGACGTCGGGGTCGCGGAAGAATTCGGACTTCTCCGAGCCGATGACGCCACGCACGGTCTTCGTTGCCGTGGTTTCTGGGTGATCCTGCCCCTGGAATGCGACGACGTAGAGCACGCCGCCGATCAGGAGAAGGCCCAGGACGATTCCTAGGATGCGTCTCACGGGTGCAGAGTGCTCGCGGAAACCCACATTCCGCGCCGATTTGAATGAACGTCAGGTGTCCAGGCGGTCCCACTTCGAAATGCTGTGTGAGCCCTTGGGTGCTGGTGGGCGGGGCGGCGGCCCGGGAGGATCGGGGCATGGGCGTGAGCACGTTGAAATGGCAGGGCTGGCTGGTCGGCCTGGTGACGGTGGCCGGGCTGCTGGTGTTCGCCCCGCTGGGTCTGTACGTGTGGGCGAGCGGCGGCGATCCGCCGCAGGCGCCACCGCGGGCGGCGGTGGAGGACGTACGGGTCACCGGGTGCCGAATCGATCCGGCCAGCCGCCGGGTGGTGGCCGCCGTGGAGGCGACGGGGCGGGCCGAGGGCCCCGGCGCGTACGTCGTCACGGTGGAGTTCCGCGACAGCGCCGAAGCGGACCCGCAGAGGCGGGCCGCGCAGGCGCTGGTGAAGATCCCGGGCGTGGCCCCGGGCGCGACCGAGTACGGGGAGGCGGTCGGCCCGGTGTGGCCGGTGGCGACGGTGCCCTGGTGCGGGGTCGCCGGCGCGGAGTTCGCGCGGACGACCTAGAAGGGATCGCGCAGGGAGTCGCCACCGGTCCTCACCGTGGGGCGATCAGCCGTTCTTGTTCACCTTGATGACGACGGCGCTGCACACCTTGTCGGCGAAGGTCTGCTTCTTCTCGTCCCACAGCGGCCACAGGTAGCCGATGTAGCAGGCGATGCCGTCGAGGAAGTGCGCCAGCCAGCGGACGAGCGCCATGCCGAAGCCGAGCGTGGCCCCGTCGGCCTCGCGGTGCACGCTGATGCCGACGATCTTCTTGCCGATCGTCTGGCCGGTGGTGCCTTCCCGGTACTTCTGGAAGAGGAACATGCCGAGGGTGTACAGCATGCCGATCAGGCTGAGGATGCCGGCGATCGTCTCACCCGTCTCGTTGGTGGCGACGGCCGCGCCGACACCGATGAGCGCGTACATCGGGCCCGCGATGATCAGTGCGTCGAGCAGGGTCGCACCTACGCGCAGACCCCAGTGGGCCAGCGGCGGCATCCCCGAGCCCGGCATGCCCGGCGCGGGCATCCCCGGCGGCGGGTACGCGCCGTACGGCGGCGGGGCCTGCTGCGGGTAGCCGTACTGCGGGACGGCGCCCTGCGGCGGCTGCTGCGGGTAGCCGTACTGCGGAGGTACGCCCTGCGGGGCCTGCTGCGGGTAGCCGGGCTGACCCTGCGGGGGCTGCTGGCCGTAGGGGTTGTTCGGGTCGCCGAAGCTCATGGGCGAATCTCTCCAGAATGCTCGAACGGGGACGAAGCGGAGTGGAGGAGATTGGCCATGTGGAGCGGCCTCCCCCGTGCAACCGCGATCTTTCAGCCCTCATCGTGTTCGGAGCATCGGATTCTGTCCAATTTCCGCCCCTGCCGCAGGCTCTCGCGCAAGGAGCGTGGCACCCGGTCCGGAGCCTCCGCGGCCCCGGACCGGGGCCGTCTAGAGGGCGCCGGCCAGGTCCGAGGACTTCAGGGCGGCGGCGTGCGCGTCCATGCGCTCGGCGGCGAGGATCGCGACGGTGGTGTCGGCGCGGGACGCGGCGACAAGGAGCGCGCGGGCGGCGAGGTCGTGGGCGCGCTGGTGCAGCGCGGCGGCGTCCTCGGCGGAGTGGCGCGGCGCACGGGCGGGCCGGGCCCCGCGCAGCCGTGCGACCTGGGCGGCGATCTCGGCGGCCCCCTTGTCGAGCCCGAGCTCGTCGGTCACGGCGAGCAGGGCCGCGAGATGGCCGGCGAGCTGGATGTCCAGTGCTTCGCCGCGGCTGCTGTGCGGGTAGTCGGCCGGAGTGTCGCCCATGCGGTGGACGACCGGCTTCGTGCGGATCGGCTCGTACATGAGGTGGCCTCCTGCGTGGTCAGGGGACCATCCTACATTGGATTGGTTCTAAAATTGAGCTGAATCCTGTTGCTGGGGGGCGTGTCTCGCCGGCTGGACTCCGGCGAGTCGCACCGTGCGCCGCTACAGCTGGCTGTAGCCGTCGAGGAAGTTCCCGATCCGGGTCACGGCATCGGCCAGATCCTTGGCGTTCGGCAGGGTCACGATCCGGAAGTGGTCGGGCTCGGGCCAGTTGAAGCCCGTGCCGTGCACGACCATGATCTTCTCGGCCCGCAGCAGGTCCAGGACCATCTGCCGGTCGTCCTTGATCTTGTAGACGGACGGGTCCAGCCGGGGGAAGGCGTACAGCGCGCCCTTCGGCTTCACGCAGGTGACGCCCGGGATCTGGGTGAGCAGGTCGTACGCGACGTTGCGCTGCTCAAGGATCCGCCCGCCGGGCAGGACCAGGTCCTCGATCGACTGCCGGCCGCCGAGCGCGGTGGCCACGGCGTACTGCGAGGGCATGTTCGCGCACAGGCGCATGTTCGCGAGGATCGTGAGGCCCTCGATGTAGCAGGTGGCGTGCTTCTTGGGGCCGCAGACCGCCATCCAGCCGGCCCGGTAGCCGGCGACGCGGTAGTTCTTCGAGAGGCCGTTGAACGTCAGCGTCAGCAGGTCCGGGGCGATGGCGGCGGTGTTGTGGTGCACGGCGCCGTCGTACAGGATCCGGTCGTAGATCTCGTCCGAGCAGACGACCAAGTTGTGGCGGCGCGCGATGTCCGTGAGCCCGCGCAGCATTTCTTCGTCGTAGACGGCGCCGGTCGGGTTGTTCGGGTTGATGATGACGATCGCCTTGGTGCGATCGGTGACCTTGCGCTCGATGTCGGCGAGGTCGGGCATCCAGTCGGCCTGCTCGTCGCAGCGGTAGTGCACGGCCGTGCCGCCGGCGAGGGACACGGAGGCGGTCCACAGCGGGTAGTCCGGCGCGGGGACCAGGACCTCGTCGCCGTCGTCGAGCAGCGCCTGCATCGACATCTGGATCAGCTCGGAGACGCCGTTGCCGAGGTAGATGTCCTCGACGTCCAGGTCGATGCCCTTGGTCTGGTAGTGCTGCATGACCGCGCGGCGCGCGGAGAGCAGCCCCTTCGCGTCACCGTAACCGTGGGCGGTGCCCAGGTTGCGGAGCATGTCCTCAAGGATCTCCGGAGGGCACTCGAAGCCGAAGGCCGCGGGGTTGCCCGTGTTGAGCTTGAGGATGCGATGACCTGCTGCTTCGAGCCGCATCGCCTCTTCGAGCACGGGGCCGCGGATCTCGTAACAGACATTGGCGAGTTTGGTTGACTGGATCACCTGCATGACGGGAGCTTACGGGCCCGGGTGCGCGCTTGACGTGTGTTTTCGAAGAGAGGCCCGAGGGGTGATTTGTCCCATTTCGGGCAATGAGTGGGTGGGGGAGTGATCCCCCCTTGGAATCCGGGGCCGCGCCCGCGTTCCGACCTGCGGAATGAGTGGGACGCGGGCTTGTGCGAGCACCTGGTGTTGCGCTCGTCACCCCAGGTGGCCGGCTGGATCGGGAGGGACCGGGTAGGCCGCATGAGTACCACGGATGAGTACGTGCACTCATGTGGGCGCCGGTGCCGCGACGGAGGCTGGGTGCATGAACCAGGGCGAGTGGAAGCCGGCGGACTACCGCCGGCGCACCGAACGGGTCGGCGCGGTCGTCGTCGCGGTGGCGGGCGCCTTCATGGCGGCAGGGGCGATCTTCATCGGGTCCGTCCTGCTGGTGTACGTGTACAGCGGCAACTGAGGAGCGCGGGACAGTGGTTTTCGTAGTCGGTGACATGGAGATCGCCACGGTCGGCACGGATGGCGACGACCGGGCGATCGAGTTCCTGGTCAGGCCGGAAGGAGTCCTGGAGGAGGCCCGCTTCGCGATCTTCCGCGAACACGACCAGGACTGGGAATCGGCCCGCCTCGCCATCGACCCCCACTCGGGCAGCGTCCCCCTGGCGGCGGTGGAATGGGCGGTGGAGTTCGCCCGCGAGTACCTCTGAGGGGCGGCGGCTTCGGCGGTCGGGTCGGGGCGGGGCGGTGGCTTCGGTGAGCGGGACCGGCCCGACGCGGAGGGGCGATGGGACTGACGGGAAACCCCCATACGTCACTCTGATTCCGATCGAGCAGATCCCGGCTTCCGGCGCCCCCGCCCCACCTCCCCGCTGCAGGGCGTCAGTCAGTGGCAGAGCCACGACCACCGGAACCCGCTACGAGTATCAATGTCAGTGGTGGCGCATACCGTTCGAGGTGTGAAGCCGCTCAGGATCATTGCCGGGGATGCGACGAGTCCCCAGGCCAAAGGGCCCAAGATCATCGCGCATGTCTGCAATGACCTCGGGGGGTGGGGGAAGGGCTTCGTGCTGGCCGTTTCGAAGCGGTGGGGCGAGCCTGAGGCCGCGTTCCGGGCCTGGCATCGGGGGCGCAGCGGGAACGACTTCGGGCTGGGCGCCGTGCAAGTGGTGCGGGTGAAGCCCGACGTGTGGGTGGCCAACATGGTCGGTCAGCGCGGCATCCGGACCGGGAGCGCGGGGCCGCCCATTCGTTACGACGCCGTGGAGCGTTGCCTCACCGCGCTCGCCGACCATGCGGTCGAGCTCGGGGCGAGTGTTCACATGCCGCGCATCGGGTGCGGGCTCGCGGGCGGTACGTGGTCGCGTATCGAACCGCTGATCACCGGGGCGTTGTGCGCGCGCGACGTGGAAGTGACCGTGTACGACCACGGGTGAGTCGCGCGTCCTCAGCGGCCGGCGGCCGGTGGGTGGCGGACGGGCCATGCCGCCGCCGGGATCCGGGGTGCGCGCCGCTTGTGGGCTTCGCGTGCCAGGAAGGCGGCCCCCGAGACGACTGCCGCGAGGAACGGCAGCGCCAGGGCGGCCGGCCGCCAGACGGCCCAGAATCCCAGGGCGCTCACCCACGCCGCCGAGGAAGCGGCAGCCAGGACCAGCAGCAGCGTGATCCTGGCCCAGAGCGGCAGCCTGCCGCTCACCGCGACGGTCGCGTACCCGAGGACGGCGCTCGCCGTGAGGGTCACGGCGAGCGCCACGAGCGTGACGGCAAGCCAGAGGACGAACGCGAGGACAAGCAGGGGCAGGCCCATGTCGTGCCGACCTCCGGACTCGGGGCGACCGGTCGCGAGGGCAGACGGATTCGCATTCCCGCTGTTCCGGCAGGTTCACCGGAGGCCATACTGCCAGAACGTTGAACGTGTTCAACACCGCCCCCGGTGTCACCCGTAGGCCCCGGTGTCGGCGGCCCGGTCCGGCCGTGGGGGCGTGGCACGATCGCGGGATGGAGTACCGGTACGCCGCCGAGGCCGATGCGCCCGCCATGGCTGAGCTCTTCGCCGCCAACCACCACGACGCGCTGACGGAACGGCAGCGGGCGGAACAGGGTTTCGTGCAGGGTCACTTCGACGTCGGCGCGCTGCGGGCGATGGCCGGTGCGCGGGAGCTGCTGGTCGCGGACGACGGGGGCCGGATCGCCGGGCTGCTCGCGCTGTCGGCGCCCGCGGCTCTGGCCGACCCGTCGCCGCCGGTCGCGGGCCTGCTCCAGGCCCAGGAGGCCCTGGAGTGGCAGGGGCGCCCGCTGGCCGAGGCGCGGTGGCTGCTCTACGGGCCGGTCGTGGTCGCCGCCGCGTACCGGGGGCGTGGTGTGGCCCGGGCGCTGTTCACCATGGCGGTGGCGGCGGCCTCGGAGCGCGCCGACGCCGTGGTCGCCTTCATCGAGGCCGGGAACGTGCCGTCCTGGAAGGTGCACGTCGACGGCTTCGGCATGGTCCCGCTGGGCGACTTCGTCGCGGGCGGGCGCACGTACAGCGCGGTCGCCGCGGCGACGCTCTGACCCTTGCGCGCGCAGTGCTCAGGCCACGCGCTCCAGGATCACCAGCGGGATCTCGCGGGGCCGGGCCGCGGCGCGGTCGTCCTCGAACGGGGGCCACAGGGCCGTCATCATCTCCCAGTACACCTCCCGTTCCTGGGGCGTGGCGGTGCGCGCCCGCGCCGTGAAGGTGGCGGCGCCGACCTGGAGGCGGACCTCCGGGTGGGCGGTGAGGTTCCGGTACCAGTGGGGGTGGTCCGGGGCGCCGTAGGCGGAGGCCAGGACGATGTGGCGGCCCGCGTCCTCCGCGTAGATCAGCGGGGTGCGGACGGTGCGGCCGCTGGCGCGGTCGAGCGTGGTCAGCAGGAGGGTGCGGACTCCGTGCCAGAGGTGCCCGTCGGCTCCCGCGGTGCTCACGTAGGCGCGTACGTGGTCGAGCCGTGGGCCGGGTCGCGGGTCGGTGGGGTGGTCCCAGTCGACATCGAGTGCGTGCATTTTCCTGTCCTTAGGGTCGTGTCCCCCTTGCGGCTAACGAGCATTAACGATTCTGGATGCGCCCGACCCGCAGCGCATGCCCACAGGTCTGGACCAAGCTCGTCGTATGGATCTGGAGCCCGCGTACCGGGATCGAGCTGGCCGAGCTGGCCGCCGAGGCGTGGACGGACGTCCCCGGCGACGGGTGTTTCGGCGACTGCTTCGCCGCGGCCTGCGTGCGGGCCGGGTTCACTCCCGCCTGCGTCTACGAGACCGACACCGCCTCCTGTGTGCACCTGGTGCAGGTGGGGGCGGGCGGTCGGACTGGCCGGGCCGCGTTCCCGGTGACCCCGGGGGTGGTCACGCGGCCCCTCGCCGGGACCCCGCTCATCTGGCGGCACCTGCTGGGCCGGCACCCTGCCGCGCGGGTCGCTGCGCGGGCTGCGCATACGGAGGCCCTGGCCAGGTCGGCCAGAGCCGCGGCCCTGCGGGCGGCGCCGTTGCGGCCGGCCGCGCCGTCGCCTGCGGCGTAGCTGCGCAGTGGGGCGGGTGCGGCGCCGTTGCGGGGGCGCTGCCCCCGGCCCCCGCGCCTCAAACTCCCCCAGCTACCGCCGGGAGGTGCCCCCTGGCGGGGCTGAAATCTGGTGCGGGGACGCCCCCGGCGGGGCCGGGGGCGGTTGCGGCAGTCCTCGGGTGCGGTGCCGTCGCTACGGCAGGTAGCGCTCGATGACCTGCGGGCCCTCCTTCTCCATGAGCTTCCGGGCCTTCTCGATCCGCTCCGGAGTCGGGTCGTGGCCGGTCACCATCACGAGGTCCTCGGGGTCGTACGGTCGCTCCCCGCCCGTGAAGAGGCGGTCCGACCGTGTGGGCTGCTCGTCGGGTTCACTGACCATCGCGTACCTCCTACGGTTTCCCCTGGCCCCATCGTCCGGCCGCCGCCCCATGAACGCACCTCGACCGCGCTTCCAGCCGCTGAACCCGATCCTGTCCGCGTACGGACTGACCCTCAAGGTCGGCGGCAGCGATCCCGGCCCGGGCCCCGGCCCAGGTGACCCCGAGCCGGGCGGCACCTGGAAGGCGGGCACCGTCTACGCGGCCGGCGCCACCGTCACCTACGGCGGCTCGGCCTACCGCTGCCTCCAGGGGCACCAGGCCCAGACGGGCTGGGAGCCGCCGAACGTCCCGGCGCTCTGGCAGCGGGTGTAGCCCGTACGGCCGCGCACGCGCGGACCGGTGCCGTGACTGCCAAGCGGGGGAGTCACGGCACCTCCGCGTGCGCGCGGGTCAGACGAGGACCGCCGCCAGCGTGCCCAGCGCGCCGAAGACGGTGAGCAGGGCGCAGACCGACAGGTTCACGATCCGGTGTTCCCAGAAGACCGCGACGAACTCGCGGATGGTGGCGCTCGGCCAGTAGTACTTCGCGGTGGGGGAGCCCAGCACCTGCCCGTGGACGCCGGTCTTGCGGGCCAGCATCGCCGCCCGGAAGGCGTGGAAGTTGTTGGTGACCACCACGCACCGGTAGGCCGGGTCGTGCGCCGTCATGATGTCCCGGCTGAAGAGCATGTTCTCCTCGGTCGTGGTGGAGCGGTCCTCCAGCACCACGTGCTGCTCGGGCACGCCCTGCTCGATCAGCCAGTCCGCCATCGCCCGGGCCTCGGCGACCTTCTCGTCCGAGCCCTTGCCGCCCGAGACGAGGAGGACCGGAGGCCGGCCGCTCCGGGCCAGCTGGGCCTCGTAGATCTGCTGCCCCTTGCGCAGGCGGGAGGCCAGCAGCGGCGGCACGCGGTCGCCGCCGACCAGGCCCGAGCCCAGCATGACCACGTGGTCGACGTCGCCGCGCACCTTGATCCGCCCGTAGAGGAAGGCGTAGCCGAGGAAACAGAAGAAGACGAAGGAGACGTAGCCGGCGACCACGGTGACCGTTCCGGCGATGCCGCCGAGGAGGGGGGAGCCCGTCACGCCGACGAGGACCAGCAGCGCGATCAGCGCGAAGATCGTGAGGCCCGCGAGCATCGACAGCAGGTTGGCCGGCCGGAAGCCCTCCTTGCGGATCATGACCATGCCGTTGCGGACGAGGAAGACGCCCAGGCCCACGGCGGCGAACGCCGGTGAGGCGAAGGCGAGTACGACGACCGTGACGGCCGCCCAGGTGGGCAGCTTGCCGACCTGGAGGAACAGCGCGGAGAACGCGCTGAGGAAGGTCAGCCCCAGGAGCACGGCGTTCTGGAAGCGCCGCCGGTCCTGCCGGACGCTTATGCAGAACGCGAGGAAGAGCAGGGCGGCGAGGGCGAAGGCGACCATGCGGCCCATCGTAGATGTCGGATCTACCGAAGATCGCGGGCGGTTCGGCGCACCGCCCGTCCGGCCAGCACGTCCGTCCGGCGCCCGTCGCGCATGACGAAACGCCCGTCGACCAGGACGTGCGGGACACCGGCCGGCAGTACGCGCGGCCGCTCGTACGTGGACCCGGCCGCGACCGTGTCCGGGTCGAAGAGGACGAGGTCGGCGCGGTACCCCACGCGGACCAGGCCCCGGTCGGGCAGCCGCAGGCGCGCCGCGGGACGGCCGGCCAGGTGCGCCACGCACTCCTCCAGGGAGAGCAGCCCGAGTTCGCGGACGTAGTGGCCGAGGTAGTGGGGGAAGGTGCCGTAGGCGCGCGGGTGCGGTTTCGCGCCCTGGAGGATGCCGTCGGAGCCGCCGGTGTGGACCCGGTGACGCATGATCGCCCGGACGTTCTCCTCGTCCCCGACGTGCTGGAGGATCGTCGGCGCGAGCCGGTCGCCGAGCAGGAGCCCGCGGGCGGTCTCCCAGCCGTCCAGGCGCCTGCCGACGTACGGGCCGTAGGCGGGGTCGGCGGTGCCCGAGATCTCGATCGTCGACCAGTCGACGGGCACCCCGTGACAGCCGTCGGAGCCCTCGGCCTCCAGCGCGTGGCGGATCCGCTCGGCCTGGGCGTCGTCCCGCAGCCGGGCCAGGACCGCCTCCGGGCCGCCCTCGTTCGCCCAGCTCGGGAGGAGTGCGACGAGGGTGGTGCAGCCGGGGGTGTACGGGTAGCTGTCGAGGGTGATGTCGGCGCCCTCGGCCAGCGCCGCGTCGAGCAGGGCGAGCAACTCGGGGGCCCGGCCCCGGTTCTCGCCGAAGTTCATGGTGGCGTGCGCGAGGTGCAGGGCGCAGCCGGCCTCCCGGGTGAGGGCGACCATCTCGGCGTAGGCGGCCAGCGCGTCGTGGCCGTAACTGCGGTGGTGCGGGCAGTAGTAGCCGCCGTAGCGGGCCACGACCCGGCACAGCTCGGTCAGTTCGGCCCCGGTGGCGTACATGCCGGGGGTGTAGGTGAGCCCGGAGGACAGGCCTACGGCGCCCTGGGCCAGGCCGTCGGCGACGAGCTGCCGCATCCGGTCCAGCTCGGCCCCGGTCGCCGGGCGGTCGTCCCAGCCGAGGGCGTACGCGCGGACCGTGCCCTGCGGGACGAGGTACGCGGCGTTGACGGCGATGCCCCGACCGTCGTGGGCGCGGTCCAGCCGGTCGAGGTACTCGCCGACCGTGCGCCAGTCGAAGTCGATGTCGTCGCCGGGGCCGTTCCAGCCGGCGATGGCGGCCCGCACCTCGCCGAGGGTGCGGTCGTCGACGGGCGCGTACGACAGGCCGTCCTGGCCGAGGACTTCGAGGGTCACGCCCTGCGCGGCCTTCGCGCCGTGGTCCGGGTCGCGGAGCAGGGCGAGGTCGCTGTGGGCGTGCATGTCGACGAAGCCCGGGGCGAGGGCGAGCCCGTGCGCGTCGAGGGTCTCGCGGCCCCCGGACAACCTGCCGATCCCGGCGATCCGGCCCTCGTGGACGCCGACGTCGGCGGTGTACGAGGGCCCGCCCGTGCCGTCGACGACGCGGGCCCCCCGGATGACCAGGTCCACCGGACCGCGCCTAGAAGAAGGTGCGGACGTAGTCGGTGACGGTGCCGTCGGTCTCCACGACCGGGATCAGCGGCCACTTCTCGAAGATCGTGCAGGGGTGGGACATGCCGAGGGCCACCCAGTCGCCCACCTGCACGTCGTCGGCCGAGTCGGTCTCCAGCCAGGCGTGCTGGTCGGACAGCTTGACCACGCGGACGCCGGTGGCGGGGCGCTCCGCGCCGGTGAGGGCGTCACGGACGAGCTCGGCCTCGGGCAGGCCCAGGTCGTAGGCGATGTCGCGCTTGCCCGCGTTGACGAAGGCCTGGGTGGGGGAGGGACGGGAGACGACCTGGGTCCACAGCCGGAACGCCGGGCGCAGCCCGCCCTCCTCCGGGTGCCGGTTGAAGGGGGTCAGCCGGGTGTACCAGCCGTGGTCGTGGGAGACGTACGCGCCGGAGCGCAGCAGCTTGAGAACCGGGCGGGAGAGCTCCGGGAGCTCGGCGAACACGTCGGCGACCGCGTCGAACCAGGCCGAGCCGCCGGCGCTGACGACGATCTCGTCCAGGTCCGCGGGGAAGCGGCCCGCCTTGTCGAACTCGACGGCGAGCGCGGTGAGCCGGCGCAGGTAGGCGTGGACGGATCCGGGGTCGGCGCCGGGGACCTCGGCCTCGTAGCCGCCCATGCCGACCAGGCGCAGGGTGGCGGTGGCGGCGACCGCGTCGGCGACGGCGCGGCAGTCCTCCTCGCTACGGGCCCCGGTACGGGCGCCCTCGCCGGCGCCGAGCTCGACGACGACGTCGACGACGGCGGGCGAGTCGCGCAGGGCGCGGTCCATGAGGTGGACCCCGCGTACGGAGTCGACGTAGCAGACGAAGCGGAAGTCGGGGTCGGCGGCGAGCTCGCCGGCCACCCAGCGCAGGGCGGCGGGATCGACGAGCTCGTTGGCGAGGAAGATCCGCTGGATGCCGAAGGCGCGGTAGACGCGGGCCTGGTGGGGGACGGCAGCGGTGATGCCCCACGCGCCGTGCTCCAGCTGGCGGCGGAAGAGCTGCGGGGACATGCAGGTCTTGCCGTGCGGGGCGAAGGCCAGGTCGTGACGGGCGGCGTAGGCGCCGAGCGCGGCGAGGTTGTGCTCCAGCGCGTCCGCGTCGAGGGTCAGGACGGGGGTGGTGAAGCCGCCGGTGTACAGGTCACGGCGCTCGGCGGCGAGCCCGCCGACGGTGAGGCCGTGCGTCTGGGCGTCCGGGGGGAGGCCTTTGAACCGGTGGTCGACCGGCTCGTCGGCGAGGTCCTTGACGGGGTCGCTGTCGCTGGCCATACGGGGTGCCTCCCGGGGTTGCGTGTTGTGCAACGGTCGTTGCGTGTGCCGCTGCATGCTGTCTAACATCCGGGGTGACGGTGGGTCAACGTTGCCCGGCGCGGCGCCGCTGCTTGGGCTCCGCCCCAGACCCCGCGCCTCAAACGCCGGCGAGGCTGGATTTGTGCCGGCGCGAGCCTTTGTCTGCGGACGCGGCCAGATCAAGCCCCGCCGGCGATTGCGGCGCGGGTTCGGGCGGAGCCCGAGGCGCCGGCGGAGCCGGTGGTGCAGTAACGGTCACGAAAGGACGCGGCATGAGTCAGTCGGTGGAGCGGGCGCTCCGGATCCTGCCGCTGCTCGCGCGAGGCCCCGCCGGCCTCGGCGACGTCGCCGACGAGCTCGGCGTGCACAAGAGCACCGCGCTGCGCCTCCTGCGCACCCTGCACGAGCGCGGCTTCGTCTACCGCTGCCCCGACGGCCGCTACCGCCTCGGCGCACAGCTCTTCGCGCTCGCCGCCGAGGCCATCGAGAACCTGGACGTCCGGGAGATCGCGCACCCCCACCTCGTCGAGCTGAACCGGGCCACCGGGCACACCGTTCACCTCGCCCTCCACCAGGACGACGAGGTCGTGTACGTCGACAAGGTCGACAGCCGCTACCCGGTCCGCATGTACTCCCGCATCGGCAGGCCCGTGCCCCTCACGGTCGCCGCCGTGGCCAAGCTGCTCCTCGCCGACCTGCCCGAGGCCGAGCTCCGGGCCCTCGCCGGCCGGATCGAGTACCCGCGCTACACCGCCCGTTCGACCCCGGACGCGGCGGCCTTCCTGCGTGAGCTGGACCTCGTACGGGAGCAGGGCTGGGCCACCGATCTCGGCGGGCACGAGGAGTCCGTCAACTGCCTCGGGGCGCCCGTGCACGGGCCGGACGGGCGGGTCGTAGCCGCGCTGTCGGTGTCCGCGCCCGGTGTGGTCGTCTCCGCCGAGGGGCTGCTCGAACTGCTGCCGCAGGTGCTGCGTACCGCCGAAGCCATCAGCCAGGACTACTCAGGAGTACAGGAGAGCACGTGAGCGAGAAGAACGTGACCGAGAAGACCGCCATCACGCCCGGCACCCACACCGCCCCGCCCGCGAGGTTCTCGCACGGCGTGCGGAAGGGGAACATCCTCCAGGTCGCCGGTCAGGTCGGCTTCCTCCCGCACGTCGACGGGCAGCCGCCCACCCCCGCCGGGCCGACCCTGCGCGAGCAGACCCTCCAGACGCTGGAGAACGTCCGTTCCGTCCTGGAGGCCGGCGGTGCGGGCTGGGACGACGTGATGATGATCCGCGTCTACCTCACCGACACCGGGCACTTCGCCGAGATGAACGGCATCTACAACGCCTACTTCGAGGAGCAGGGCCTGAAGGAGGCCCCCGCCGCCCGCACCACCGTGTACGTGGGCCTGCCGGCCGGGCTGCTCATCGAGATCGACGCCCTGGCCGTTCTCGGCTGAGTCGGGTCTGAGGCCGGGCGTCCGGACGCGCGGGCGGACGCGCGGGCGGGGCGCCCCCCTGGCGGTGGGGCGCCCCCTTTCACAACGGTCAGCCGGTCACGGCGTCGCGCAGTACTGGGCTTCCTTGCCGATCGAGCGGTACATGCAGTCCGCGTTCTCCAGCAGCTGGAGCACCGCGTCCTTGTTGCGCGCGGTCTCGCGGTCGATGACCTCGTCCGGCGGGTAGAAGCCGCCGCCGCCGCTCTCCGGGTACATCTCGAAGGTGTAGGAGAAGATCTTCTGGTTGCCCCACAGCCAGTCGTCGATCGTCCCGTCCGTGATGTACAGGTCGCTCGACTGCTCCGGCGTGTAGCCGTTGCTCGCCGCCATGCTGGTGCCGATCTTCTTGTAGACGGCGAGGTCGTCGGCGGTCAGGCCCGGGGCGGTGTCGTTGTAGGTCCAGCCGAAGGGCCACAGGACGAGCTCGCTGTAGGTGTGGAAGTCGATGGCGGCCTTGATCTGCTGCTTGCCGCCGACGACCCGGCTGCGGACGAAGTCCGCGACGACCTTCACCTCGGGCGCCGACTCCGCGGAAGCGCCCCGGTAGGTCTCGGAGCTCTTGCTGCTGCTGGAGCCGCCGCAGCAGCCGAACTTGTAGTTCCAGTTGCGGTTCTCGTCCGTGCCGACGTAGGAGGAGCCGGAGTTCGGCTGGCGGTTCTTGCGCCAGGAGCGGTAGGAGCCGGTGGCGATGTCGTACTCGCCGCCGTCCGGGTTGAGGTCCGGGACGATCCAGATCTCGCGGCCGTTGACGGCACCTGTGACCCGGGAGTCGCTGCCGTACTTGGAGGTGAACTCCTTGAGCAGGTACAGCGCCATCTCGACGGTCAGGTGCTCACGCGCGTGCTGGTGGGCGGTGAAGAGCACCTCGGGCTCGGCCTCGTCCGTCGCGACGTTGTCGCTGATCTTGATGGCGAAGAGGTCCCGGCCTTGGTACGACTTACCGATCACCTGCTTGCTCGCGATCGCGGGGTACTGCGCGACGAGCTGGTTGATCTCCGCCGTCGCCTCGGCGTAGTTGTGGTACTTCGAGTCCGCCGAGGGGAAGTCCATCGGGCTCGCCGCGATGCCGGGCAGCGAGCGGTCCGGGGGCCCGGGCAGGGCGGTCAGCTTGTAGCCCAGCTCCTTGAGCTTCTTGGCCTGCATGGTGTCGGCGCTGACCACGACGGTGTGGTCGTCCACCTCGTCGATCGAGACGCCCGTACGGAGCAGGGCGGTGCGGTCGGTGGCGGTGGAGGGGCCGTGGATCCGGTACTGGACGATCGCCTCGTCCTGGGTGGCGGTCGAAGGGGTGGGCGGAGGGGAAGCCGTCGCGCTCATGCCGTAGGCGGGTGCGCCCAGCGCGAGCGCCAGCAGGGCCGCCGTGAGGGCGGCCCTCCGGCGGGTATGGAGCCGCATGCGTTCTCCTGGGTCGGGAGTGTGGGGGTAGCCGTGCGGACGCGCACAGCGTGCTCTCGTGGCATGTCCCGGTCAAGGACACCCTGTGCAGGCCGTACCGATCCGGCCACCCCCAGACGTACCGCCTACGGGAGCTCGTGAACCTTCGGACCCACCGAGTTCGACCAGGCACTACCCGCCTTGGCGTCCCAGTTGGTCGACCAGGTCATCGCGCCGCGCAGACCGGGGTAGGTCTTCGACGGCTTGAAGGAGCCGCAGTTCGTTCCCCTGGTCAGGCAGTCCAGGGCGTTGTTGACGATCGTCGGGGACACGTAGCCGCTGCCCGCGCCGCTGGGCGAGGCCGGGACGCCGATGCCCACCTGCGAGGGGTCGAGGCCGCCCTCCAGCTGGATGCAGGCGAGCGCGGTGAGGAAGTCCACCGAGCCCTGGGAGTAGACCTTCCCGTCGCAGCCGTTCATCGATCCACTGTTGTAGTACTGCATGTTGACGACGGTGAGGATGTCCTTGATGTTCAGCGCCGTCTTGAAGTAGCCGCCCTGCGTGGACTGCATGTCGATCGTCTGCGGGGCCATGGTGATGACGAGCGAGGAGCCGGCCTTTGACGACAGCGAGCGCAGGGCCTGCGTCATGTAGGTGGGGTTCAGGCCGTTCTCGAGGTCGATGTCGATCCCGGTGAACCCGTACTCCTGCATCAGGGCGTACGCGGAGTTCGCGAGGTTGTTCGCCGAGGTCGAGTCGTTGACCGAGATGGTCCCCTTCTCGCCGCCGACGGAGAGGACGACCGACTTGCCGGCCGCCTTCTTCGCGGCGATGTCGGCCTTGAACCGGTCGACCGTGTAGCCGCCGAGGCCGGCTGAGTCGAGGTTGAAGGTGATGGCGCCGGGCGTGGTGGTGGCGTCCGCGAAGGAGACGGCGATGATGTCGTACTGCGCCGAGACGTCGGAGATCTTCTGGACGGTCGCGCCGTTGTTGAAGTTCTGCCAGTAGCCGGTCAGGGCGTGCTTGGGGACACCCGGGCCGGGGCCCGGACCCGGGTCGGTGCCGGTGGTGGTGCCGGTGACCGGGGCGGACTTCGGGCCCTCGCCCGCCGTGTTGTACGCGCTCACCTGGAAGGAGTACGAGGTCGAGGCCGCGAGCCCGGTGATCTGGGTGGAGGCGGCGCCGCCGGTCACGGTCCTGACGCGGACGCCGTCCTGATACACGTAGTAGCCGGTGGCCGAGCTGACCGCGTTCCACGAAAGGGTGAGGGCGTTCGCGCTCTGGCCGGAAACGCCCGTTCCGGCCGGTGCGCCGGGGACCGACGGGCCGGGGTCGGTGCCGCCTCCGCCGTCCGGGCCGAAGACGCTGAACTCGTCGACGACGTAGGCCGGCTGGCCGTACCAGCCGTGCGTGTAGACGGTGACCTGGGTGGTGCTGGGGCCGGTGGTGAAGGTGGTGGAGAGCTTCTGCCAGCCGGCCCCCGACCCGGGCGTCCAGGTGGAGACGTCCTGGGTGCCGGTCCCGGTCGCGCCGAGGTAGACGTAGCTGCCCTGGACCTGCGTGCTCAGCGTGTAGGTCGAGTTCGGCTTGACCGTGACGGTCTGGCTGCAGCGGGCGTTGTCCTGGCCCGCCGGGGTGGCCTTCAGGGCGCCGGATCCGGCGTAGACGGGCGAGGAGACGGAGGCGCCGGTTCCGCCGGTGCAGGACCAGTTGGCGAGACCCGATTCGAAGCCGCCGTTGCGGGCGACGTTCACGTCGGCGGCCTGTGCGGTACCGGCGGCGAGGGCGGACAGGGCGCCCGCGGCCAGGGTGACGGCGATGGGGAGGGCGAGGGAGCGTATGCGGTTCACGTGGGCTCCGGTGGGGGGAGGAAGAGGGGTGTGGGGAGAGGCGGACCGAGTGGGGTGGGTCCGACTCAAGGCGTTGGCTGCCAAGTTGGTCCAGACCAATCCTCGTGTCAAGAGTCTTCGCGATGTGGCTTGAAATGGCCCGCTATGCGATCCCTGTTGTCCGGGTTTCCGCCACCTGTGACATGTGCTGGTAGCACGGGAATCTTCAAGGCCCTGCCCCGCCAGGGGTGACGCGGATATGGTGCTGGGGCAAGGGGGGAGCGGGTCGATCGGATGCGGTCGCGCAGTGCGGGCGCGGACGTGAAAAGTCCGTGCCGGATCCGCGTCGAGTCCGCGTCAGGTCCGCGTCGAGCGCGCGTCGGGCACGTGAAGTGCCCCCGACATACGGGGCGTACGGGGTGTACGTGGGGGAACGGGGGAATGCGCGTGCCGACCGCCATCGCTGTCACCAGCGCCGATCTGGTACTTCCGGCCCCTGACCGGCACACGCCCGGGGCCGCCTTACTGCACCCGCCCGAGCAGCTCGACCTGGAGTCCGCGCTCGCCGAGACGGGCGCCCTGCTGGAGCGGCACGGCCACCTCGTGGTCCTCGTACCGCCCTGGCTCCCGCGCTCCACCGTCCAGCGCCTGCACACCGTACGCGCCATCCTGGAAACCGACCGGATCGCGCTCCTCGGCATCGATCTGCCGCCGCTGGGAACGGCCCTGCTGGTACGTCAGCTGCGCCAGCTCAGCGTCTGCGACTTCAGCCCCGGAATCATCGCCTCCGCGGCCCGGCTGCTGTCCCACTACATCTACGCGGGCGCCCTGCTGGGCTCGGTCGCCAAACTCGACCGGGTCCGGGTCCCGGTCGGACTGGGGGCGCACGCCCGGTCCTGGTCGCCGAGCGCGCAGTTCGCCGTCATGGCCCACCCGAAACCGCACCTCGCGAAACTGGGCGGCGGCGGATCCCAGGGCGGCGCCCACGGCCCCCGCGGCGCGGTGCTGCCGGCCGGCCCCGAGTTCGCCACGCACCTCACCTTCGCCCGCGGCCAGCTCACCTCCGACTGGGTCACGGCCGAACTGGCCCCCGCCTGGCAGGTCCAGGGCGTCCTGGAGAACCCGCTGCCCGCCGCGTCCCCCGGCTGGTGGGGCACCCCGAAACTCGTCGAGTTCGCTGCCGGCATCCCGGACCTGTCCGTGCTCTACCAGCTCGTCGCCTCGGTCCGCCGGGAGGAGTGCCGCTGGTGCGGCCTCGAACTCATCGGCGACCGCTGCGGCTTCTGCGCGGCACCGCTCACCGCACTGCCGCCGCCCGCGAGTACCGCCCGCTCCAGACCCTGATCACCCGAACGCACGAATGAATGAAGAACGGCGAGGTAGGTAAGGCCCATGAACTCACGCCAGCGCCGCGGCGTCATCCTGCTGCTCCTGTCGGTCCTGTGCGCACTGGGGGCCTTCGCCGGAGTCCTCGTGGTGATCGGCGACGTCAACTCCAAGGTCGGCGCCGAGGTCGTCGCGTACCGGGCCAAGGGCGACATAGCCCCGTACAGCCCGCTGGCAGCCGGGCAGTTCGAGGAGGTCAGGATCCCCGAGCGGTGGCTCTCCGACACCGCCGTCACCGACCTCGGCGCACTCAAGGACAAGATCGCCCTCACCACGCTGAAGAAGGGCTCGCTGCTCCAGTCGGACATGTTCGTCGACCGGCCGCAGCTGCAGCCCGGTGAGCAGGAGATCGCCATCATGATCGACGCGGCCACGGGCGTGGCCGGGAAGATCACCTCCGGCGCCAAGGTCAACATCCTGGCCACCTTCAAAGGCGCCAAGGACACCGACCCCTCGCGATCGGTGATCATCGTCGCCAACGCCCGGGTCCTGGGCGTCGGCAAGCTCACCGCCCTGGACAAGGACAGCGACCGCAAGGGCCCCGCCGAGGCCGTCCCGATCACCTTCGCCCTGAGCACCAAGGACACCCAGCGCGTCGCGTACGCCGAGTCCTTCGCGGAGCACGTACGCCTGGCCCTGGTGGCCCCCGGCACCGACTCGGCGCCCAGCCCGGGCGACCGCACGTACACCCTCGACGGGGACAGGTGAGGCCCGGATGACCACCCGAATCCTCCCCGCGGTCGGCGACCCGGACGCCGCGCGCGCCATCGTGACACTGCTCAGCCAGCTCCCGGCCGCCGAGCCGGCCGCCCCCGTCCCCGACGCGACCACGCTCCTGGACACCCTCGCCCGGCTGGCCGCCGACTCCATCGACGAACTCCCCGAGGTCGTCCTCGTCCACGAGCGGATCGGCCCGGTGCCCGCCCTGGAGCTCATCCGGGAGGTCGCCCTGCGCTTCCCGGCGGTGGGCGTCGTCCTGGTCTCCTCGGACGCCGGCCCGGGGCTCTTCTCCGCCGCCATGGACTCGGGCGCGCGCGGCCTGATCGGTCTCCCGCTCTCCTACGAGGAACTCGCCGCCCGCGTCCAGGCCGCCGCCCAGTGGTCCGTGGGCGTACGCCGCCACCTGGGCGGGGGCGCCGCCGCCGACGTGTTCACGGGCCCGGGCGGCCGGGTGGTCACCGTCACCGGAGCCAAGGGCGGCGTGGGCACCACCTTCACCGCCGTGCAGTTCGCGCTGGCCGCGGCCGCCTCGGGACGGCGTACCGCACTGGTCGACCTGGACCTCCAGGCGGGCGACGTGGGCTCGTACCTCGACGTGCAGTTCCGGCGCTCCATCGCCGACCTCGCCGGGATCCAGGACATCTCGCCGCGGGTCCTCCAGGACGCCGTCTACGACGACGCCTCGGGCCTCGCGCTGCTGCTCGCCCCGGCGGACGGGGAACGCGGCGAGGAGGTCGACGACCGGGCCGCCCGGCACATCGTCGGAGCCCTGCGCAGCCGCTACGAACTCGTCGTCGTCGACTGCGGCACCCAGGTCACCGGGGCCAACGCGGCGGCCGTGGAGATGGCGGACGTGGCGGTGCTGGTCACCACCCCGGACGTGGTCGCGGTACGGGCGGCCAAGCGCATGGTCCGGATGTGGGAACGGCTCCAGGTCCGCAAGGCGGAGGACACGGCGATGGTCGTCAACCGCTGGAGCAAGCACACCGAGATCCAGCCCGCCCTGATCGAGAAGATCACCAAGACCCGCGCCACCCGCACCCCGGTCCCGGCCGCGTTCAAGGAACTCCAGGCCGTGGTCGACGCGGGCCGCGTCCAGGACCTCGACAACCGCTCGACGGTCAAACAGGCCCTGTGGACCCTGGCCGGCGAACTCGGCCTCCTGTCGACCCCGGAGCCCACCCCGTCCGCCGCCACCGCCCCGGGCGCCTCGCTCGCGGTCCGCGCGACGGGCCCGGTGGCCCGCCTGCGCCGCGGCCGGGAGGGCTGACGCATGCCCGCCCGCAGACCGGGGCGCGGGGACCGGGGCCAGGTGGCGATCGAGTTCGTGGGCACGGTGCCGCTGATCCTGCTGCTCGTGGCGGCGGTGTGGGAGTGCGTACTGATCGGGTACGCCTTCTCGCTGGCGGGCAACGCGGCGGACGAGGCGGCGCGGGCGGGGGCGGTGCACGGGGATGCCGCCTGTATGGCGGCGGCGCGGAAACACATCGGGGAGGCATGGAACATGCCGCCTGCCGAATGCGGCAAGTCGGGCGACATCTACAAGGCGAAGGTCACCCTGGGCATCCCGGTCTTCTTCCCGGGCCTCGACTTCGGCGAGATCGACGGCACCGGCGGCGCCGCGCTGGAGAAGGAGGCCGAGTGACATGAGGCGGCGCATCCGTTCCGACCGGGGCCAAGTGGCCCTGGAGTACATCGGCTTCGTGCCGATCCTGCTGTTCGTCGCGCTGTGCGGGATCCAGCTGGGCTGGGTCGCGTACGTCCACGAGCAGGCGGACACCGCCGCCCGTACGGCGGCGCGCGTGGAGGCCCAGCACCCGGGACGGGGGGAGGCGGCCGGGCACGCCGCCATCCGCGAGGGGCTCCCGGCGACGGTGGTCGTGCCCCCGGGCGGCGACGCGGTGACCGCGACCGTGACCATCCGGATCAACTCGATCATCCCCGGGCTCAAGATCGAGGACGCCAAAGCCACGGCGGTCATGCCCAACGACGACCCGAAGGTGACCGGACCATGAGCCTGCGTTCCCGGGTCAACACCCCCGACGACCGCCACAGCCCGCGCGAGGACGGACGGCTCGTCTCCTCCTACCGCGCCAAGCTGCTGGAGGAGATCGACCTCGCCGAGATGTCCGCGCTCGCGCCCGCCGAGCGCCGGGCGCGCCTGGAGCGCGTACTCGGCCACATCATCAGCCGGGAAGGGCCCGTCCTCTCCACGGTCGAGCGCGCCCAGCTGATCCGCCGCGTCGTCGACGAGGCCCTCGGGCTCGGCGTGCTCGAACCGCTCCTCGAAGACGCCTCGATCTCCGAGATCATGGTCAACGGCCCCGACCACATCTACGTGGAACGCGCCGGCCGGGTCGAACAGCTCCCCATCCGCTTCGCCTCGCACGAGCAGCTGATGCAGACCATCGAGCGCATCGTCTCCACCGTCAACCGGCGTGTGGACGAGGCCAATCCGATGGTCGACGCGCGCCTCCCCAGCGGCGAGCGCGTCAACGTCATCATTCCGCCGCTCTCCCTGACCGGCGCCACCCTCACCATCCGCCGCTTCCCGCGTGCCTTCACCCTGCACGAGATGATCGCGCTCGGCTCGCTCGACGAGCAGATGCTGCTCCTGCTCTCCGGCCTGGTCGCGGCGAAGATGAACGTGATCGTCTCCGGAGCCACCGGCACCGGCAAGACCACCCTCCTCAACGCCCTCTCCGGCCTGATCCCGGAGGGCGAACGCATCATCACCATCGAGGACTCGGCCGAACTCCAGCTCCAGCAGGCCCACGTCATCCGCCTCGAATCCCGTCCCGCGAACGTGGAGGGCAAGGGCCAGATCACCATCCGCGACCTCGTCCGCAACTCCCTGCGCATGCGCCCCGACCGCATCATCGTCGGCGAGGTCCGCGGCGGCGAGACCCTCGACATGCTCCAGGCGATGTCCACCGGCCACGACGGCTCCCTGGCCACCGTCCACGCCAACAGTTCCTCGGACGCCCTGATGCGCCTGCAGACCCTCGCCTCCATGTCGGAGGTCGAGATCCCCTTCGAAGCCCTGCAGGACCAGATCAACAGCGCGGTGAACGTCATCGTCCAGCTCACCCGCTTCGGCGACGGCTCGCGCCGCATCACCGAGATCTCCGTCCTCGAATCGCACGGCCGCGAGCCCTTCCGGATCACCACGGTCTGCCGCTTCGGGGCCCAGCCGATGGGGGCGGACGGCCGCGTCCGAGGCTACTTCGAGTACTACCCACTGCCCCGCCGGATCACCGAACGCCTCTACATGAACAACCAGCCCATCCCGCAGGCCTTCGGCGTCGCGCCGGAAGACCCCCTGACCGCCCGCATCACCCGGACCGCCCTGTGAACCCACTCGTCCTCGCCACCCTCGGCGCCACGCTGCTCGCCTGCGTACTGGTCGTCGCCGGCCTCCAGGCGTACATGGTCGGCCGCGCCCAGCGCGCCGCCCTCATCGAACGCCTCTCGGCGAGCGGTGTCCCAGAGCCCGCCGGCCGGCGCCGCCGCTTCCCGTCGGTCGACCGGCGGCTGCGCAAGACGAAGCTCGGCCGCCGGATCGAGCTGAAGCTGGCGACCACCGGCCTGGACCTCACCCCCGGCGAGTTCTTCGTCTACATGCTGGGCTCGATCGCGGGGGTCTGGCTCATCGCCTCCTCCCTCCTCGCACCGTTCTTCGGCCCGGTGGCGGGCGCCATCGGCATCTGGGCGGCGAACGCCTTCCTCAACTGGCAGCGGGCGCGCCGTACGGAACGGTTCATCAACCAACTCCCGGACCTGGCCCGCATCCTCGCCAACGCCACCCAGGCCGGACTGGCGCTGCGCACGGCCATCGGTATCGCCGCCGAGGAGCTGGAGGCACCGGCCGGCGAGGAACTGGCGCGCGTCGCCGACCGCCTCGCGGTCGGCCATTCGATCGACGACTCCCTCGGCGAACTCACCGAGCGCCTGCCCTCCCGCGAACTCGTCGTCCTCGTCTCCACGCTCGTCCTCTCCGCCCGCGCGGGCGGCGCGATCGTCGACAGCCTGCGCAACCTCACGGTGACGCTGGAGCAGCGCAAGGAGACCCGCAGGGAGATCCGTACCCAGCTGTCCCAGGTGACGGTGACGGCGTACCTGGTCCCCGCCATCGGCCTCGGGTCCCTGCTGCTGGTCGACCTGATGATGCCGGGCGCCCTGGACCGGATGACGGGCGCGTTCATCGGCCAGACGGCGGTACTCATCGCCCTCGGTCTCTTCGCCCTGGGGTTCATCCTCATCCGCCGCCTGTCGAAGATCGACGTGTGAGGGGGCGGACGGGACGATGATCGGACTCCTTCTCGCACTGGCCGTGGCCCTGTCGGTCCTCGGCGCGTTCCACGGCATCCGCCTCTACCGCGCGGACGTGAAGCTGCCCACGGACCTCGCGCTCGCCCTGGAGGTCGGTGCCACCCGTACGACGGCGGTCGGCTCCCTGGTGGACCGGATGGGCATCCGCTGGGCCCCGGCGGTGCTGCGCCTGATGGGGCCGGCGCGGGTGGCCCGCAAGCGCCGCCAGATCGACATGGCGGGCAACCCGGCCGGCCTCACGATCGACCGCTACGCGGCCCGGCGGGCGGTGTACGGGGCCCTGGGCGCCCTCGGCGCCTTCTCAATGCTGATCAACGGGCAGCTGGTCGCCGCACTCCTCATGGTGGCCTTCGGCCTGTTCTGGATCGAGGCCGGCCTCTGGTCGGCGATCCGGGTCCGCCGCGACCACATCGAACGCACCCTGCCGGACTTCCTGGACGTCCTCGCGGTCGTCGTCAGCGCCGGGCTGGGCTTCCGGCAGGCGCTGGAGCGGGTGGCGGACAAGTACGAAGGCCCCTGGGCCGACGAAATCCGCATCACACTGCAGCAGATGAACATGGGCGTCAGCCGCCGCCAGGCCTTCGACGAACTGCGCCGCCGCAACGACAGCGAACAGGTCGCACAGTTCGTGACGGCCCTGCAGCAGGGCGAGGAGCTCGGCTCGCCGATCGTCGAGACCCTGATCGCGATCGCCGAGGACATGCGCCGCACGGACGCCCAGAACGCCCGCCGCCGCGCGGCCCGGGCCGTCCCCAAGGCGACGTTCGCCGTGACCATGTTCATGCTGCCGGGCACGCTGATCCTGCTCGTCTGCGGTTTCGTGTACGGGGCGAACGTCGACTTCGGCGCGCTGTTCGGGGGTGGCTGAGCCATGGCCCGGCTGAGCGTGCTCATAGCGGACGGCAACCCGGTCATCCGGGCGGGCCTGGCGGCCATCCTGCGCACGGCCGAGGACCTCGACGTCATCGCCCAGGCGGCGGACGGCCGCGAAGCCCTGAGCCTGACCCGCCGACACGCCCCCGACGTGGTCCTGCTGGACGTCCGCATGCCGGGCGTGGACGGGATCTCCGCGCTGCCGCACCTGGTGCGGCTGGCTCCCGTACTGATGCTGACGTACAGCAGGGAAGCCGAAATCATCTGCGAGGCCCTGTCGTTGGGCGCCGGTGGCTACCTCGTGCACGGCGAGTTCACGGCGGACGACCTGCTGAGGGCGGTACGCGACGTCCCGCTGGGCCGCCCCCACTTCACCCCGACGGCGGCGAGCGCACTTCTCGCGGAGCTCCGGGCCTCTTCGCATCCGCAACGAGTTGTGGCACAGTCTTCTGAGCGGATGCACAACTCTGTTGTCTTCGGGCTGAGTTCCCGGGAGGTGGAGATCATGGATCTGATCGCGTCCGGGATGAGCAACCAGCGGATCGCGGCGGCCTGCTTCATCAGCGAGAAGACGGTCAAGAACCACATCAACCGCATCTTCGCGAAGCTCCAGAGCGCCACGCGCAGCGAGGCGATAGCCCGCTGGCTGGGAACCGCCCGTCCAGGAGTGACCGGTCATGGGTAGACGGAGTGCGCAGTGGGTCCGTAATTGGGCCCCGGGACCCTTGGTGACGACTGGTGACTCGCCGTACCGTCCGCAGATCGACACCGGTACCGGCCCGGGAGGGAACCCCCATGTCACAGAACACGCTGCTGAAGGCCGCCGTGGAGGCACGGATCAGGGTGAACGGCTGGACGGACACGGCCGTGACCAGACTCCGCAAGCGCCACGCGAACCCCGACCGCGGCCAGACCGCCTTCGAATACCTGGGCATCATCCTGGTGGTCGTGGTGATCATCGGCGCGATCGTGGGTACAGGTATCGGTACGGCGATCACGGACAGGATCGCGGCAGCGGTCCAAGCCGTCACGGCTGGTGGCGGAGGGAAATGACCTCAGGTCGCCGCAGCGACCGAGGGCAGGCTTTTCCCATCTACATTGTGGTGATCGCGGGTCTGCTCTTTGCGGCGCTCGCGTTCTTTGTCGTCGGTCGAGCCGCCATCACTCGAAGTGACGCTCAGGGCGCCGCGGATGCTGCGGCGCTGGCAGCTGGGCGGGAAGCCAGAGACGCTGTGCTGCTCAATCTCGATCTTGCCGCACTGAAGCCTGTGGACTGGCAGAAGATCGTTGACGGGGAACTCTTCAAACGCGACGAAGCTTGCGCAGCTGCAGACGCTTTCGCGGCGAAGAATGATGGCAGGGTGACACTGTGTGATCCCGCCCCTCCGCGATTTACCGTCTCTGTGGAGACGAATGCAACAGTCGGCGATTCGGTGATTCCTGAGACGGGCAGTCGGCATGGAACGGCCACGGCCACCGCCTTGGTGCAGGCGAAATGCTCCCTAAGCGCGGCCCCCACTCCGAGCCCCACCCCCACAGCGCCGGCTGAGGGTGGCTCGCCCGCTCCCACGCCTTCGCCGTCGACGGTGGCTTTCGCTTGTGGCGGAGAGCTGGTCGAGATCGATCCGCTGAAGCCGGGATCACTGAGTGCATTGACCCGAAAGCTGTTCAGCGTGCGACTCGTTGGCTGACAGGAACGAGAGACAAGGAAGAGTTCATAGATGAGCATTCGGCGCATGGTGAAGGTCCGTGGGGGGATGGCTGTTGCAGGTGCGGCGGTCATGGCCCTCACGCTGGCCGGGTGCGGTGGAGACGGTGTCAAGGAGCCGAAGGCTGACGAGAAGGCGTCCACTGCGCAGCCGCAGGGCGGCGGCTCGAACAAGTCGGCCCCCAAGGCGAGCCCAAGCCCTCAGCCGACCGAGGTACTCGCCACGGCGAACGGTGATCCCGGCATTGTTCTGACGATCAACTCGGCTGTACGTGACCCGGGTGGCTTTGTCACTGTCAGCGGAGAGATCAAGAATGGCGGAAGTGGGGTCTTCACGAAGGTCACGGCCTGGCGTGGTGACGAGAAGGGCGCCAGCGGTGCGTCCGTTGCGGGCGCTACCTTGATCGACAAGATTGGCAAGAAGCGGTACTACGTGCTTCGGGACAGTGAGAATTGCCTGTGCACGACAGGAATCACCCGAATCGATGCCGGTGCTTCCATCCCCTTCTTCGTACAGTTCCCCGCACCGCCTGCTACTTCCACCGAGGTCGACTTCACGCTCCCCACCTTCGCCACGGCAACTATCAGGATTTCCGGGTGACGCCATGATTGCAGTGACCCATTGTCATCGTATTGCCGCTGCGACTGCCGTCGTCGGCCTGGTCATGGCCAGCGCCAACCTCATCGGCGCCACTGCCGCATACGCCGATGACGTCAAGCCGTCCGTACCTCCCGGCACTGAGCCCTCCGCCTCCGCCCCCGTCGCCATCGACTCCAACGCCCCCGGGCTGAAGATCCCGCAGGGTGGGACGCTCGCGCCCGTCAAGGTGCTGGACATCGCCGAGGTCGTCGAAGACCTCGGCGGGGAGCAGCGGCGGCAGGAGACCAATCAGACCGTCATGATGGCGCTGCAGTCCGAGGTGCTGTTCCCGGAGAACAGCGCCGTCTTCAACGCGCAGGCCGCCGCCCGGATCCAGGCCATCGCCAACGAGATCAACACGCAGAAAGCGACCCGCATCCGCGTCTTCGGGTTCACCGACGACCAGGGCAGCTACGAGCACGGCAAGGAGCTCTCCAAGCAGCGGGCCGATGCCGTGCAGGCCGAGCTGGCCAAGACCGTCACCAACCCGAGTGTCGTCTTCGACGTCCGCGGCTACAGCGAGGACTACCCGATCGCCGACAACGGCACGGAGGAAGGCCGCAAGAAGAACCGCCGCGTCGAGATCACCTTCCCCCGCAGCGCAGGCGGCGGCTAGGGAGCCGGCGGCTTCCCGACGTCCCCCTCCAGCCCGGCCCAGAGGTAGATCCGGGTGGTGCCGGGCTGGAACTCGTGTGCGTAGACGGTCGTACAGAACTGGACGGCCTTTGCTTCGGGCGTTTCCACGTCACCACGGCAGACGTCCCTGACACGCATTCCGTCAGCGAAGGTCTCGGGCTCGGGCAGCCCGAGGTGACTGAAGCCGTCGCTGCGGGTGTATCCCGGAGCCTTCGGCTTGTCATTGGGGAACATCTTCTTGCCCGGCGGCACCAGCGGCTGCAGGAAGCTGTTGGCCTCCGCCGTCGTCACCGTGAAGGTGAGCAGCCCGACGTCGTACTGCGAACTGGTCTTGAACCCGGCCCGGCGGTCCGTCGCCGCCTGCGGCACCTGGAACCCCATCACCCCGGCCATCCACTCGGGTGTGGCGTTCTCCTCCCAGCAGCACTTCGTGTCGTGCTCCATCAGCCGCTGCCAGGTGATCGCACCCAGCACGAGCATGACGGCATATCCGAGGCCGCACAGCCCGGCGAACACACCCGCACCGACCGCGAGACGTCGCCTCCAGGACCACTTCTGCTTCCGGGGCCCGACCTGGGCAAGGGAATCGTTCATCGTCCGAGCTCTCCTTCCCCGTCTCTCACATGGCGACCTGGATCGCTTCGCTCGCCTGTCCGGCCGGGGTCGTCGGGTCCGGGCAATGCCGATCCGGTGCCCAGAAGCTCGTAGTGCTTGACCGAACTGCTGCCCGCCATGTCGAACTCCTGGGCCAGGCCGACCTTGTGCTGTTGGCCCATCTCGCCGTCGGGAATGTATACCGGCCCGACGTCGACGCCCTTGCCCTCGTCCCAGTTGTACCGGTCCCAGACGTTGACCTGGTAGTCCAGTCCGACCACCGGCTGACCGTCGGACCCCGGTACGACGGTCACCACGCCCGTCACGTTCGACCGGGCGGAGCCGACCGCGTAGAACCAGTTCGGATCAGTCTCCTTGGTGAAGGAGTAGTCCTTGCCGCTCGGTGTCTCGACCGGTATGGCGACGGGTCGCCCACCGTTCCTCTGGAACTCCGCCAGCGCCTGCTCGTGCCAGTCGGCTTCGTAGTCCAGCAGGTGGTAGCCCTTGATATGGGCCTGGAAGCCCTGGTTGTCGGCGAGCATCTTGTCGACCGGCAGCTTCATGAACTCAACCCCGTTGGCGAGGTAGTGGTGCGTCACCGAGCGGAACCTCGCCTCGGTCTGGGCGAACTACTCCGGCCTGGGGCAATACCGCCTCGTCTACACCCACACAGTGAGCATCCTCGACCTTCCGCTGATCCACCGGGCCATGGGTGGTGACGGACCGATCCGTACGACGTGCGTGCTGCTCACGGAGCGCGAGGAGACCGTACGGGAGCGGTTGGCCCGGCGGGGGATCGGCTCGCAGCTCGCGGTCCACATCGCGCGCAGCCGGCGGGCCGCGGCCGTGCGGGAGCGTGACGCGCCGCCGGGGACGGTCCGCATCGCCACGGACGGCCGTTCGGTGCCGTGGATCGCGCAGCGGGTCGTGGAGGACGCGGCCTGGTGAGGCCGGGCCGGGTTCAGTCGGCCAGCAGGTGGTCGGCCTTGCCCGCCTTGATGTCCCGGATCAGCTGGCGCAGGGCGTCCCTGGTGTCGGAGAGGTATGAGGCTTCCGCGCCCGCGACGGCGATGTAGCTGTTGCCGTCCCCGTCCACCCCTATTCGGTAGCAGGAGTTTCCTTCGCCGCAGAACGGCTCTTCCCAGGTCACGATAGGCATGATGTCTGATGTCCCCTCTCACAGCTGGCTTGCGATGGTCTGGATGAACCCCCGCGAGTCCTCGGGGGACAGCGCCAGGTTTTCCAGGATGTCGAAGTGGGCGCGGTATTTGGCGAGTTGCGCATCGGCGTAGAGGAAGTCGGGTCCGTGGGAGTTGTCGACCTGCACGGTGTCCAGCTGTGCGGTCGGGCCCTCCGCGTAGAGCACGGTCTGACCCGCCCCGGGGAATCCGCCCGCTTCGAACGGGAGGACGAGTACGGTCACATTGTCCTGCTGCGACCGTTCGAGCAAGTGCTCCAACTGGGCGTGGAGTACGGCACGCCCGCCGAACTGTATGCGCAGGGCCGCTTCGTGCACGATGGCGACGAACTCTCGGGCGCCGGCTCCGGCCAGGACCTGCTGGCGTTCGGCGCGAAACGCCAGACGCAGCGCCACCTCGTGTTCCGGGAGAGCGGGGACGACCATCCGGAACACGGCGAGTGCGTGGTCGGAGGTCTGGAGGAGGCCGGGAATGTGCACCGAGAAGGCTCCCCGCATGCGGCTGCTGTGTGCTTCCAGCTCCGCGATGTCCAGGAAACCTTGAGGCAATTGCCCTCGGTAGCGGTCCCACCAGCCCCGGCTGGGGCCGGTCATCGCCGTCAGCCCGGCGATGTGTTCCTCATCGGTCACCGCGCAGTTGCAGGCCAGTGTCCGCACCCTCTCGGCGGAGATGGCGCGCGTCCCGAACTCCATTGCCGAGACGGCTCCTCGGTCGACGCCGAGCAGTCCGGCCGCGTACTCGGCTGAGATGCCCGCTGACGTGCGCAGTCTGCGTAGCTCGTACCCCAGCCTCTTCTGACGCTCCGTCGGTGCAGTCCTCGCGCTCATGGCGAGCAGTCTTGCGTGTCGGTGGTCGCTCTGACCACGCGCGGATGATTTCTCCCGTTGGGTGGGCCAAATTAGGCCCGCTCGCGCTACGTTAGGTAACGCACCGCTCACGCAACGGGAGTTGAAGTGCATCGCCGCAGCATGCCTCGGGCCTCGGCGACGAGCCACGCTCCCGGGCCCCGCGTCAGCCATCCGTGCGCGTCGAACTCGCCGTAGTCACCTCCGACCTCAGGGAGTCCGCGATGTCTGTCCACCCCTTCACCGCCTGCCCGGTGTCCCCGCCCGAGCCCGCCGTCGGCGAGCCGCCCGCGCTCGACACGCTCGCGTGCAGCCTCACCGTGCCCGGGGAGCCGCTCGGTGCCCAGGTCGCGCGGGCCGCCGTACGGGCCGTCCTGCGCGCGTACCGGCTCGATCCCCTGGAGCCCGCCGCCGTACAGGTGGCCGGGGAACTGGTCGCCGCCGCCTGGATGTTGGATCCCGGGCGGAGTCTGTACCTCTCCGTCCGCTACCGCGACGACGCACTCCGCCTCACCGCCTACGACGGGCACGCCCCCCACGCGCACCCCCGCCTCGCCACCCACTGCGAAGCCCGACGGCGTGCGGCGCTGCGGCTCATGGCGGCTGTGGTGCGCTCGTGCGGCGGGGCCTGGGGCTTCGGGGAGTCCCGCGAACCCGGAGGCGGGACCCGGACCTGGGCGAGCTTGCCGAGGGCAGGGGCCGCTGCGTACCTCGGCCACGTCGGCCGGCAGTTGAAGGGCGAGACTGTCTCCCGCCTGCCCGCCGGGTCCGACTAGGACTTGTCCGGCCGATCATGTACGGAGCCAGATGACGAGGGTTCCCACGTCCCTTGCTGTGTCCGACACCATCACCCACTACCGCCAGCTGCGCGAGCTGACCGTCGACGAGCTGGCCTACGTGCTCTTGATGCTCGACCACCCGATCTCTGCCGACGTCCTCGCTGAGATGGAGCGATGTGTTCGCCCCGTGACCGTTGACGATCTTGTGGCGATCGCTTACGTGCTCGAGACGACTCCCGCAGTGATGCTGTCGCACGTCCCCATCGACATGCCGGAACCTGATGGGCCCCTCGCCGCCGGGCTGCCGAATGACGCCGACCAGGCTGAGCTGCGTGCCTGGCTGGAGGGAAGACCACGCTCGACCGCGAGGCGCGGGTGAACTGGTGGAAGGAGCGGGTCGCCCGTCTCCGGGTCCGGGCTGCGCATCATCAGGAGCAGCTGCAAGGTGCGCACGCGGAGCTGCGTGAGCTCGGCGACCTGACGCTGCAGGAAGCGGATGCCCTGCCCGTCCAGTGTCTGCAGTACCGAATCCGGGACGGCGAGCACGCGCTCAATCAGGCAGAGGTCGCACTGGCGTTGACGGCGCAGCGGCTCGACAACTTCCCCGAAGACGTCTGACGACTGACGACTGAGTTTCGACCACTCAAGGGTGCCTATGAAGGCTGACTCTGACAGATATTCTGCTGTTTGCGTGGTACCTCTGATACAGCAACCAGCAGTACTGGCAGTGCTGCTGCCGGCGCCCCAGCCACCGCAGAGCTGACGCCGGCCGACCATCCAGAACGAACGAAGGCAGAACACTGTGAACTCCGCAAGGACCACATATGTGACGCGGGCCGGGATAGCCGCATCCATCGCGGCTCTGGCCCCGGGCGCACTGATGCTCACGGGCTGCGGCGCGAGTAGTGACGCTGCTTCCTCGAAGGGCCCCAGCAGCAGCCAGGCCTCCAGCTTCGACGGTGCCTACATCTCCATCACCGATGGGGCCCGCGGGGAGATTGCAGCCATCGACGGTCACGAGATCACGTACATCGACGTCCCTGGTGGCGACCTGCGGTGCAAGCTGACCACGATGGCCCTCGACGACATCAAACACCGCGCGATCGTCAAAGACGGTAGAACCGACAAAGGGCAGTACCAGGTCCTGTCGACCGGCACAATCAACGACGGCCGGACCAGCGTGCTCTGGAACGATGTCAACGGCTCTGATTCGACGGGCACCGACCCGGGATCAGGCGCGCTTTCGATCTCGAGTGATATGATCACGCTCGGATACACCTTCGCCTACTCGATCGATCAGGTCCAGCTCATCCCTGTCGACAGCGGCCAGGCAAAGGCATTGATGGCAAAGGACTGCGACCAGCACAGCTGAAGGTCATTCCGCCCAGTCGGCACAGAATCCTGTCGACATCGCATCCATGCCATTCTGCTTTCTCCCTGACGCATACTCCCGGAGCTGCTGTGCCGGTACTGCTTCGGCTGCTGGCTCGGTGAGGACCGTCGAGGAGGCTTGGACTTGGCCGGCCGATCATGTGACTACTCCGCCGTTGTGTCGTTGATGTGGACATGGGGCGGGGAGATCTGACGGATGCCGAGTGGGAACGGCTGCGGCCGTTCCTGCCGGTCAGCAACAGGCGTTGTGGCAGGTGGCGGGATCACCGGCAGGTGATCGACGGGATTCTGCACCGGGTGCGGACCGGCGTTCAGTGGCGTGACCTGCCCGAACGGTTCGGCCCGTGGAAGACCGTCTATGAACGCCATCGCCTGTGGTCGGCCGACGGAACCTGGGAACGCCTGCTCCAGCAAGTCCAGGCCGAGGCCGACGCGGCCGGGGAGATCGACTGGGACATCTCGATCGACTCCACCATCGTGCGGGCACATCAGCACGCCGCCGGCGCCCGCACAGAACCACCGCCGACTCCCGCCTCAAAGGGGGACGCAGCGGCAGAACACCAGGGCGAAACACCGTGGCAGAGCCTCGCCGCCCGCCTGGTGGAGGCGGTGCAGGAGGTGAAGGGCTGGGCCGCTCGCGCGGCGGGTTCACCACCAAGCTCCACCTGAGCGCGGACGGCCGCTGCCGCCCGCTGTCCCTGATCGTCACGCCAGGGCAGCGGGCGGACTGCACCCAGTTCAAGCCCGTGCTGGAGAAGATCCGAGTCCCGCGCATCGGGCCGGGCAGGCCACGCAAGAAGCCTGACAGCCTCGCCGCCGACAAGGCCTACAGCAACGGCCCATGCCGCGAGTATCTGCGGCGCCGGAGCATCCGGCACACGATTCCGGAGAAGACCGACAGTCAGGCCGCCCGCCTGCGCAAAGGGTCACGCGGCGGACGGCCACCCGGCTTCGACGAAGAGCGGTACAAGGAACGCAACACCGTCGAGCGGGCGATCAACCGGCTCAAGCACGCCAGAGCAGTAGCCACCCGCTACGACAAGCGCGGCTACGTCTTCCTCGGGACCGCGACTGCCGCAACCCTCGTCATCTGGCTCCGTACATGATCGGCCGGACAAGTCCTAGTTGGCCGGAGTACGGGGAGTGCCGCGGCGGAGGCGGCCGCGGGAGGCTTCCACGATCGTTCCGAGGACGAGCGACTGGGCCAGTACGCACAGGACGAGCTCGGTGACGAAGAGCCACGCCGCGGGCTGGCCGCCCCCGGGGGCCATGCCGTGGGCCAGCCCCACCAAGAGGAACAGCGGGAACGCGCACAGGGCGGGCAGCACCCATACGAAGCCAGGGTCCCGGGCGAACAGCGTGACGGCCGTCGCGATGGCCACGGCGACGCCGACGAGACCCAGGTAGATCGCCGAAGCGGGGTTCGCGAAGGTCAGGCGGACGAGCGTACGTGCGGTCATCGGGTTCCCCCCAGGGTGTGCGGACTCCCTCCATGGTCGGGAACGCCCCGGGGTCCTGTCGTGAGTACCCGTACCCGGGATGTGCACAGAGCAGAGCGGTGCGCGAGGTCCGGCCCCTCCCCTGTCGGGGCCGGACAGCGGCAGCTCCGGTGCGCGGGATCAGCCGAACTGGCCCGGCTGGTAGTCGCCCGCCGGCTGCTGGACGATCACGTTCATCCGGTTGTACGCGTTGATCAGGGCGATGAGGGTGACCAGCGCGGCCAGCTGGTCCTCGTCGTGGTACTTGGCGGCGTCGGCCCACGCCTCGTCCGTGACGCCGCCGGCCGCGTCGGCGATGCGGGTGCCCTGCTCGGTCAGTTCCAGGGCCGCCCGCTCGGCGTCGGTGAACACCTTCGCCTCGCGCCAGGCCGCGACCAGGTTCAGCCGCACCGGGTCCTCCCCGGCGTGCGAGGCGTCCTTGAAGTGCATGTCGGTGCAGAATCCGCAGCCGTTGATCTGGCTGGCCCGGAGCTTCACGAGCTCCTGCGTGGCGTGCGGCAGGGTCGAGTCCGAGATGACCTTGCCCGCGGAGTTGATGTACCGGCCGAACTTGGTCGCGACCGCGTTACCGAAGAGGTTGAGACGCGCTTCCATCGTGATCTCCTTGCCGTGTCGACGGTTACACAGCTCTGACGGAAAATGCGGCCCGGATGTGACAGCCCCACGGGACGAAGTGATGTGACCTGCGTCACTCCCCCAGGAGGAGCTCCGCGATCTCCCGGGCCCGGTGAGCCGGCTCCGGGCCGGGGGTGAGGGCGGCCACCGCCGTCGCCCCCTCGGTCAGGATCAGGAGCCGGTCGGCGAGGGCGGGGTCGGCGGTCAGGCCGGCCAGCAGGGCGTGGAGTTCCGTCTTGTGGATGCGGACGATCTCCGGGGCTGCCGCCCCCAGTTCCCCGTACGCGTTGAGGAACGCGCAGCCGCGGAAGTCGGGCTCGGCGAACCAGTCCGCCAGCCAGTCGAAGACCGCGAGCACGCGCGCCCGTGGCTGTGCCGGGGCGAGGGCCGCGGCGCGAAGGGAGCCCAGCCAGCGCCGGTCGCGGCGTTCCAGGTAGGCCGTGACCAGGGATTCCTTCGCGGGGAAGACGCGGTAGAGGCGCTTGAGGGGGACCCCGGAGGCGGTGCGGATGCGGTCCATGCCGACGGCCTGGATGCCGTGCCGGTAGAACAGCTCCTCCGCCGCGTCGAGCAGTCGGGTCCGCGCCTCTTCATCGTCCATGAGGGCAGGGTAGCCCGTTTCCCCTTGCGGCGAGAACGCACGTTCTCGTACGATGGGCGGCGAGGAGAACGATCGTTCTCATCTTCCCGCCTTCCCGCCTTCTCCCCTTCGGAGGATCCACCGTGACGCGTCCGCCCCTGCCGCCCTTCACCGAAGAGTCCGCCCGCGCCAAGGTCCAGGCCGCCGAGGACGCCTGGAACAGCCGCGATCCCGAGCGCGTCGCCCTCGCGTACACGGAGGACTCGGTCTGGCGCAACCGCGACCGCTTCCTCACCGGCCATGCCGAGATCCGCGAGTTCCTCGCCGACAAGTGGGAGCGCGAGCTCGACTACCGGCTCCGCAAGGAGCTGTGGGCCTTCACCGGCAACCGCATCTCCGTCCGCTTCGAGTACGAGTGGCACGACGCCGCCGGCCAGTGGTTCCGCAGCCACGGCAACGAGCAGTGGGAGTTCGACGACGACGGCCTGATGAGGCGGCGCGAGGCGAGCATCAACGACGTACCGATCGCCGCCGAGGACCGCCGCCTCGCCGCCACTTCGGGGAGTGGCGGGGGGAGGTGACGGTGGTGCAGAGGTCCGGCCCGGCCCGGTCGCCCTCGCCCTCCTTGTGAGGCGTTACGCCTCGTGGTGGGCCTGGGTGATGAGGTCCGTGGCGACCTCCAGGGCCGCCAGGCGCGTCTCCTCCGGGTTGCCCTCGACGTGCTGGAGGAACATCATCCCGGCGTGCAGCGTGAACAGCGCGCTGACGCAGCGGACCTGGTCCGTCAGCGGGCCGTCCTGCGTGCGGAGCAGTTCCACCAGGGTGAAGAGCCGCTTCTTGACCGTCTCGCCGATGGTGAGCTCGCGCGTCGTCGCCTGGTTCTCCTGCATGAAGCGGTAGAGCACGGCGCCCCCCGCCATCGCCTCGCTGTAGCGGCGCAGCACCTCGCGCTTGGTCTCCAGGGTGCGCGGCTGGCCCTCTGCCCACATGATCAGCTCGTCGATGGGCCGCGTCAGGTCCTCGAAGATGCTGATGATGATGTCTTCCTTGGTCTTGAAGTGGTAGTACAGCGCCGCCTTCGTGACCTCCAGCCGCTCCGCGATCTCGCGCAGCGACGTCTTCTCGTACCCCTGCTCGGCGAAGAGCTCCAGTGCGACGTCCTGGATGCGCTGGCGCGTGTCGCCACGGCGTCGCTGCGGACTGCTGCTGGACATGGCTCTCCCCAATTACTTACTTGACGCCCGGCTAGTTGCGGGTCTACCGTCCCCATTGTAGTGAACTAGCCGGGCGGCAAGTAAGTGCCGGTGCGGGACGTAGTGCGAGCGGTAGGGCCAGGGGAGTGGACATGGTGGACAAAGTCAAGCCTGCGGGGACTTCGGAGGAGGTGAAGCCGCGCAGCGTACGCGTCGTCCTCATGGCGCTCATGATCGCGATGCTGCTGGCGATGCTCGACAACATGATCATCGGCACCGCGATGCCGACGATCGTCGGCGAGCTCGGCGGCCTGGAGCACCTGTCGTGGGTGGTCACCGCGTACACGCTGGCCACTGCGGCCTCCACCCCCATCTGGGGCAAGATCGGCGACATGTACGGGCGGAAGGGCTCCTTCCTCACCTCGATCGTCATCTTCCTCATCGGCTCCGCGCTCAGCGGCATGGCCCAGGACATGGGCCAGCTGATCGGCTTCCGTGCCATCCAGGGCCTCGGCGCCGGCGGTCTGATGGTCGGCGTCATGGCGATCATCGGCGACCTGATCCCGCCCCGTGAGCGCGGCAAGTACCAGGGCATGATGGCCGGCGTGATGGCTCTGGCCATGATCGGCGGCCCGCTGGTCGGCGGCACCATCACCGACCACATGGGCTGGCGCTGGTCCTTCTACATCAACCTGCCGCTCGGCGCGGTCGCGCTGGCCATGGTCACCGCGGTGCTGCACCTGCCCAAGAAGCGGTCGCAAGGCAAGATCGACTACCTCGGCGCCGCGCTGCTGACCGTCGCCATCACCTCCACCGTCCTCGTGACGACCTGGGGCGGCACCGAGTACGCGTGGGGCTCCGTCGAGATCCTCGCCCTGATCGTCGTCGGCGTCCTGTCGACCGCCGCGTTCCTCTACGCGGAGACCAGGGCCGCCGAGCCGGTCATGCCGCTGCACATCTTCCGCAGCCGCAACTTCACCCTCATGTCGGTGATCGGCTTCCTCGTCGGCTTCGCGATGTTCGGCGGCGTGCTCTACCTCCCGCTGTTCCAGCAGTCGGTGCAGGGCGCCTCCGCCACCAACTCGGGCCTGCTGCTCCTGCCCATGCTGCTCTCGATGATGGTCGTCTCGCTGATCGCGGGCCGCGTCACCACCAGCAGCGGCAAGTACAAGATGTTCCCGATCGCGGGCGGCGCGCTCATGGTCGTCGGGATGTTCCTGCTCGCGACCATGGACACCGGCACCACCCGCCTCGTGTCGGGCCTCTACATGGCCGTCCTCGGCGCCGGTCTCGGCTTCCTGATGCAGATCACCATGCTGGTCGCGCAGAACAGCGTCGAGATGAAGGACATGGGCGTCGCCTCCTCCTCGGCGACCCTCTTCCGTACGCTCGGCGGCTCCTTCGGCGTGGCCCTGATGGGCTCCCTCTTCACCACCCGGGTCACGGACACCATGGCCGAGCGCCTGGGCCCGGAGGCCGCCGGAGCCGCGGGCTCCGCCCAGCTGGACGCCGCGAGCCTGGCCAAGCTGCCCGAAGCGGTGCGCGACGCCTACCAGCACGCGGTGGCCGCCGGTACGCACTCCGCGTTCCTGCTCGGCGCGGCCATCGCCGTACTGGGCTTCGCGGCGGCCTGGTTCGTCAAGGAGGTCCCCCTCCGAGGCGCGGGCCCGGCGACCCCGCCCGCCACCGCCGACGACGAGAAGGCGGCCCCGGCCGCCCAGGAGTCGCTCGCGCACTGACCGGGCACGCACCGGCATCGGCATCGGCGCCGGCAGCAGCGACCGCAGCAGCGCCGCCAGGGAGGCGGCACCACCGGGACGACCGGGGGTGCCGCCTCCCGGCACGTCCGGGCCCGGCTACCTGGGGTCGTCCGTTTCCCTGGGGTAGGTGAAGGCGCCGGGGCGCAGGCCCCACGCGGTGAGCACGGCGAGCAGGCCGGCCTCGTCCGCCGCGTCCGCGGACGCGACGAGGACCGCGCCGACGTCGTGGTCGAAGCCGTCGAGGCGGTCGCCGTCGTACTCCCAGTGCTCCAGGCGGAAGCGGCGGTCCGGGTCGCCGCGCGCCCAGCCCTCGTCCCGCGCCCGGTGGTCGGCCCCGTTCCGGGCGGGGGCTACGTCCACGAACGCCCGCCGCTCGCGGCGGGAGGCCGGGACTTCCGTCACCAGTCTGCGGCCCAGGCGGAGCGTGTTCAGTTTGTCCGGGGGCCAGTCGGGTCCGTCATGCATGCGCCCCATTCTCGTCCGGCCCGCCGTCCCGCGTGCCGGTGAACGGCCTTGACTGTGGCGGGACTTGGGGCAGGGCGGCGCGTAGTCCGGGGATCGGCCCGTTTCGGGCGCGTTTGCGCGGGCAGGTATGCAACTCCATGGAGGACTAAAGTCCCATCGGTCCCAACAGTCCCATAACAGGGAATTTATGGGCTATTTGGCTGGAACTCCTCGGCGGCGATGAACGTCCTGATCCACAGAACGCTCACACAGCGGATGGGGAGGGGACAGTTCATGGGTTTCTTGGCGCGCGCGAACAAGAAGGGCGTCCGGGCCGGTGCCGCCGTCGTGGCTTCGGCCGCCGCCGTGGCGGCGACCGTGTGGGGCGTGGCGGCCCTGGTCGGACCGGACGGAACCGCCGCCTCCCAGCAGAACGTGGCCCGGCCGGGCGCCGGCGACGACTCCGGCCGGGGCGACGACGGCCGGCCCGGGCAACAGCCGCAGGGGATACCCGAGGGCATAGCCCACGCGTCCGAGAGCGGCGGCAACGCCGTCAACATCACCATCGACGACGGCCCGGACCCCCGCTGGACCCCGAAGGTGCTGGACGTACTCCGGCGGCACGACGTCAAGGCGACCTTCTGCATGGTCGGGCCGCAGGCCAAGGCCCACCCCGACCTGGTGAAGAAGGTGGTTGCGGCCGGACACCGGCTCTGCGACCACACCATGAGCCACGACACGGCCATGGACAAGAAGTCCGTCGCCTACCAGGAGCAGCAGATCCTGGAGGCGAAGAAGCTGATCGAGGAGGCCGCGGGCAGCGGCGCGAAGGTCGAGTACTACCGGGCCCCCGGCGGCGCGTTCACCCCCGACAGCCGGCGCATCGCCGCCGCGCACGGTATGCGGCCGCTCGGCTGGAACGTCGACACCAAGGACTTCGACAAGCCGGGTACGGCCGCCATCGTGAGCGCCGTCAAGCGCGAGATCGGCAACGGCCCGACGGTGCTCTTCCACGACGGCGGCGGCAACCGCGCCCAGACCGTCGACGCCCTCGACCAAGTGCTGACCTGGCTGAAGGAGCAGGGCCGGCCCACCGGCTTCCCCGTCCGCACCGCCCCGGACACCCCCGACACCGCAGGCGCTCCCGACGCGCCCGGCGCTCCCGCCGCCCCCAGCGCCTCCTGACACGCCGTCCGCCGCGCGAACGGGTGACGGTCGACGACGCGGACCCGCCCGCGTTGTTCCCTGGTCGGGCACGGACGAACGTACGCCCGACCAGGAGGCTCCTGTGGCCATCGCCCCCGCCAGACTGTCCGACCCGGTGGTCGGCGCCCTCGTCGCCGCCGTCAACGCGCACGACAAGGACGCCTTCCTCGCGGTCCTGACCGCCGACGCGACCATGTCCGACGACGGCTCCGACCGCGATCTGCAGGACTGGATCGACCGCGAGATCTTCGATTCCGGCGGTCACATGGACGTCCAGTCCGAGTCCGACGGCGGCCGCACCCTCCTCGTCAACTACCGCAACGACACCTGGGGCGAGATGCGCACCACCTGGCGCTTCGTGATCGCCCCCGGCGGTGGCCGGATCAGCCGCTTCGAGACCGGTCAAGCCTGAGCGGACTCCGGGGCGGGCTCAGTCAGGCCTGAGCGGACTCCCGGGCGGGCTCCGCTCTCCGCGCCACGCCCAGCACCGCCGCCGTCAGGCGGTCGTTCTCCGGAGCGCGCCCGCCCGGGAAGCCGTAGCGGCGGCGCGTGTAGCCGTACGCGATCCCCGTGACCGGGTCGGCGAAGCCCTGGCCGCCCGCCGCGCCGGAGTGCCCGAAGGCCCCGGGGCCCACCGCGGGCTGCTGCGCGAAGCCGAGCCCGAAGTGGTCCGGCTCCGCGGTCACGGCGTCCTGGCCCGGCGTGTGCAGCCGCGCGAACTCCGCAGCCGTGTCCGGTTCCAGCAGCGGAGCCCGGCCGTCCCCCACGCCGATCGCCGCCGCGTACAGGCCCGCGACCCCGCGCGCCGAGCCGATGCCGCCCGCCGAGGCCGGGCCGAGCGCGCGGGTCTTGGGGTGGTTGGCGTGGGCGACCGGGTCCATCGGCGGCTTGCGGTGCGCGTTGAAGGCGACCGCCAGCAGCTTCGGCGGCGGCCCGCCCGCCTCCCGCGCCGCCCGCTGCCCGGGCGTCGGCAGCATCTCCAGCACCGGCTTCCACCGGCCCTCCTGCGAGGCCGGCAGGCCCATGTAGAGGTGCAGTCCGTACGGGGCGCGCACGCGCTCCTCGTACAGCTCCTGGATCGACCTGCCGGTCGCCCGCCGGACCACCTCGCCGGTCAGCGCGCCGATCACGAAGGCGTGGTAGCCGTAGGCCTCGCCCGGCTCCCAGAACGGCTTCTGCGCGGCCAGCCGGGCCGCGATCAGCGCGTCGTCCGCGATCTCGTCGTAGTCGAAGCCCTCGTCCGTGCCGATCAGCCCCGACCGGTGGGCCAGCAGCCGGCGCAGCGTCAGCCGCTCCTTGCCGTCCCCGGTGAACTCCGGCCAGTACGAGGACACCAGGCGCTCCAGGTCCAGTACGCCGTCCTGCACGAGCAGCGCCACCACGAGGTGCGCCGCGCCCTTGGTGATGGAGAAGACGCCGCTGAGGGTGTCCCCGTCGGTGTCCTCGCCCGCCCACAGGTCGACCACGCGCCTGCCCCGGTGGTGCACCACGAGCTGGGCCTCGGGGGAGTGCGGCTCGGCCGCCACGAAGGCCGCGAACTCCTCCCGCACCGGCTCCCAGCCCGCAGCCACCGTGCCGCCCACGCCACCGCCCTCGCCACCGCGCACGCCGCCGCTCGCGTACTCGCCCATCGGATCCCCCGTCGATCGTCGCATCGTCATATCTCCTGACCCGGAACGGGAGTTGATCACCGGGTATTCCGCGGCCACCGGAACCGGGCGCTCCCGTACGGGTGAAAGCCCGCCCGGCGTCGTTCCGGCCCGCCGGAGGGTCCCGTTGGTCCGGGCATGAAGCGCACCCGCATCGCCGCTCTCGCCCTCGCCACCGCCTCCGCGGCCCTCGCGCCCCTCCTGGGCCAGGCCGCCACCGCCGCGGAGGGAACGGCGTACCTCCAGGACCCGGCGGGCGGCGAGAAGACCATGAAGTCGATGTGGACCAAGGACGAGATGCACAAGGTGGAGGCGCAGTTCCGCTTCCACCCCGGGGTTCAGTACAGGACGGTCACCCGCCCCGGCCCCTCGGGCGCGCCGGACTACGAGCGCAAGGCCGCCGACCCCAAGACCCTGGCGTGGCTGCCCGGGTACGAGTTCGCCTGGTCGGTGTCGGACTCGACGGTGGTGAAGAAGGCGGTGACGGTGAAGGAGGGCGAGCACCCGATCGTCGTGCACGCCGTACTGCGCTCCGCCGACCGGGCCAAGGTCGCGGAAGTGCGCAAGGAGCTGACCGGGAAGCCGCCGACCGGGCGGGAGAAGGTTGCGGGCGACCGGCGGATCGCGTGCGACACCGGCGAGTACACGGTGGAGTGGTCGGTCACGCGCTCGGGCTACGGAACGCTGGCGGGGACGCTGCGCTGGAACTCCAGCTGCGAGCAGTACCGGACGGCGTTCGCCGCGGACCAGGGGCAGCAGCGCTGAGGGTCCGGGTGGAGGCCGGCCGCCCCGTGCACCTTGTGGGTGCTCGTCGGGCGACTGGGCCGAGGCCTTGGATCAAGTGCCGTAGTGGCCATGATGCCGCACGGGGTGGTCTGCGGCATGGGTCTGAGGTCCCGTGTCGAGGAACTTCTCAGTGCTTCTTGGAGGCCTGGGCGGCCTGTTGGGCGATGTCCTCCAGGACGCCCTTCGGGTTGCCGGTCGGTTCCACCGCGCGTCCGATGTTGCGCTTGATGGTGTCGCTGACCGTCAGCCAGGCCGGGTCGTTGACCGGGTAGAGCTGGGCGCCGCGCAGCGCGTTCAGGAACTGCGTGTCGTTCTTGTCCAAGCCGCCCCCGGCCGGGGTGCGCGAAGCGGTGACGGTGGACGGCAGCAGGTGGTAGCGGTCGGCGAAGTCCGACAGGTTCTTGTCCTGGTAGACGAACTCCAGGAACTTGCCGATCTCCGCGCGCTTGCCGTTCTGCTTGAAGGCCATCATCCAGTCGGCGACACCGACGGTGGGCGGCGGCACCCCGGTGCCGAGGTTGTCCGAGACGGGCATGGACGTGGTCGAGACGCTGATGCCCCTGGTGCGCGCCTCGTGGGCGAGCGAGGGATAGCCGTTGACCATGCCGACCTCGCCGCGCAGGAAGGCGGCGAAGGCGTCGGCGCGGTTCAGCTCCGACGGCGGGGTCGGACCGGTGAGTCCGGGACCGACCATCTCCCGCTTGACCCAGTCCCAGGTCGCGATGTTCTGCTCCGAGGCCAGGCTGTAGTTGCCGGCGCTGTCCGCGTAGCCACCGCCGTTGCTCAGCTCCCAGATCAGCGCCTCGGCGTGCGCCTCCTCCGGGCCGAGCGGCAGGGCGTAGGGGTACTTCACGCCCTTGTCCTTGAGGACCTTGGCGTCGGCCTTGAGGTCGCCCCAGGTCTTCGGGGGCTCCTTGATGCCGGCCTTGGTGAAGAGCGCCTCGTTGTAGAAGAGGAGACGGCTGCTCGCCACGAAGGGCAGGCCGTAGAGGGTGTTGCCGACGGAGCCGGCGTCGGCGAGCGGCTGGAGGAAATTCGCCTCGGCGGTGACCGAGAGGAGTTCGTCCGCGGGATACAGCTTCCCCTGGGCCGCGAAGTCCGAGTAAGACCCCATCAGCGCCACATCCGGCGCCTTGCCGGCCTTGACCATACGGGAGACCTCGCGGTCGATGTCGGCCCACGGCAGGAGCTTGACGTCGAGCTTGATTCCGGGGTTCGCCTCGTTGAAATCGGTCGCCATCTTCTCCCAGTAGGGCTTGGAACTGGTGGCCGGGCTGTCGCCGTATTCGGCGGCGACCAGATGCAGCGTACCGCTGTCACCTGCATCGTCTCCGGACCCACCGCATCCGGCCAGTGGTATCAGCAGACCGAGAACGGCCGTGGTGGCGGTCGTGCCGGAAATTCTTCGTCGCACAGGCGTATTCCCCTGATTTTCTTTTGGATCCCGTTATTACTTATGAGTTGCTCCGGGCTGGGGTGTCCCTCGATGGCCCGTTGGCCGGAATTCTCTCCTGAGGGATGGGTGGTTGATTACATTGGGGGCGCACTTGTGGTCAATGCTCCAAGTGGGGGTTTTCCTAATGGTGTTTTCCGATATGCGATCCAAATACTGGACGCGCGTAGACATGCCGAAAAGCCCGTTTCCGGTCTCGGAACGGGCTCTGCGGGCTCTCGGGGCTCTGCGGGCGCTACGCGCGCTTCGGGTTCGGCTGCGGGCTAGTCGGCGAACTCGCCCGCGTACGGGTCGGGCTCACCCGTCTCCGGGTTGCGGCCCTCCTGCCAGCGCCGCTGGGCCTTGCGCCAGTGCACGAAGCTGAGGTGGCCGCCGTCCCAGAAGGTGATGCTGACGGGGCTCACGTCGAACTCGTCGGAGCACAGCCGGTAGAGGAACTCGGCCATGCCGTACGGGTAGACCGCGAAGGAGTCGGCGGTGTGCCGCCCGCAGACCAGGACCGGCCACCGGTCCGGGTCGGGGTCGGAGGTGAGCCAGCACAGGATGTCCGACCCGCCGGTGACGCCCCAGGCGATGATCGACTCGGGGTCCACGTCGAAGGCGGAGCGGCCGCCCTCCGCCTCCCAGGTCTGGCGGGCGTTGTCGGTCTCCTCGGCCATCCCGGCCGGGTCCCACTGGAGTCCGGGCTTGGGCAGCGGCAGCAGGATGCTGGCCTCGCCGTTGATGGAGCCCGCGCCGAAGCGGCCCATGAACGCGACGAAATCGGCCGGGAACCGGGTCCCCCAGACGGCCTCCACCGCCGGCCAGTCGATGTCCTCGTCGGCGCCGTGCGTCGCCGGCATGATCTGCTCCAGCGCCTTGATCCGCGCGTTCTCCGTCATGCCGCTCCCCTGATGCCCCAGCTCAACCGCCCCAACCTACTGCCAGTGAGGGGCCTCGCCTAGCGGCGAGTGAGACGCCCGGGTACGTCCACCTTGATGAGGGTTCCGGCCCGCAGACCCCAGCCCGCCATGGCGCCGGCCGCCGACTCCAGGACGTGCCGGGAGCGCAGTCGCGGCAGCCCTAGCCGACCCGGCGCCATGGTGACCACGGCGAGGACGCCGAGGTCGCGGTCGAGGTACGCCACGTCGATCGCGAACCGCATCCGGAAGGTGTGCACGCTCGCCGCGGGGGTCAGCAGCATCGCGCCGTCGATCCCGTCCCGCCCGAGCAGGCCCCGGGTGCGGGCCCGGTAGGACGCGGCGACCTCCAGGGGGATGCGGTGCGTGCCGGCGTGCAGTGTGCCGGGGCCGTCCTGCCAGTTCGCCATGCCGGCCAGCCTAAGGGCTGTCCCGTAGTCCCCGGTGGATCAGCGCACGGCGTCAGATGCGGTGCATCGCAAGGCGGAGGGGCGTCCTCATACTGGGCGTAGTCGGGCGTTCCGACAACGCGGCGAGGTGCCGTAGCTGACGTCGTGCGCCCGCCGGGGATTGCGGGACAGCCCTTAGGGGTGTCTTGTTGACCGGGCCGGATCAGGGAGCGGGGTGCCGCTGCGCGGAGCCGTCCCCTGCCCGCCCTTCCTCCGTTTCCCGGGCTCCGCCCGGACCCGGTCCTCAAAACGCCGGACGGGCTGAAGAGACAGCCCCGGAAGCCCCGCGCAGCGGGGCGCGTCGGCGCTACCGTCGCCGCATGGGTGCCGCCTTGATCGTCCTCGCCGCCGGCTACGGCGCCACCGCGGGCTGGCTGCTGCCTCGTGCCGCGTACCGGTTCTCCGTCGAGCCGGGGGAGCCCTGGCGCGGCCGGTGCCCCCGGGGGCACCGGGTGCGGGGCTGGCTCGGTCCGGCCCGCTGCCCCGTTCCCGCGGCCGCGGGAACGGCCCCGCACCCCTACGGGCGCCGCGCCGCCCCCCTCGCCGCCCTCGTCGGGGCGGTCTGCGCCCTGCTCGCGGCCGCCGTAGGGGCGCGCCCCGAGCTGGTCGCCTACGTGGGCCTCGCCCCGCTGCTCGTGCTGCTCGCCCTCGTCGACCGCGCCGTGCACCGGCTGCCCGACGTACTGACCCTGCCGCTCGCGGCCGGGGCGGCGGCCCTGCTCGGGGTGGCGGCCCCGCTGCCCCGCGCCGGAGGCGACTGGCGGCTCGCGCTGCTGGGCGGCGGCGCGCTCGGAGCGGCGTACCTGATGCTCCATCTGATCAACCCCGCCGGCATGGGCTTCGGCGACGTCAAGCTGGCGCTCTCGGTGGGGGTCGCTCTTGGGTGGTACGGGTGGGGGGTATGGTCCGCGGGGGCCTTCCTCGGCCTGCTCTACGGGGCCCTGTACGGGCTGATCCTGCTGCTGCGCGGCCCCGACGAGCGGAATCAGGGTTACGCGTTCGGCCCCTTCATGGCGGCCGGAGCACTCACCGGAGTGCTGCTGGGTGGTTTCGGAGCGTAATCATCCTGCGTCAATGCACGCAGCATGCTTTACGAAGGGTTATGGTGGAACCCCCCCCTCGGGCCGGTCCGTATCCCCCCCACGGACCGGCCCGTTTTTTGTTTTCCGGCTTCTCGACCGTGCTGCGCGGTAAATGCGCAGGTCAGCCGCGTTGGGCCCAGATGTTGGTGCCGGGGGTGGAGACGGCGAGGGAGTCGATCTCCTTCAGCTCGGCCTCTCCGAGCGGCGCGGACGCCAGCGCGGCCACGTTCTCCTCCAGCTGCGGCACGCTCGACGCACCGATCAGGGCCGAGGTCATCCGGTCGTCGCGGAGCACCCACTTGAGCGCCAGCTGGGCGAGGGACTGCCCGCGGCGGGCCGCGATCTCGTTCAGACCGGTCAGCCGGCGGAGCACCTCGTCCGAGAGCAGGTCCGGGTTCAGGGACTTGCCCTGCGCGGCGCGCGAGCCCGCCGGGATGCCCTTCAGGTACTTGCCGGTCAGCATGCCCTGCGCGAGCGGCGCGAAGGAGATGCAGCCCATGCCGGCGTCCTCCAGCGTGTCCAGCAGTGCGTCCTCCTCCGTCCAGCGGTTGATCATGGAGTAGGAGGGCTGGTGGATGAGCGGGCGCACACCCATCCCGCGCAGGATCCGCACGGCCTCGGCCGTCTGCTCCGCCGTGTAGGAGGAGACGCCCACGTACAGCGCCTTGCCCTGCTGGACCGCGGACGCGAGGGCGCTCATGGTCTCCTCCAGCGGGGTCTCCGGGTCGAAGCGGTGCGAGTAGAAGATGTCGACGTAGTCCACGCCCATCCGCTTCAGCGAGGCGTCGAGCGAGCTGAGCAGGTACTTGCGGCTGCCCCACTCGCCGTACGGCCCGGGGTGCATCAGGTAGCCGGCCTTGGTCGACAGGATCAGCTCGTCGCGGTAGGACGCGAAGTCCTGCGAAAAGATCTTGCCGAAGTTCAGCTCGGCCGAGCCGGGCGGCGGGCCGTAGTTGTTCGCCAGGTCGAAGTGGGTGATGCCGAGGTCGAAGGCCCGGCGAAGGATCGCCCGCTGGGACTCCAGGGGCTTGTCGTCGCCGAAGTTGTGCCAGAGGCCGAGGGAGATGGCGGGGAGCTTGAGGCCGCTGTGGCCGGTGCGCCGGTACTCCATGGAGTCGTAGCGTGAGGGCTCTGCCCGATAGGGATTGGTATCAGTCACGTTGTCCTCCCTATCACGGACTTGTGACAGACCGAGTTGGGTACCCGATCCCACCGCGCAGTAATGTGGCGGACTCGGGGGAGGGACCGCATTTCGCACGGGGGCAAGGCACGGAGGGGCTGGAAGATCGTGAAGCTGCGCGACCTGGTGTACAGGCTTTATGCACGCCGGGTGGAAGGCCGCCTCGACCATGATGCGGCGCCCAAGCACATCGGCGTCATCCTGGACGGAAACCGCCGCTGGGCGAAGGCGTCCGGAGGAACGACGGAGCAGGGCCACCAGGCCGGCGCCGACAAGATCTCCGAGATGCTGGGCTGGTGCACCGAGACGGACGTCGAGGTCGTCACCCTGTGGATGCTCTCCACGGACAACCTGGACCGGCCCGAGGTCGAGCTCCGCCCGCTGCTCAACATCATCGAGAACACCGTGCGGGGCCTCGCCGCGGACGGCCGCTGGCGCGTCCACCACGTCGGCAACCTCGACATCCTGCCCGCCCGGACGCAGACCGTGCTCAAGGAGGCCGAGCAGGCCACCCACGACGTCGACGGGATACTCGTCAACGTCGCCGTCGGCTACGGCGGCCGCCAGGAGATCGCCGACGCGGTCCGCTCGCTGCTGCTGGAGCACGCGCGCAAGGGCACTTCCTTCGAGGAGCTCGCCGAGATCCTCGACATCGACCACATCGCCGAGCACCTCTACACGCGCGGCCAGCCGGACCCGGACCTCGTCATCCGCACCAGCGGCGAGCAGCGGCTGTCCGGATTCATGCTGTGGCAGAGCGCCCACAGCGAGTACTACTTCTGCGAAGTCTTCTGGCCGGCCTTCCGCAAGGTCGACTTCCTGCGGGCCCTGCGCGACTACGCGGCTCGTCACCGGCGCTACGGCACCTGATTTCCCGTAGGTCCCGCTACCCCCTCCCCTCGAAGCCTTCACCAGGGATTCACCGAGCGTCCGTCATATGCCATGGCATGGCCTGGCCTGTTCGGGGAATATCCCTTTCAGGTCGATGCCCGATCCACGGGTGTCGAGTCTCAGCGGACGGCATGGGGTCGTCCGCCCGGGAGGCCCTTTGCACCAGGACGCACGTGCGGTTCGCACGGACGGAGTGGAGGGCCGGAAATCGGCCCTGGCATGGGTGCCGATGACCGGTCCGGTCTTCATGGCCCGACCTCTTCCGAGGGGGTACGTCCTTCCGTGGTGACCAGCACAAAGAGCCGCCTGCCCGACAGGCGGACCTACGTCCTCGACACCAGCGTCCTGCTGGCAGACCCCAATGCGATCTCCCGCTTCGACGAGCACGAGGTCGTGCTCCCGATCGTGGTGATCACCGAGCTGGAGGCAAAGAGGCACCATCCCGAACTCGGCTACTTCGCGCGCCAGGCCCTGCGCCTGCTCGACGACTTCCGGGTTCGCAACGGTCGCCTGGACGCCCCCATCCCGCTGGGCGATCTGGGCGGCACCCTGCGCGTCGAGCTCAACCACTCCGACACGAGCGTCCTGCCCGCAGGCTTCAGGCTGGGGGACAACGACTCGCGGATCCTCGCGGTCGCCCGCAACCTCCAGGCCGAGGGCTACGACGTCACGGTGGTCTCGAAGGATCTCCCACTGCGCATCAAGGCCTCCTCCGTGGGGCTGATCGCCGAGGAGTACCGCGCGGAACTCGCGATCACCGACGCCGGCTGGACGGGCATGAGCGACCTCGCCCTCTCCGGGGAACAGGTGGACCTCCTCTACTCGGAGGACCGCCTCTACGTGCCGGAAGCCGCGGAACTGCCCGTGCACACCGGACTGGTCCTGAAGTCCGAGCGCGGCAAGGCCCTCGGCCGGGTCACGGCCGACGGCAACGTGAAGCTCGTACGCGGCGACCGCGAGGCCTTCGGGCTGCACGGCCGCAGCGCCGAGCAGCGCATCGCGCTGGACCTCCTCCTCGACCCCGAGATCGGGATCATCTCGATGGGCGGCCGGGCCGGCACCGGAAAGTCGGCGCTGGCGCTCTGCGCGGGGCTGGAAGCGGTCCTGGAGCGCAGGCAGCACCAGAAGGTGATGGTCTTCCGGCCGCTGTACGCGGTGGGCGGTCAGGATCTCGGCTATCTGCCCGGGGACGCCTCCGAGAAGATGAGCCCCTGGGCGCAGGCGGTCTTCGACACCCTCTCGGCGGTCGCCGGGCGCGAGGTCATCGAGGAGGTGCTGAACCGCGGGATGCTGGAGGTCCTGCCGCTCACGCACATCCGCGGCCGCTCGCTGCACGACGCCTTCGTGATCGTGGACGAGGCGCAGTCGCTGGAGCGCAATGTCCTGCTGACCGTTCTGTCCCGAATTGGAGCTAATTCGCGGGTCGTTCTGACCCACGATGTCGCCCAGCGGGACAACCTGCGGGTCGGCCGGTACGACGGAGTGGTAGCCGTGGTCGAGAAGTTGAAGGGCCACCCGCTCTTCGCCCACATCACGCTGACGCGCTCGGAGCGCTCCCCGATCGCCGCACTGGTCACCGAGATGCTGGAGAACCTCTGACGGTCAGATCGGTCAAAACCCCCATAGCGGGAAGGTGAGTTGGCGCCGCCCGGCAAAGGCCCGAGAGCCTAGCCGGGCGGCGTCGTGCTGCACAGGTCTTTTCTCAAATCGACGGCGACATGCCAGGTGTGACCTTTCACACGCAACGGAGAATTGCCTTGCGGTGTCGCGTTCCGGCAGAGTCTGGTTTCCGTCAGGCCCCGCATACGGCACACCTGTATCTCCCGTGAGGTACGCGCAGCACCACAACTCCACAGCCGATCGCCGTATGCCGCCCGGAGTTTCACGCGGCGGCCCCCGCAAGGGGGTTGCCCACGGGCCCGCGCCTCCAGTGACCGTAGAACCACGGAGGCCAGAGTCGAGGGCACTTTTGCGCCCGCGCGGTCACTGCGGACGCTGCTGGAAGGACACCGTGTGAGCCGGATCTCGGTCCGGGGGTTCGCCGTGGCTTCGGCCACCGCGGTCACCACCGTCGGCGCAGTCGTAGGCGTTGCCACCGGCGACCCCACGAACGATCTCGAGACGACCGCGTCCGGCGCGACTCTCCTTGCCGACATCCCGGTCGGCGACCAGGCACAGGTCCAGAGCGCGTCCCTGACGCAGCAGGCCGATGCCATCGCCCACGCCGCCGATGCCGACGCCAAGCGTTCCGCCGAGGAGGCCGCGCGCGTCCAGGCCGCCGAGGACGCCAAGTCCAAGAAGGCGGAGGCCGAGAAGGAGAAGGCCGAGGCCGAGGCCAAGCAGAAGAAGGAACGCGAGGAGAAGGAGGAGGTCGCCAGCCGCTCCGCCGCCCGCGACGCCGGGGACTTCGCCCCCCAGAGCTCCTACACGGTCGCTCAGGTCAAGGCCATCGCCCAGCAGATGGTCCCGGCCGGGCAGTTCCAGTGCTTCTCGAACATCATCAACCAGGAATCCACCTGGAACTACAAGGCCGTCAACTCCTCCTCGGGAGCCTACGGTCTGGTCCAGGCGCTGCCCGGTTCGAAGATGGCCTCGGCCGGCGCTGACTGGCGCACCAACCCCGCCACGCAGATCAAGTGGGGTCTGAATTACATGGAAGACCGCTACGGCAGCCCCTGCAGCGCCTGGAGCTTCCACCAGGCCAACGGCTGGTACTAGCCCGGCCCGCGCCGCCGCGAGCGCCGCAGCACCGCACAACCCGGGGGAGCCCCGCACCGTCCTACGGTGCGGGGCTCCTCGCGTGTACGGTCTTCGAGGTGAGCCCGTAGACCGGGGGCGGGGGAAGGAAAGCGACATGGCGAAGAGGGAAGGCTGGCTCGGCCGGCTGGGGAACAAGCTGAACCGGATGGAGGCGCGGCTCAACGAGCGGCGCGCCGAGGTCGAAGCCGAGACCAGGGGCGACCTGCCGGTCCCCGCAGGGCCCGGGCGGGCAACGGCGGCCGCGGCCTCCGAGGCGTCCGCCGCCGCGAGCGCCACCGCGACGACCGTTCCGGCGCCGCCCGCCTACCCGCCCGTGGTCCCCGCGCCCCACCTCGCCGCCCCGGCCGCGCCCGTGCGCCCCGACCCGGCGAGCGTCGTCCCCTGGGGGATGCGCGTCGCCGCCGAGGCCAGCTGGCGGCTGCTGCTGCTCGCCGGGATGCTCTGGGTGCTGATGAAGGTGATCAGCGAAGTCCGCCTGGTCGTCCTCGCCTTCGCCGCCGCCATGCTCGTCACCGCGATGCTTCAGCCCTTCGTGGTCCGGCTGCGCAGACTGGGCCTGCCGCGCGGTCTGGCCACGGCCGTCACGGCGATCCTCGGCTTCGTGGTCATCGGGCTCGTCGGCTGGTTCGTGGTCTGGCAGGTCATGGAGAACCTCGACGACCTCTCCGACCGGGTCCGCGACGGCATCAACGAGCTCAAGCTCTGGGCACTGGACAGTCCGTTCCACGTGACCGAGAAGCAGATCAACGACATCGCGAAGAACCTCAGCGAGACCATCGGCACCAACACCGAGCAGATCACCTCCGCCGGACTGCAGGGCGTCACGGTGCTCGTCGAGGTCCTGACGGGCATCCTGCTCGCGATGTTCTCCACGCTCTTCCTGCTCTACGACGGCAAGCGCATCTGGAACTGGGCGCTGGGCCTGGTCCCGTCCGCCGCCCGGGCCGGTGTCGCCGGCGCCGGTCCGCGCGCCTGGCGCACGCTGACCGCGTACGTGCGCGGCACGGTCATCGTCGCCCTCATCGACGCCATCTTCATCGGCCTCGGCATCTACTTCCTGGACGTGCCGATGGCGGTGCCGCTGGCCGTCTTCATCTTCCTGTTCGCCTTCATCCCGCTGGTCGGCGCCGTGGTGTCGGGAGCCCTCGCGGTGGTCGTGGCGCTCGTGACCCAGGGCGTGTTCACCGCCCTGATGGTGCTGCTGGTGGTGCTGGCGGTGCAGCAGATCGAGGGCCATGTGCTCCAGCCCTTCATCCTCGGCCGCGCCGTACGGGTGCACCCGCTCGCGGTGGTGCTCTCGGTGGCAGCCGGCGGCATGATCGCGGGCATCGGCGGAGCGGTCGTCGCGGTGCCGCTGGTGGCCGTCACCAACACGGTGGTGGGCTATCTGAAGGCGTACTCGCGCGAGCAGCACCACCTCGGATCCGGAATGATCGGCCCGGGCCCGCACGGTTCGACGGCCCTGAGCGTGGCCCCCGGGGGCGAGGGGCACGTCACACCCTGACCGTGCCCCCGGAACCAGATATTCCGGCGATCGGGGCTGCGATGATCGAATTGATTCGCGTGCCGACGGCATCGCTGAGGAAAACGGGACACTGGGGGGACAGGCATGATCACCGATCCGGAGCTCGGCGAGGAGTGGAAGACCGAGACTTTGCAGCCGGCCCGCTCGGCGGACCGGCCCGCTCCGGGCGAGCGGGCGACGGGAGGTCCGGGCCCGCGGCCGTGGCTGTGGGCGCTGGGCGGTGCCGTGGTCGCGTCGGCGGTGTGGGCGGGCGGGCTGTACGCGTCCGGGGACCGGACGGCCGAGCCGGAGATCTCGTACCGGGCGTCGAAGAACCTGTGCCAGGACTTCAAGGCCCGGGCGCTGAGCGGCATCACCGGAGACATGCACTCGAAGAAGCCGGTGAACTACGAGAGCGACCATCCGGCCGTGTACGCGGCACGCTGTCGCCTGGAGAACGCCGGCAAGGACGGGGTGGCCTCGGACTTCGACGTGGTCGCCCAGGTCGGCCTGCACAAGAAGACCGATCCCTCGGCCGAGTTCGACGCACCGGATCTCCGCATCCTCGCCTACGCGGGCGGCGTGCGCACGGCCGTGGTGCCGGACCTCGGAGAGCGTGCCGTGATGAACGTGGTGTCCGGCGAGAGGTGGCTGATCCTCAAGGTGCTGGACGGCGGAGTGGTGTTCACCGTCGAAGCGGGCGCCGACACCTTCGCGGAGACGAACGGCCGACCCGCCACCGACGTCGACGCGGTCCAGGCGGCGATGATCGAGGACGCGCGTGAGCTGATGGCGGCACTCAAGAAGTAGGGGGGCGCACATGATCGGGGAGCCCGAGCTCGACGGGGAGTGGGGGCCGGCGGCCCCGGCCGAGGTCGTGGCGGGCGTCGTGGAGCGCGCGCCCGTACGGGTACAGGCACGGGCGTGGCCGTGGCGGTGGGTCGCGGCCACCGTGGTGGCCACCTCCGCACTCTGGGCGGCCGGGCTGTACGCCTTCGGGGAGCGGGCGGCCGAGCCGGAGATCCGCTACCGGGTCACGGAGGACCTGTGCGGCCAGTTCAGGGCCCCGGCCCTGGAAGGGCTGCTCGGCGGGCTCGCGGACGGTTCACGGGAGGCGGGTGTCCGGCATCCGGCGCTGGACTGGGCGTCGTGCTCCCGCAGCGGCGACAGGCCGGCCGTGAGCGGGGGCGTGCACGTCATGGCCACGGTCGAGTTGCACAAGAAGACCGATCCGGCGCCGGAGTTCACGGCCGACTCTCCCGCCGGTCTGTTCTACGCGCCCGACGGCGACGGGTGGGAGTCCGTGCCCGGTCTCGGGGAGGAGGCCCTCGTCTCCCGCCCCGGGGGCGGTGGCGGCCTCCTGCTGCGCGTCCGTGACGGCGGCGCGGTGTTCTCCGTCTCGGTGGTGGTCTTCCCCGTGACGAGTCAGGACGGGGCCGACCCCCGGGCGGAACCCCTGCCGGACCCCGACCGGGAGGCTCTGGTGGCCGCGGCGGTCGAGGACGCGCGGGCGCTGATGGGAGCACTGCGCACGAGCTGACGACACGAGGGCCCCGCGACGGTTTCCGGTCGCGGGGCCCTCGTGTCGTCGTACGGGGTGCCGTTACTCGGCGGCGAGGGAGGCCTCGGCGTCGAGGGTGACGGCGACGGCCTGGATCACGGAGGCGATCTTGAAGGCCTCCTGGATCGTCTCGCGGTCGACGCCCGCCTTGCGCAGGACCTGCTCGTGCGAGTCCAGGCACTGGCCGCAGCCGTTGATCGCGGAGACCGCGAGCGACCACAGCTCGAAGTCGACCTTCTCCACGCCCGGGTTGCCGATGACGTTCATCCGCAGGCCCGCGCGCAGCGTGCCGTACTCCGGGTCGGAGAGCAGGTGCCGGGTGCGGTAGAAGACGTTGTTCATCGCCATGACCGCGGCGGCGGACTTGGCGGCGGTGTACGCCTCCGGCGAGAGGTTCGCCTTCGCCTCGGGCTCCAGCTCACGCAGGACGATGGCCGAGCGGGCGGCGATCGCGCAGGACAGGACGGTGCCCCACAGCTGCTGCTGCGGGAGGTCGCTGTTGCCGATGACCGAACCGAGGTTCAGCTTCAGGTCCTTGGCGAAGTCCGGTATGGCCGACTTCAGGGAGTCGAGGGACATCCGTCACTCACCGGCCAGCAGCGCGCCGGCGTCGATGGTGCTGTCACCCTTGTTCCAGTTGCACGGGCACAGCTCGTCGGTCTGCAGGGCGTCGAGGACCCGCAGGACCTCCTTGGGGTTACGGCCCACGGAACCGGCGGTCACCATCGAGAACTGGATCTCGTTGTTCGGGTCCACGATGAAGACGGCGCGCATCGGGAGGCCGTCCTCGCCCAGGATGCCCAGCTCGGCCGAGAGCTCGCGCTTGATGTCGGACATCATCGGGAAGGGCAGGTCACGCAGGTCGGCGTGGTCCTTGCGCCAGGCGTGGTGCACGTACTCGGAGTCGAGCGAGAAGCCGAGGATCTGCGCGTCGCGGTCGGCGAACTCCTCGTTCAGCTTGCCGAAGGCGGCGATCTCGGTCGGGCACACGAAGGTGAAGTCCAGCGGCCACGCGAAGATGACCTTCCACTTGCCCTCGTAGGTCTTGTGGTCGATCTGCGCGAACTCGCTGCCGGCCTCAAGCGAGACACAGGCGGTCAGGTCGAAGGCGGGGAACTTGTCACCAACAGTGAGCACGCGCTCTCCTTATGCAGTGGAAAATAACCCTTTTGGGGGTTTTCCGATGGGGTTGGACGTATCTCACATGCTGACACACCTGCATTGATTACAGAAATAGCTACTCTTGTGCCGGGTGATCGGAGGTACCTATCAGTGGCTGTCAGTAGTAGGGGAGCGAAGCAACCGACGCTCGCGCAGCTGCGCGCCTTCGCGGCGGTCGCCGAGCACCTGCACTTCCGGGACGCCGCCGCGGCCATCGGCATGAGCCAGCCCGCGCTCTCCGGAGCCGTCTCCGCCCTGGAGGAGGCCCTCGGCGTACAGCTGCTGGAACGCACCACCCGCAAGGTGCTGCTCTCCCCGGCGGGCGAGCGGATCGCGGCGCGGGCGCAGGTGGTCCTCGACGCCATGGGCGGGCTGCTGGAGGAGGCCGAGGCGGTACGGGCGCCCTTCACCGGAGTCCTGCGGCTCGGGGTGATCCCCACGGTGGCGCCGTACCTGCTGCCGACCGTGCTCGGGCTGTTCCACCGGCGCTACCCGCGCATGGACCTCCAGGTGCACGAGGAGCAGACCTCCTCGCTGCTGGAGGGCCTCGGCGGCGGGCGCCTGGACCTGCTCCTGCTGGCGGTACCGCTCGGGGTTCCCGGAGTGACCGAACTGCCGGTCTTCGACGAGGACTTCGTCCTGCTCGCACCCCGGGAGCACGCGCTGGCCGGGCGCCGGGACATCCCGCTGGAGGAACTGCGCGGCCTGCAGCTGCTGCTGCTCGACGAGGGGCACTGCCTGCGGGACCAGGCCCTCGACATCTGCCGGGAAGCGGGCCGGACGACCGGCGCGGACGTCACCACGACCGCCGCCGGGCTGTCCACCCTCGTACAACTGGTCGCCGGGGGACTGGGGGTGACGCTGTTGCCGCGCACCGCGCTGCGGCTGGAGACCGCCCGCAACGAGTACCTGTCCACCGGGTACTTCGCCGAGCCCGCCCCCTCCCGGCGGATCGCCCTGGCCATGCGCACCGGGACCGCCCGGCAGGAGGAGTTCAGGTCGATCGCCGCGGCCCTGCGCGAAGCCGTACGCCCGCTCCCGGTCTGGCCCACCGACTAGGAGCGTCCTGCGGGCGTCGCCGGGAACGGGCGTAAGGGGTCCGGGGTCCGGGTCACACCGCGAACGTCACTCCGTGCGCAGGCCGTCCGGGCGCATCAGCCGCAGCAGCGGCGGCAGGCTGAGCAAGGTCACCACGACCACCACACCCGCGCCGGCCGCCGTCATCCCGAGCACCGACGCCCAGTCGATCCGGATCGGCTGGGCGGCCATGCCCATCAGGACGGCGCCCAGCCCCACGCCGACCCCGGCCGCCAGCACCAGGCCGAGGACGATCGGCACGGCCGTCTGCCACAGCACCGACAGGCTCAGCGTGGAGCGCTTGGTGCCGAAGGCGACCAGGGAGGACAGCAGCCGCCGGCGCTCGCGCAACTGCTCCAGCTGGGAGACGAGCAGGCTTCCGCCGATCAGGACCAGTACGGCGGTGGCGCCGAAGAACAGCCCCGTGCGGATGGAGGAGTAGCCGTCGGCCTCCTTGGTGTCCCGCAGCGTCATCGCCGTGAGGAACGGGTCCGCCTTGAAGACGGCGTTGCGTGCCCGGTCCAGGGCGTCCGGACGGGACTCGTCGACCTGGACGTAGATCCGCGCGTTCGGGAAGCCGCCGATCTCCTTCGGCGCGGCCGACGGGGTGACCAGCAGGCCGCTGCGCAGCTCCCCCGTGGGGTCGGGGCGGCTGGGGACCGTGCGGGCGGCCGCGGGGACCTGCCACTTCACCGGAGCGGGCCGGTCGGCCGTCCCGGACCCCCTGACGCTGCCGACGAACAGCTCGTCACCGGGCTTCGCCGTGGCCCCGTAGATGCCCGGCGTGGCCTTCGGGCCCTGCGCGGCAGGTGCGGGGGAGCCGGTCAGCACGAAGGCGTCGCCGTCCTTGCAGGAGTCGAGCGCCGCGACCTCACCGAGTGCGTCGCAGGTGCCGATGGTCACCTGGACCGTCTCCTCCGCCCCGGCCACCTGGCGGGCGGCCTGCGCGGAGGTCAGCGGAACGGCGCGGGTGACGTCCTGCACGGCGGAGATCCGCTGCGCGAGGTCGTCCATGCTTGTCTGCGTATCGCGGTTCACCATGACCGCGACGGCGGCCCTGGCGGGATCCTGGCCGGTCGACTTCGTGTAGTCGCCCTCGACGCCCGCGAAGAGCATCTGGAGGGCGATGGCGCCCGCGACGGCCACGGCGATGCCGTTGACGAGGCGGGCGGCGGCGCCGCTGTTGACCTGGAGCCGGCGCACGGCCAGCTGCCAGGAGACCGGGCCGCCGGACACCTTCGCGACGAACCGTTCCAGCAGCCAGGGCAGCAGCACGGTGATCCCGACCAGCAGCAGCACCACACCTGCGCTGACCTGCCACTGGTTGAACCTGCCGTGGTCGTTGCCGCGGCCGTCCAAGGGCACGAGCAGGCCGATTCCGATCAGCGGGAGCAGCAGCCGCCACCAGATGCGACGCCGGGAGGGCTTGGCCGTACGGACGACGCCCAGCGGCTCGATGACCACACCGCGCAGTGCGAACAGGGTCACGGCCACCGCCGCCGCGGGCACCGCGAGGGCGACCAGGACGGCGAGCCAGGGCGCCGGGTCCAGGTCGGCGGGGAAGACACTGCGCTGCTGGAGGCTGAAGCTGCCCACCAGGGAGCGGCCGACGGCGAAGAAGCCGGCGCCCAGCACCAGTCCGATCAGAGAGCCGGCCAGCGCCTCGCCGGCCGCGATCCGGCGCACCATCCTGCCGTCGGCGCCGACCAGCCGCAGGGCGGCGAGCCGCCGGTCGCGCCGCTCCCCGCCGAAGCGGACGGCGGTGGCGATGAACACGGCGACGGGCATCAGCAGGGCGACGAACGTCAGGACGACCATCAGCATGAGCACGGGGTCGAGGCCCTCGCGGTCCGTGTCGTGGCCGAAGCCGGTGACGCGCTGGACGCGGTAGTCCTCGGGGCCGTTCTTCCGGAGGGTGTCGCTGCCCAGGTAGAAGAGCAGTTCGCCGGGGCCGACCAGCCCCGGGGCGCCGACGATCTCACTGACCCGCGCGTCGAGCCGCTCACGCAGCAGGGCGCCGTCGGAGGACTTCAGCAACGCGTCGAGGGCGGGGGAGAGGGCCATCTCGCCCGGGCCGGGGATCCGCGTCAGACCGGGCGGCAGCGGGGCGTCCGGGCCCTCGGCCCGCACCATGTGCCCGTCGATGTCCTTGCGGTGGTACGTCTGGCCGAGGCGGGCGATCAGCAGGGTGTCGGGCCCGGGGGTGTCGGCTCGCTCGGAGTTCAACGTCGACCGTGCGTCGCCGCGCTCGTACCGCGCGCCGAGGGCGCCGGGGATGGCGGTGCTGATCAGCAGCAGGGCGACGCCGAGACCGACGCCGACGCCGGTGAGCAGGGTGCGGATCCACCCCTCGCGGCCGCCGCCGAAGGCGAAGCGGGCGCCCATGCCGAGGTCGCGGGTCCAGACCTGGAGCCGGCTCATACGATTCGCTCCATGTCGCGGGATTTGCCGTCGCGTACGACGATCTCGCGGTCGGAGTAGGCGGCCACGCGCGTCTCGTGCGTCACGAGGACGACGGCGGCGTTCGCGGACCGGGCGGCCTCCGTGAGCAGCTGCATGACGAGTTCGCCGTTGAGGGAGTCGAGGGCTCCGGTGGGCTCGTCGGCGAAGATCACCCGGGGGCAGGTGACGAGGGCGCGGGCGACGGCCACGCGCTGCCCCTGGCCGCCGGATATCTCGCCGGGCCGCTTGGCGCCGAGGTCCTCCACCTGAAGCTGTTCCATCCAGCGCAGGGCGGTGCGTTCGGCCTCCTTGCGCTTGACGCCGGTCAGGCGCAGCGGGAGGGCGACGTTCTCCACGCAGGTCAGCTCCGGTACGAGCTGGCCGAACTGGAAGACGAAGCCGAACTCGGTGCGGCGCAGCTCGCTGCGCTCGGCGTCGCTCATGGAGGTGAGCTCGCGGCCGGCGTAGCTGATGGAGCCGGAGTCGGGCGGGACGATGCCCGCGAGGCAGTGCAGCAGGGTCGACTTGCCCGAGCCGGAGGGGCCCATGACAGCGACGACCTCGCCGGCGTGGATGGAGAACTCGGCGCCGTCGAGGGCGTTGGTGGTCCCGTACGCCTTGCGCAGGTCCGTGGCCGCGAGCAGCGAGCCGGCCGGGGTCATCGGCGCACCTCCCGGGCGAGCTGGTCGAGGCGGGCCGCGGTGAGCTCCAGCCACCGCAGGTCCGCCTCCAGGTGGAAGAGGGCGTGGTCGCACACGAGCTGGTCGGCGATGTCCCCCTTGCGCTTGCGCTGGGTGAGGATGCGCATGAGGCGCAGGTGCTCGGCGCGCTGGGTGTCCAGCAGCTCGTCGGCGCGGCGGCCGGTGAGCAGGGCGAGGACGACCTTCGTGTAGAGGGTCGAGTGGAGGTACGGCTCGGGCTTCTCGGGCTGCGAGAGCCAGGCCTCGACGTCGGTGATGCCGGCGTCGGTGATGGCGTACCGCTTGCGGTCGGGGCCGCCGCCGCTCTCTATCCCGTCGACCTCGACGAGGCCGTTCTTCAGGAGGCGGGACATGGTCGAGTAGACCTGCCCGTACGCGAGGGGGCGGTCGTGACCGAACTTCTCGTCGAAGGTGCGCTTGAGGTCGTAGCCGTGGCGCGGGCCGGCCTCAAGGAGGCCCAGGAGGGTGTGACCGATGGACATGACCGCGACTCTACACCGTGTGTATACGCGGAGTGTATAGAAGGCAGGCGAGGGTCGGACGAGGGTCGGGCGAGGGGTGATCGCGGAGGGATCGGCGGGGATCAGGGGGCTCGGGAGCCGGCCGGCGCAGGGCCCCCGGAACGCCGCACGCCCGGTGGGGCCGGACATCCGGCCCCACCGGGCGTGCGGGTCATTCTGTGGGCTTCGGGGGGCGTCCCCGGCGCGGGATGGGGCCGGGGGCCGAGGGGAGGCGTCCGGCCTCGGCGAGGGCCCGGCGGAGCAGGAACTCGATCTGCGCGTTGGCGCTGCGCAGTTCCTCGCCCGCCCAGCGGGCCAGTGCGTCGTACACCTGCGGGTCGAGCCGCAGCAGCACCTGCTTGCGCGCCTGCCGGCCCGCCGGTTTCTCCTCGCCGCCGGGGGTCACTGGTAGAGGGTTCCCGTGTTGACCACCGGCTGTGCGGCGCGGTCGCCGCACAGGACGACCATCAGGTTCGAGACCATGGCCGCCTTGCGCTCCGGGTCCAGGTCCACGATGTCCTGCTCCGCCAGCCGGGTCAGTGCCAGTTCGACCATGCCCACCGCGCCCTCCACGATCTGCTTGCGGGCCGCCACGACCGCGCCCGCCTGCTGGCGCTGGAGCATCGCGGAGGCGATCTCCGGAGCGTACGCGAGGTGCGTGAAGCGGGACTCGATGATGTGCACCCCGGCCGCGTCGACGCGCTCGTGCAGCTCGGCCGCCAGCTTCTCGGTGATCTCCTCGGCGTTCCCCCGGAGCGACAGGCCGCCCTCGTCGTGCGCGTCGTAGGGGTACTCGATGGCGATGTGCCGGACCGCCGCCTCGGTCTGGGTCTCGACGAACTCCGTGAAGTCCTCGACCTCGAAGGTGGCCCGGGCCGTGTCCTCGACCCGCCACACCACGACCGCCGCCAGCTCGATCGGGTTGCCGTAGGCGTCGTTGACCTTCAGGACGGCCGTCTCGTGGTTGCGCACCCGGGTGGAGATCTTCTCGCGGGAGGTCAGCGGGTTGACCCAGCGCAGCCCGTCGGTGCGGACGGTGCCCTTGTAGCGGCCGAACAGCTGGACGACCCGGGCCTCGCCCGGAGCCACGGTGTTCAGCCCGCACATCGCGAACGTGGAGACCAGGCTCAGGAGTACGCCGAGCGATATGAGGGCCGCCTTGGCCGCGACGGCCGTGGCCACCGACCCGGCCACGATCAGGCCCGCACTCGCCAGCAGGCCCAGGAGGCCGAGCAGCAGCGCCAGCCCGCCGCCGACGCTGCGCGCGGCGAACTCCCTTACTCCGTCAGGGGTGGCGTTTTCGTTCGTCATGGTTTGCCCCGTTTCTCAGCTCACGGCCGATCGGACCGTCTAGCAAAGTGATATCACTTTTTTGCGCTACGGCAACCCTTCGGCTTAGGTGGGCGTCGGTTCCCATGACGCGGGTGCTGATTCTCACGTCCGAAATGACCGCAATTAGTCATGGTTGGCCAACTTTTGTCACAGCCTGCGGTGTTAGCTTTCTGAGCTGACGTCGGGGGGGAAATCGAGCGGAGCGGGAGCGATGGGCCGAGCAGAAGTGCGTAAGGCGCAGCAGCAGCGCGGTGCGCGGCGTGCGCCGAGCGGACGCGCGCAGGGCACCGAGGGAAGCGGAAGTACCGGCAAACGCACCGGCATACGCCGCTTCTTCACCTGGAAGAAGATCCTGGGCACGTTCTTCGGGCTGGCCCTGCTCGGCATGGGCGCGCTGGTCGCCCTGTACTTCTACGTGGAAGAGCCGGACCCCAACAAGCAGGCGCTCCAGCAGAGCAACGTCTACAAGTACTCAGACGGCACGATCATGGCCAGCAAGGGCAAGGTCAACCGCGAGATCCTGGCGATCGACAAGATCCCGATGGACGTGCAGGAGGCGTTCATTGCGATCGAGAACAAGTCCTTCCGCAACGACCAGGGCGTGGACTTCAAGGGTCTGGCCCGCGGTCTGTGGAACACGGCCACCGGGCGCGGCAAGGCCGGTGGCTCCACGATCACCCAGCAGTACGTCAAGAACTACTACTTGACCCAGGATCAGACCGCGAGCCGCAAGCTCAAGGAGCTGGTGATCTCCCTCAAGGTCGACCAGCGCATGAAGAAGCCCGAGATCCTCGCGGGCTACCTGAACACCAGCTACTTCGGGCGCGGCGCGTACGGCATCCAGGCCGCCGCCCAGGCCTACTACGGCGTCGACGTCGGTCAGCTGACGCTGGAACAGGGCGCGTACCTCGCCACCCTCGTCCAGGCCCCCAGCCAGTACGACTGGTCGACCGCCAGCGAAGACACCAAGAAGCGGATCATGATCCGCTACGAGGCCACCTTCGTGAACATGGTCGAGAACGGCAAGCTGGACGAGGCCAAGCGCAAGACGCTGAAGTTCGCCGACCCGATCCCGCCGCAGCCGCCGATGGGCATGGACGGCCAGAAGGGCTACCTGGTCCAGGCGGCCGAGGCCGAGCTCAACGCCCAGGGCGTCGAGAGGAAGCTGATCGACGCCGGTGGCTGGACGTTCACGCTGAACATCGATCCCAAGAAGCAGGAAGCGCTGGAGAAGGCCGTCCAGGACGAGCTGGAGTCCAAGCTCGACCGCAAGGACACCAAGGGCAAGCCCCAGGACCAGAGCGTGCAGGCCGGTGCCACCTCCGTGGACCCGAAGACCGGCGCGATCGTCGCGATGTACGGCGGTACGAGCCTGAAGGACCACTGGTCGAGCAACGCCCTGCGCAAGGACTACCAGCCGGGCTCGACCTTCAAGCCGGTCGTGCTCGCCTCCGCGCTGGAGAACGGGGCGAAGACCCAGGACGGCAAGCCGATCACGCCGAACGCGCTCTACGACGGCACCAGCAAGCGCGCGGTCCTCGGCAGCGACATCCCGTTCGCCCCGCAGAACCAGGAAGACCGCAGCTTCGGCACCCCGATGATGACGGTCCAGGAAGCGACCAACTTCTCCGTCAACTCCGTCTACGCGCAGATGATCGTGGACGTCGAGCCGCGCAACGCGAAGAAGACGGCCCTGGCCCTCGGCATGAAGGACCGTGAGGGCTGGCCCGAGGACAAGCCGGCCATGTCGCTCGGCACCATGAGCGCCAACACCGTGGAGATGGCGGGCGTCTACGCCACCTTCGACAACCACGGCAAGAAGGTCACGCCGACCATCATCAAGAAGGCCGAGCACAAGGACCGCGAGGTCGAGCCGGCCCAGGCCGTCGGTTCCCAGGCCATCAGCCGCAAGACCGCCGACACCGTCACCAAGGTGCTCACGGGCGTCGTCAACGACGACGGCGCCTCCGGCAACAAGGTCCGCAGCAGCTCCTACGAGGCCGCCGGCAAGACCGGTACCACCGAGAACAACGTCTCCGGCTGGTTCTCCGGGTTCACCCCGGAACTGGTCACCGTCGTCGCGATCTTCGGTGAGGAGCCCGGCACCGCCAAACAGGTCACCCTGACCGGTACGGCCGGCCTCGGCCGGCTCGGCGGCTCCAGCTTCCCTGCCTCGATCTGGAAGGCGTACACGCTCGCCGTCCTCAAGGGCAACGCGGGCAAGTTCCAGCTGAGCGAGGCGGAGATGGGCGCCGTGCAGACGCCGTCCCGCAGCGCCTCGCCGACGCCGTCGCCGTCGCCGTCCTCCAGCGCCCCGGCGGCCAGCAGCAGCCCGCCGCAGTCCCCGACGCCGACCCCGACGCCCACGGCGACCAAGACGACCCCGACGTCGCCGACCCCGACGACGCCGACCCCGACGCCCACGGCGACCAAGACCAACGGTCCCAAGCCGCCGGACCCGCCGCTGGTGCCCGAGCGCTAGGCCTGCCGGTCCACGACAGACCGCCGCCCCGCAGCCTTCCAAGGCTGCGGGGCGGCGGTCTTCGCACTGTCGGGCGATCAGCGCCGCTCGGGCGTCCCCGGCAGCGACAGCTCGAACCAGACGACCTTTCCGCTGCTGAGCCGCGTCGCACCCCAGCGACGGGCCATCCGGTTGACCAGGAACAGGCCGCGGCCGCCCTCGTCGGTGTCCCTGGCCCGGCGCTGGCGCGGCAGCTGCGGCGAGTCGTCGCCGACCTCGCAGCGCAGTACGTCCGTACGCAGCAGGCGCAGCGTCACGGGCCGCTCCGCGTACCGCACGGCATTGGTGACCACCTCGCTGACCAGCAGCTCCAGCGAGTCGCTCAGCTCCTCCAGGCCCCACCGGGTCAGGGCGCGGCGCGCGAACCGGCGGGCCCGGCCCGGGGCGGTCTCCTCCGGGTCCAGGAACCAGTACGCGACGTCACTGGGCGCGATCCCGTCGAACCGGGCCGCGAGCAGCGCGATGTCGTCGTCCCGGTCGCCCGGGCCGAGCATGTCCAGAACGTCGTCGCAGAGCGCCTCCAGCGGCGGCGGGTGGTCCAGGCCGGTCAGCTGGGCGGTGGTGGCCAGGCGCTCGCGGAGCTGCTCGATGCCGGTCCACACGTCCCGCAGACGCGACTCCACCAGGCCGTCGGTGTAGAGCAGCAGGGTGCCCCCGGCGGGCGCGTCCAGCTCCACCGCCTCGAAGTCCACGCCGCCGACGCCGATGGGGGCGCCGGGAGGTACGCGGAGCACCTCGGCGCGGCCGCCCAGGTGCAGCAGCACCGGCGGCGGATGGCCCGCGTTGGCGATGGTGATCCGGTGCGCGACGGGATCGTAGACGGCGTACAGGCAGGTGGCCATGCGGTCGGAGCCGAGGCGCTGCGCCTGCTCGTCCAGGTGGTGCAGGACCTCGGCGGGCGGCAGGTCCAGCTGCGCGAGGGTCTGCGCGGTGGTGCGCAGCTGGCCCATGATCGCGGCGGAGGTCATGGAGTGGCCCATGACGTCGCCGACGACGAGCGCGACGCGGCTGCCGGGCAGCGGTATGGCGTCGTACCAGTCGCCGCCGACCCGGGCCGTCTCGGCGGCGGGCAGGTAGCGGGAGGCGAGCCGCACCCCGGTGGGCTGCGGCAGGCTGTCGGGCAGCATGGTGCGCTGCAACTCGTCGGCGATGTACGCCTCGCGGCCGTACAGCACCGCCTTGTCGATGCCGAGCGCGGTGTGGGTGGCCAGCTGGGCGGCGACCAGGAGGTCGTTCTGCTCGAAGGCGGGCCGCTCGGGGCTGCGCAGGAAGACCGCGGCGCCGATCACCCGGCGGCGGCCGCGCAGGGGTGCGAGGACAGCCCGGTTGCCGCGCGGCAGCGGGTGGTCGACGCCGAGCAGCTCGGGCAGGGCTGCCCGGGCGGCGGCGGAGGACCCGAAGACGGGCCGTACGCCGCGCAGCACCTCGGCGAGCGCGCCGCCGGGCCGGATCTCGCACAGCTCGGCCGCGGGCAGGTCACCCTGCGGGCCGACCAGCGGCAACTGGCTGAAGTCGAGCTCGCCGGTGGCCCCCGCGGCCCCGGCGAGGTCCATCCCCGCGCCGATGGTGCTGCTGATGTCGGTCAGATCGTCGATCGGCCGGAGCCGGTCGGTGCGCCGGAGCCTTAAAACGACCGGGCCGACGGGCCGCTCGTCGCCGACCGGGAGCGGGTCGCGCAGGTAGACGAGGATGGCGTCCGAGAAGGTCGGCACGGTGGCCCGGCACAGACCCAGCACGATCTCGTCGAGGTCGATGCCGCGGGCGATCCGCCGGGTGGCGGCGCCGACGAAGCGCAGCCGGTCCCCCTCGCGGCGCGCGGCGGTCGCCTCGCCGACGGGTACGGCGCCGCCTCCGTGGCGGCCGGCTCCGCCTCCACCGCTCGTCATCGTGCCGGTCGGGGGGCCGTTGTCGTCATCGGTCATGTCGTCACTCCCGCCGCGCGGGCGTGGGGCCTCGGCGGGCCCGTCGTGCCCGGTCGCCCCGATCGACGCGTCGAGGGCGCTCGTACCGGGCCGGGGACGGGCCGCGCCCTGGCCGGGCTCGGCCGGTACCTCGCCGGGGGCGGCCGCGTTGCGGCGGGGCCGGGGGAGCCCGGCGGAACCGCCCGCTCCCGCCGCGGAGCGGGCCGCGCGCGCGTCGGAGGCCGCCGCGGCAGCGGCACCGTCAGGCTCGGTCGCCGGGCCGGTACCGGCGCTCGCGGCATGCGTGCGTACGGCCTCGGTGGCGGCGATGGGCGCCTTGCCGTGGCCGGCCTCGTCCGTACCTCCGCCGGAGGCGACGGGCTGCGGGCCCTCCTGGGAGGTGGGGTACTCCGTCACGCGTGGATTTCCGTCCGTTTGCGCTCGATGTGCGCTGCACTCAACTCGGTCAGTCGCGGTATACCCGCTCAGCGGCCCGGGCACCATCACCCCGAGGATCCTGCCCCAAACTTCTCTCCCAACCTCCGGCCGGGAGGTGACCCTGACGGACCCCCGCCCCCTCGTCGCCTCTCGTCGTGCGTCCGACCTCCGGTCAAATCCCGCGTGCGGAGCGACACTTGCACAACGGTGCATCCACCGCACCGTCCCGCGCGCGTGATCTCGTGGAGGACGATCCTACGTTTGAACCCTGGGGGCGCATCAAGGGTCTCATGACGTCATATGCGCCGGGGTGCGGTCCCAGTCCTCCGGAAGGGCCGGAATCCTCCAGGCCGGATCCGGCCGCCAGTCCTCCCAGCCGCCGGAGAACGGGGCTCCCCATTCCATGATCACCTCGACCGCCTTGCGGCCTGCCTCCCGTACCCGGTCGGCCTGCTCACGGTCCATCAGACCGCACCGCTGCGCCTGCGCGAACTCGTCCTCGTCCAGCCACTTCCAACTGCGGTCCGGGTAGACGGCGATGTCCAGGAAGTGGTCCACGGAATCCACCCCGCCGGCCCAGCGCGAGCGCGGCTCCTCCAGGTTCACGTACCAGTTCTTGAACTGCCAGCCGGGGCCCCAGAACAGCCACACGGACCAGGAGTCCCCGGGCCGGGCCAGTTTCAGGACACCGCCGCCGAACCAGCGCGACCGTACGGTCGTCCGCGGCGCCGTGTAGCGGGTGGCGAGCGGTTCCTCGTGGACGGAGGTGCCGTCGGCGAGGACCGGCTTGACGCACTCGGTGCCGGGGGCCATCCACACCGCCAGCAGCTCGTCCGTGTCCTGGACCACGGTCACCGGGCGGCAGATGTGGACCGGGCCCTTCAGTCCCGGGGCGTGATCGCGGTAGCGCCAGAGGATCTGTTCCCCGGGTGCCCAGCGCGGGCCCTGCGCGGGGCACCGCGGCGCGCTCGGCGCCGCGGGGTTCCCGGGCTTGAAAGTACCTGTCATGCGCAGATCTTAGGGCGGGGGTCCCCGGGCCCGCTGCGGCGCAGGTCACCGGGGGGTTCGGCGATGAGAATCGACCGAATCCGGCCCCCGCCCGCAGGGCGGCCGGACGGGTCAGGGATGCGTCATGCGCAGCACGTCCAGGGCCTCGTCGAGCTGCTCCAGGGTGAGGGCGCCGCGCTCCACGTAACCGGACTCCAGGACCACCTCCCTGATCGTCTTTCGCTCGGCGAGGGACCTCTTGGCGACCTTGGCGGCCTCCTCGTAGCCGATGTAGCGGTTGAGCGGGGTGACCACGGAGGGCGAGGACTCGGCGTACTCCCTGGCCCGGGCCTCGTTGGCGGTGATTCCGTCGATCGTGCGGTCGGCCAGCAGGCGGCTCACATTGCCGAGCAGCCGGATCGATTCGAGGAGGTTCCTGGCCATCACCGGGAGCATCACATTGAGCTCGAAATTGCCGGCCGCGCCCGACACGGCGACGGCCGCGTCGTTCCCCATGACCTGTGCGGCGACCATCAGGACGGCCTCCGGGACCACCGGATTGACCTTCCCGGGCATGATCGAGGAGCCCGGCTGGAGATCCGGGAGATTGATTTCGGCCAAACCGGTGCGCGGTCCGGAAGCCATCCAGCGAAGGTCGTTGGAGATTTTGGTGAGGGAGACGGCGATCGTGCGGAGCATTCCGGAGGTTTCCACGAGGGCGTCCCGGGCCCCCTGCGCCTCGAAGTGGTCGCGGGCCTCGGTCAGCGGCAGCCCGGTCGTGGCGGCGACCTCGGCGATCACCGCGGCGGAGAACCCGGGCGGGGTGTTGATGCCGGTGCCCACCGCGGTGCCGCCCAGCGGCAGCTCGGCCAGCCGCGGCAGGGCCGCCCGCAGCCGCTCGACGCCGTAGCGGATCTGGACGGCGTACCCGCCGAACTCCTGGCCGAGAGTGACCGGGGTGGCGTCCATCAGGTGGGTCCGCCCGGCCTTGACGACCTGCGCGAACTCGGCCGCCTTGCGCTCCAGCGCGGCCGCCAGGTGCTCCAGGGCCGGGATCAGCTCGCCCGTGACGGCGGCGGTGGCGGCGATGTGGATGGACGACGGGAACACGTCGTTGGAGCTCTGCGAGGCGTTGACGTGGTCGTTGGGGTGGACCTCGCGGCCCAGGCGCTCGGTGGCGAGGGTGGCGATCACCTCGTTGGTGTTCATGTTGGACGAGGTTCCGGAGCCGGTCTGGAAGACGTCCACGGGGAAGTGGTCGTCCCAGCGGCCGTCCGCGACCTCGGCGGCGGCGGAGCGGATCGCGTCGGCGACGTCCTGGTCCACCACGCCGAGCTTCGCGTTCACCACGGCGGCGGCGGCCTTGATGCGGGCGAGTGCCTCGATGTGGGCGCGCTCCAACCGCTGCCCGGAGATGGGGAAGTTCTCGACCGCGCGCTGGGTCTGGGCACGCCATTTGGCGTGCCGGGGCACCCGTACGTCGCCCATGGAGTCGTGCTCGATCCGGAACGCGTCGGCCTGCTGGTCATCCGTCATTTCTGTGGCCTCCTCAAAAAGTTGAGCAATTGTCTTGTTCGAAGTGTTCCCAACTCCCCTACCGGCCAGTAAATACCGGGGGTAACACCCACTTCCGGGGAGGCGTTCCATGGCACGTGCCCGTACGAGACCCATGCTCAGATCTACCTTCGCCGCCGTCGCGGCGATCGCGGCCGCCCTGGGGGGTGTCACCGCCATCACCCCCATGGCCCAGGCGGCGCCCGCCTCCGGGGCCGCCGCCGTGCCGCTGTCGCCCGAGCTGGAGGCCATCCGGGCCGCGGAGGCCACCAAGATCTACGGCGATCCTGCCGTACGTCCGCTGAACGAGCGTAAAACCGGCCTGATCTCGCTGGGCGACAGCGAGATTTCGGGCGAAGGCGTCGGGAACTACGACCCCGCGACCAACACGCCGAACAACCAGTGCCACCGCTCGCCGGACGCCGCGATCCACCGCACCGGCATACCGGCCGACCTGACCTTCAACGTCGCCTGCTCCGGCGGCTACACCGGCAACATCAGGATCGGCGGCGGCAAGCAGTACGCCGACGAGCTGGTGCAGAGCGACAACCTGGCCGTCAAGGCGCGCAACACGAAGATCAAGATGGTCCTGCTGGTCGCCGGGGCCAACGACGACCTCCAGTTCGGCCCGGTCATGACCGACTGCGTGACCCGCTGGGTCCTCAGCCAGGGCACCTGCGAGCCCAAGTACGGGCCCGGCTGGCAGGGGCGCGTCGACGGCCTCAAGCCCAAGGTGGAAGCCACGGTCGCGGACCTCAAGACCGTCATGCGCGACGCCGGCTACGCCGACTCCGACTACAAGCTCGTCGTGATGGGCTATCCCAGCCCCATCGGGCCCGACTTCTACGACAACCCGAACTTCCCCGGCAAGCTGCCCGGCGGCTGCGCCGGCTACGACTCCGACGCCGCCTGGGGCCGCAACTACGCGGTGCCCGCCTTCGAGAAGGGCATGCGCGCGGCGGCCCTCGCCTCCGGCGCGGTCTACCTGGACAACTCGCGGCTCTTCCACGGCCACGAGGTCTGCATGGAGGACACCTGGGCGCGCGGCCTCTACCTGGACCTCGGGGACCACTTCCCGTGGGACGAGAACACCGCCCGCCAGTCCTTCCACCCCAACTACCGCGGCCACGGCGCCTTCGCGTCGTGCCTGACGCAGCTCTACAACTCGGGCCTGCGCGAGGCCTCCTGCGCCGACCCCGCGAGCACCGGGACCCCCGTCCTGCAGGCCGGGGCCTGGGACGACAAGTTCAAGGCCCTCAAGAACGAGGCGACCGGCAACTGCCTGGACTCTTTCGGAGGCTCCAGCGCCGATGAAACCAGGATCGTCGGATGGGACTGCCACGGAGGCCGCAACCAGGGCTGGTGGTACGACAGCGTCCGCAGGTCCGTCCACATCGAACTGACCCAGGACCGCTGCCTCGACGCCCCCGGCGCCGACTACGGCTCCGGCACCGGCCTGATCATCTGGAACTGCCACGGCGGCGCGAACCAGCAGTTCGTCCGCGACGGCGCCACCATCCGCCCCGCCGCCGCCCCGGGCATGTGCCTGACGGTGGCCGCCGCCCACGAGCCGCTGCGCCTGCAGACCTGCAACGGGTCCGCCAACCAGCGCTTCGTGTAACCGCCCCCGCACCCGCAGACCCCCCACGCCCGGCCGGCGCACCCCGGCCGGGTGTTTCCATGCCGGGCGGGACGCCGGGCCGGATGGCGGGCCGGATGCCGGGCCGGATGCCGGGCCGCTTCCGCCCGGGGCCGTCAGATCACTCTCCGGAGTCGATGGTGGGCTGGCGCAGCTGTACCTCGGCACCTGTCTGCTTGAACGACTCCGCGGACACCGGTACGAGCAGCGCATCGCGGTGGAAGTCCCGCAGGTTGGTCGACCCGCAGCTGATCATCGTCGAGGTGAGCTTCGTCCGGGTCCGCTCCACGTTGTCGTACAGGCTGCCGGCGTAGGGCACGTAGCCGTCGACGCCCTCTTCGAAGACCATCCGGCCGCCCTGGCCGTAGCGGTCTGCGTTCTGCGCGCGCCGCGAGCCCTCACCCCAGTACTCCTTGTACCACTGGCTGCCGATCTGCAGCTTCCGCGACGGGCTCTCGTCGAGCCGGGCGAAGTAGCGGCCGAGCATGATGAAGTCCGCCCCCATCGCCAGCGCCATCGCCATGTGCGAGTCGTTGAGCAAGCCGCCGTCGCAGCACAACGGCACGTACACACCGGTCTCCTGGGCGTAGGCGTCGCGCGCCTGGACCACATCGAGCAGTGCGGAGGCCTGCCCGCGGCCGATGCCCTTCTGCGCCCGGGTGGTGCAGATGGCCCCGCCGCCGATCCCGACCTTCACGAACGCCGCGCCCGCATCGGCCAGGTAGCGAAACGCCCTGCCGTCGACGACATTCCCCGCGCCGACGAACACATCGTCCCCGTACGTCTCCCGCGCGAATTCGAGGGTCCTCGCCTGGTAGACGGAATAGCCGTCGGAGGAGTCCAGACACAGCACGTCCGCGCCGGCCTCCACCAGGGCGGGAATGCGGTCCTTGAAGTCACGGGAATTGATACCGGCACCCACACGCAGACGCTTTTCGCCGTCCACCGTCGCGCGGTGGTACGTCTTGTGGGCCTGATAGTCCTTCTTGAGGACCAAGGAGAAGACCCGGTCGTCCTCAAGCACCGGCAGAACGTCCAGATGGTGCTGCCAGATCAGCTCATTCGCCTCGGACAGGGAGACCGAGGCCGGCGCGGTGACCAGGCCGGCGCGGCCCCGCATCCGGTTGCCGGCGGTCTCGGAAGCCCCGTGACGCTCCAGGTGGAAGTCGTCGAGGCTGATGATCCCCAGGAACTCGCCGTCCGCGTCCCCGCTCTGCGTGACCACCGCCACGCCCTGCTCGGCCTCGGACAGCTGCCGGGCGACCTCACCGAGAGGCGTCTGCGGCGCCACGGTGATCTCGCTGGTCCGGAAGCCGGCCTTGTGCCGCTTCACCGCCAGCACGTCCGCGGCCTGGTCCTCGGTCTGCTGATTCTGGTGGATGAACGACAACCCGCCGACCTGCGCCAGTGCCACCGCCAGCGTCGGTGACGACACCGCCTGCATGATGGCGCTGACCATGGGCGTGGCGACCCGAATTACCGGCTCCTCGCCGACCCGGTGACGCACCAGCGGTGCCCCGAGATCCACATTGTCCGGCGTGCAGTCTTCCGTGGTCAGGCCCGGGATGAGGAGGTATTCGCTCAGCGTACGAGAAATCTCGGGGAGGATTTTCACATTGTCTCCAGCAAGGAGCCTGCGCACCGATCGACGACGGATCGGCGAGGCTCGTACGGGCAGTGCGGATCGAGCCGACCGGTAGCGCGCCATCGGAAGAAATGCGCTCTGGAGATCCTCAGAGCGGGCGCACCCGGCGGAGCGGTGCTCGCACGCGCGGCCGAATCGGCGGCGAAGGCACGGCAGACCCGGATCCTCCGCGCGGTGCTGCACAGGCGCTGACTTCCATCGCGCCATACGTGATCTTAACGCACTGCCCCTGTTCACCTCGTCGGCGCGCAAAGCGCCGGGAGCGGCAGCGCCGAAGTCGCCCTTCCCTCCTCGTACTTGGCCGCCACGCCCGACCGTACGCAGCACCACGCCCCACACGGCGTGATCATGGACGAACGAGATTCGCTTTCCCGGCGAACCCTGATGCCGTGCCTGATTCCCTGCGGGGCGTTCTCGTGTTCGGCGAACGCATGTCCGCTGATCGGAGGGGGTGTTGTGGCAGGGTGACCGTGGCCCCCGGCCTCCGGCGGGCGCCGACCTGATGCCGCGTTTCCACCGTCTCCACCGTCTCCACCGTCTCCGCCGTTTCCACGTAAGGGTGAGTCCGATCCTCGTAGCAGCCGCAGCCCTCCTCCTGGCCCTCCCGGCCGGTGCCTTCCTCCTCGTCAAGGTGGTGCACCTGCTGGCCACCCGAAGACGGGGCATGAGCCGCGGCGCCGTCGGCCCCTGGGTGGAATGGGCCTTCGCCTGCCTGGGCATCGCCGTCGTCGCCTTCGCCCTCGGCAGCCTGGGCGGCTTCGACTCCCGCCCCACGCGGCCCTGCCTCGCGGAACGCGCCGAACAGTTCGGCGTCCAGTCCTACCGGACCCCCGACAACGACATAAAGATCACTGCACGGTACTTCCCCCTGTCGAGGGTGTGCGCGTTCCCCGACGGCACCAGCGTCGAGCTCGTCCCGGGCTGGACCAATCCCCTGCTCGTGGTCGCACTGGCCGGCGTCGCCGCCTGCGGCGTGGGCGCCGTGCGCGCCGGCTCCTCGTCGAGGTCCTCGCACACCGCGGGGCAGCGGGCCTGACCGGTCCCGCCGCCGGACCGCGCGTCAGCGGCTCTCCAGCTGCTCCCGCACCTGCCGGGGCCGGTTGGTGATGATCGTGTCCACGCCGAGCCGCAGGCACAGCTCCACGTCCTGCGGCTCGTCCACCGTCCACACCCGCACCGACAGCCCCTTCGCCTTCAGCCGGGCCACCAGCCCCGGATCCTTGCGCACCAGGTCGATGCCCGGCCCGGCATGCCCCGCGAACGGCGGCCGGAGCGGCCGCAGCTGCCGCTCGATCAGGTAGACGGCCGGCAGGCCGGGCGCGAGCCGGTTCAGCCTGATCAGGGCATTGCGCGAGAAGCTCATCACCTCGACCAGGCCCGTCGAGCCGTCGGCCAGGCCGTGGTCCTTCAGGACCCGTACGAGCTCGGCCTCCAGACGGCCGCCGGCGCGGGTGGGGTGCTTGGTCTCCACGGCCAGCCCGACGGGCCGGCCGGCGGCCAGTGCCTCCTTCAGGAGGTCCTCGAAGAGCAGCACCTGCGCCCCGCGGTGCTCCGCGCCCTTCCAGCCGCCGAAGTCGAGCGCGGACAGCTGCGCGTAGGTCATCTCGGAGACCACCCCGCGCCCGTCGGAGGTCCGCTCCACCCGCCGGTCGTGCACACACACCAGCTTGTGGTCGGCGGTGAGGCGTACGTCGCATTCGAGCGCGTCGGCCCCGTCGGCGATGGCCTGCCGGTAGGCGGCGAGGGTGTGCTCGGGGTGCTCGTCGGAGGCCCCGCGGTGGGCGACCACCCGGACGGTGCGGGCGGTGGCGGGGAGCATGGACTGCCGGTTCATGGAACAGACGTTATCCGGATGCGGTGACCGGCCCGGTGCCGCATGCTGCCCGGATGCCGGAACAGGAGATGTACGCCGTCCTGCACTGCGAGCCGTGCGAGGCGTGCGTCGATGACGACCGTCAGTCCATCGAGGACGGGCAGCTGTGCTGGGAGTCGTCCTACGTCTGCACGCGGTACGACGTCCAGTGGTGCGACCGCGGCCGGGGTGTACCGCCGCCGTGGATCCGCGAGCGCATCGTGGCCCGGGAGGGCACGGTCCACCTGCCGGTCGGCGGCCGGGACGGGGTGCCGGTCGCCGTGCTGCGCCGGGTGTACGGGCTGACGATCGCCGAGGTGGCGGCCGCGCGGAAGGCGGGGCACCGGGCCACCCCCGTTGAGGCCCGGTACCTGTCGGGTCCGACGCCGTGACTACGGCTTCGGCCGCGGGGCCAAGGGTGCCGGGGTGACCTTGAAGCCGCCCTTGGTGACCTCGGTGAAGGGGGCCGGGGCCATGCACGTGCCCACGCGGGGCTCGGAGACCGAGCCGTCGGCCTTCACGTCGACGTTGGCGATGCCCCACGAGAAGCCCACCCGGTCGGGCCCGCCGCGTTCCCCGTCCTGGACGCTGATCCCGATCCGCTTGCCCTCCCAGCCGACGTTCGAGGACGTGACCACCGCGGTGATCGTGGCGGTCCTGCCGCCGGTGACCATGCAGTCCACCTCCGCCTCGGCGACGCCGGTGAAGCCCGCGTCGGGCATGGCGTGGTAGACGGTCACCTTGCCGCGCGCGTCGACCGGCATGCCCTGTTCCCCGCCCGGGGCCGGGAAGGGCCTGCTCCACGGGGCGGCGTCGGCGTCGACGGTGAAGCGGATGTCGTGCTCCTTCGGCACGTAGGGGTAGGACACCGTCCCGCCGCCGTGCACCGAGGCGAGCTTCGGCGCGGCCGGCGCCGCGGGGGCCGGCGCCGCGCCGATCAGCGTCGCCGCCAGGGCGGCGGCGGTTCCGGCCAGGATGAGCGCGCGCTTGCGGTTCTTCATCGTGAACTCCCGTTGACAGTGAGGCCGTTCGGCTACGGGAACAGCCTCGCCGGGAGCCCGCCGGCCTGCCATCTGCCGATGGGCGGATATGCCCGAGGGCCTCTCCCCCGAACGGGGGAGAGGCCCTCATACGGGGTCGCTCGGGGAGTGCTGGGCTACGCCAGGCCGGGACCGCGCACCGGGATGCTGGTGAACGTCGGCTGCTCGGGTTCACGCGAAGTGAAGAAGTCGTTGCCCTTGTCGTCGACCACGATGAAGGCCGGGAAGTCCTCGACCTCGATCTTCCAGACCGCCTCCATGCCGAGCTCCTCGTACTCCAGGACCTCGACCTTCTTGATGCAGTCCTGGGCCAGCCGCGCCGCCGGGCCGCCGATCGAGCCCAGGTAGAAGCCGCCGTGCGCACCGCACGCGTCCGTCACCTGCTGGGAGCGGTTGCCCTTGGCCAGCATGACCTTGGAGCCGCCCGCCGCCTGGAACTGCTCGACGTAGGAGTCCATGCGGCCGGCCGTGGTCGGGCCGAAGGAGCCCGACGCGTAGCCCTCGGGGGTCTTCGCGGGACCCGCGTAGTAGACCGGGTGGTCCTTCAGGTACTGCGGCATCTCCGCGCCCGAGTCCAGCAGCTCCTTGATCTTGGCGTGCGCGATGTCGCGCGCCACGACCAGCGGGCCGGTGAGGGAGAGGCGGGTCTTCACCGGGTGCTTGGTCAGGGTCGCCAGGATGTCGTCCATCGGCTGGTTCAGGTCGATCTTGACGACGTCCGCCGAGTCGTTCAGGTGCTCGTCCGTGGTCTCCGGCAGGAAGCGCGCCGGGTCCGTCTCCAGCTGCTCCAGGAAGACGCCCTCGGCGGTGATCTTCGCGGTGGCCTGGCGGTCCGCCGAGCAGGACACGGCGATGGCGACCGGCAGGGACGCGCCGTGCCGGGGGAGGCGCACGACGCGGACGTCGTGGCAGAAGTACTTGCCGCCGAACTGCGCGCCGATGCCGATCTTCTGGGTCAGCTCGAAGACCTGCTGCTCCAGGGCCTCGTCGCGGAAGCCGTGGCCCAGGGGGGAGCCCTCGCGGGGCAGCTCGTCCAGGTAGTGCGCCGAGGCGTACTTGGCGGTCTTCAGCGCGTGCTCGGCGGAGGTGCCGCCGACCACGATCGCCAGGTGGTAGGGCGGGCAGGCCGCCGTACCGAGCGAGCGGATCTTCTCCTCCAGGAACTTCATCATGGAGGCCTCGTTGAGGACCGCCTTGGTCTCCTGGTAGAGGAAGGACTTGTTGGCCGAGCCGCCGCCCTTGGCCATGAAGAGGAACTTGTACGCGCCGCCGTCGGTCGCGTACAGCTCGATCTGCGCGGGCAGGTTCGAGCCGGTGTTCTTCTCCTCCCACATGGTGAGGGGCGCCATCTGCGAGTAGCGCAGGTTGAGGCGGGTGTACGCGTCGTAGATGCCGCGGGAGAGGGCCGCCTCGTCACCGCCCTCGGTCAGCACGTTCTGGCCGCGCTTGCCCATGACGATCGCCGTGCCCGTGTCCTGGCACATCGGCAGGACGCCGGCCGCCGCGATGTTCGCGTTCTTCAGCAGGTCCAGGGCCACGAACTTGTCGTTCGAGGAGGCCTCGGGGTCGTCGATGATGCGGCGCAGCTGCGCGAGGTGCGCGGGGCGCAGGAAGTGCTGGATGTCGTGGATGGCCTCTTCGGCGAGCTTGCGCAGCGCCTCAGGCTCCACCTTGAGGAACGTACGGCCGTCCGCCTCGAAGGTGGACACGCCCTCGGCGGTCACCAGCCGGTACGGGGTGGTGTCCTCGCCCAGGGGCAGCAGGTCGGTGTACGCAAACTCTGGCATGACGGCAGTCATTCCTCACTCGGCAGACGGCGCTGGCGACCAATTGGCAGCGCGGTTAACCAGCGTAGGACCTCTCCCCGGGGGCGTGTCTGTGAGGTAAGGCTCACTCGGCAGTATCGCGATCTATCGTGTCTGGCTATGCTGGGCGTCGTGGACCTGGAAAAGCACCCCGCCGCCCCCGAACCCGCCCCCGCTCCCGCGACGGCCGCCCCCGCCGGCCTGCGCGCCTCCGACGCGGACCGGGACCGGATCGCGCAGATCCTCGGCGACGCCCTCGCCGAGGGCCGGCTGACCGCCGAGGAGCATTCCGACCGCCTGGACACGCTCTACGCGGTCAAGACCGTCGGCGAGCTGGAGGTGCTCGTACGGGATCTGCCCGCGCCGGGCGGCGTCCATGCCGCGCCCGCCTACGCGGACCCCTCCACCGCCCCGGGCGGCCCCGCCGAGACCATAGTGGCCGTCTGCAGCAGCTCGGCCCGCAAGGGCCGCTGGCGGCCCGGCGCGCACACCCGCGCGATCTCGGTCATGGGTGACATCAACATCGACCTCACCGAGGCGGTCTTCGAACAGCAGGTCACCGAGATCAACGTGACCTGTGTCCTCGGCAACGTCGAGGTCCTGGTCCCGGAGAACGTCACCCTGCGCGGCTACGGCAGCGGGGTCCTCGGCAACTTCGAGGTGCGCGGCGAGGGCCGCGGCGAGAGCGACCCGCAGGCGCCGGTGGTGATCGTGCGGGGCTTCGCCCTGCTGGGGAACATCGAGGCGCGGCCCAAGCTCGGCGCCCGCCTGGTGGACCTGGCCCGCAAGCTGCGCAAGCGCCTGGACGGCTGAGCCCACAAGGCCCGGCGCGCCGCATGTCCGCCGCGCCGTAGGTCCGACGCGCCCTAGGCCCGCCGCGCCGTAGGTCCGACGAAATTCGGCCGACGGTCCACCGGAGCGCCGTCCAGGGACACGCCCTAGGGTCCGGACCATGACGACAGCCAAGTGGGAACTGCTCGACCAGGCGTACGCGACGCTGCGCGAGGCCGTCGTGGGGGTACCGGCCGACGCCTGGGAGCGCCCGACCCCCTGCGCGCAGTGGAACGTCACCCAGGTCCTCCAGCACGCCGCGGGCGACCAGCTGGCCTACGCGGCCCGCCTGACCGGCGGGCCCGGGCCCGCCGAGGACCCCTTCGCGCCCTCCGGCGCCCTGGCAGGCACGCCCGCGGACCTGCTGGACCCGGCGCTCGCGGCCGCGGCCGCGGCCTTCGCCGGGGTCGCCCCCGGTGACGTCGAGGTGGCCGTGCCGCTGCCGCCCTTCTCCGTACCGGCCGGGACGGCCGTCGGCGCCGCCGCCCTCGACGCCGCCGTGCACGCCTGGGACATCGCCGTCGCCACGGGCCGCCCGCCGGGCCTGACCGACGCGCTGGCCGCCGCCCTGCGCCCGGCCGCCGACGTCCTCGCCGAGCCCCTGCGCGGCTTCGCCTACGGCCCGGTCTTCCCCCTCGCGCCCGGCGCGCACGACGGCGCCGCGGCGCGCCTGCTGGCCTTCCTCGGGCGGGATCCCGGATGGGCCGCACCCGCGGCGTGACGGCCCGCCCGGCGGGGTCTCGTTTCGGACGAACCCCCGGCGGCCCGTGGCGCGCGGTGCATAGGGGCGCGTACAGCGGGTAGGGACAGGTGCGTCGTCTCTCGCTCACGTATACGTCGTCAGGAGTAGACCGTGCCGCATCCGCCGCATCAGTCCTTGCAGGTAGCCGCCGTCCAGAGTTTTCCGGGGCGCGCGGCGGCCGTGCCGAAGCCGCGGGTGCCGGCGAGGACGGAGGACGGCCCATGGCATGCGGAGGCGGTGTGCCGCCGCGACGAGGCGGGGCTCTTCTTCGCGCCGTCCAAGGAGCCGACCGCGGCCCGGCTCTCCCGCGAGGAGGCCGCCAAGCGCGTCTGCGCCCGCTGCCCGGTGATGGTCGCCTGCCGGGAGCACGCGCTGCTCCAGCCCGAGCCGTACGGGGTGTGGGGCGGGCTCACCGCGGCCGAGCGCCGGGTGGTGCTGGCGCGGATGCGGCGCAGGGCCGCCGAGCTGCGGCAGGCCCCGGGGTCCGGGCCGATCGCCGCGGCGGGCTGAGCCGGTCGCGGGTCGCCCGTGCGTCACCCGGGTCGACCGCCGGGGCGCCGGACGACGGATGCCGGACGCCTGACGCCGGAGCCGGACGTGGATGTGCGAGAGGGGCGGTCCCGCCGCACGCGGTGACCGCCCCTCTCGCTTCCTCACTCCGGTGACTAGTGCGCGCGGTCGAAGTCGATCGCGCTGTACGCACGCAGCTTCGACAGGCGGTGCGTGGAGTCGATCCGCCGGATCGTGCCCGACTTCGAGCGCATGACCAGCGAGGACGTCGTCGCGGTCTCCGAGCGGTAGTGGACACCGCGCAGCAGTTCGCCGTCGGTGATGCCGGTGGCGACGAAGAAGACGTTCTCGCCGGACACCAGGTCGTTCGTGGTCAGGACGCGGTCGAGGTCGTGACCGGCGTCGAGCGCGCGCTGACGCTCGGCCTCGTCCTTCGGCCAGAGCTTGCCCTGGATGGTGCCGCCGAGGCACTTTATGGCGCACGCCGAGATGATGCCCTCGGGCGTGCCGCCGATGCCGAGGAGCAGGTCGACGCCGGTGCCCTCGCGCACGGCCATGACCGAGCCCGCGACGTCGCCGTCGGAGATGAACTTGATCCGGGCGCCGGTCTCGCGGATCTCCTTGACGATGCCCTCGTGGCGGGGGCGGTCCAGGATGACCACGGTGACGTCCTCGACGGCCATGTTCTTGGCCTTGGCGACCCGGCGGATGTTCACCGAGACGGGTGCGTTGATGTCGACGAAGTCGGCGGCCTCGGGGCCGGTGACCAGCTTCTCCATGTAGAACACCGCGGACGGGTCGAACATGGTGCCGCGGTCGGCGGCCGCCAGGACGGCGATGGCGTTCGGCATGCCCTTGGCGTTCAGGGTGGTGCCGTCGATCGGGTCGACGGCGATGTCGACCTCGGCGCCCGTGCCGTCGCCGACCCGCTCGCCGTTGAAGAGCATGGGGGCCTCGTCCTTCTCCCCCTCGCCGATGACGACGACGCCGTTCATCGAGACGGTGGAGATCAGGGTGCGCATCGCGTTGACCGCGGCACCGTCCGCGCCGATCTTGTCACCGCGTCCGACCCACCGGCCCGCGGCCATGGCGGCGGCCTCGGTGACCCGTACGAGTTCCAGTGCGAGGTTGCGGTCGGGGGCCTCCGGAGAGACTTCGAGCTGGGGCGGCAGGTTGTGCTCGGTCATCGGAGCGCACCTTTCTGTACGGCGACGGCCGGGAAGTGAGGGTGCTGGAACTCTATCGGTACGTCGACATATTGAGCAGGGCGGGTCACGTATGAGCGGCATATCGGTCAGTCGATTGTCCTGAGCGGACGTCTTGCGGTCCTCCAGGGCCTACCAGGAGCCTCCAGGACTCTCCGGGACTCTTCAGACTTCCCAGACTCTCCAGGGTCCACCGACGCGCGCCGCACCGCGACCCCGGCGGTGATCGCCGCCCCGCGATGCGGGACGATGGGTCCCGTGGCAGGTATGAAAGGCAAGCAGACGGTCTGGGACATGGTCCGGTCGCTGGGGGTGATCGGCATCGTCGTCGCCGGGATCTACCTCTTCGTCCCGCATGACGAGAAGGTCGATCCGACACGCACGGTCGACTACCGGGTGGAAACCCTGACGGCCCGGCGCGCGGCCCCGTATCCGGTGGCGGCCCCCGTGGGGCTCCAGGAGCAGTGGCGGGCGACCTCGGTGACGTACGAGCGCAAGAACGCCAATGCCTGGCACCTGGGCTTCCTCGACCCGGAACAGCAGTACGCGGCGGTGGAGCAGTCCACGGACACCTCGGCGAAGTACCTCGCCAAGGTCACCCAGCACGCGACGGCCACCGGGCAGACGCAGCAGGTCGGTGACCTGACGTGGGAGCGCTGGGACGGCGAGAAGTACGACGCCCTCGTGCGGCAGGAGCAGGGCCACGTCACGGTGGTGACCGGCACGGCCTCCTTCGAGCAGCTCGGTGCGCTGGCGGCGGCGCTGGAGTTCAAGCAGGGCACGTAGCGCTCGTAGGGCAAGTGGCCCTTGTAGGGCTTGTAGGGCTTGCAGGGCCTCGCGCAGCTGCGCGAGGCCGCGCACGCGAGAAGGGCCGTGGGGGGGGGGGGGGGGGGGGGGGGGGGGGGGGGGGGGAGGGGGGTGGGTGGTGGGGGGGGGGGGGGTGGGGGGGGGGGGGGGGGGGGGAGGGCG
>NZ_JBVIAH010000014.1:109039-229959 GCF_055574035.1 Streptomyces sp. NPDC030021
GCGTTGCGGGGGAGGAGGCGTTCTTTTTGGGGTTTTGGGGGTGCTTGGCCGCTCCCCGCCGCACATGCGGTGACCCCCGGGGGAGACTTTCCTTCCCCCCCCCCCCCCCCCCCCCCCACGCCCCTTCTGCGTGTGCTGCGGCTGCGGCGCCGGTCAGACGGTCGTGATGACCTCGTCGATGGACAGGCGCGGGGAGCGGTCGAACCAGGCACCCTCGGCGGCCGGCTTGCCGATGTTGATGACCATGATCGGGGTGTGGTCGGCGTCCAGGAATTCCTTCTGGATGCCGGCGAAGTCGGCACCGGTCATCGGGCCCGCGGCCAGGCCGGCGGCGCGGATGCCGATGATGAAGTACGCGGCCTGCAGCGCGGAGTTCAGCAGCGCGGACTGCTCACGGACCGGGCGCTCGGAGAAGAACGCGTCCTTGGCCTGCGGGAAGTGCGGCAGCAGCTGCGGGAGCTCCTCGTGGAACTCGTTGTCCGCGGAGAGGATCGCGACCAGCGGAGCGGTGGCGGTCTTGGCGTCGTTGCCCTTGGCCATGTGCTGCACGAGGCGCTCGCGGGCCTCGGGGGAGCGGACCAGGGTGATGCGCAGCGGGGTCTGGTTGAAGGCGGTGGGACCGAACTTCACCAGGTCGTATATCGCCTGGACCTGCTCCTCGGTGACCGGCTCGTCGGTGAACGAGTTGGCCGTGCGGGCCTCGCGGAACAGCAGGTCCTGCGCGGCGGAGTCAAGAACGAGAGACATCGGAAAGCCTTCTTCCATACGGAGGTGAAGCGATGTCCCAGACTCTACGGCGGAGGTAGATGAATTTTCAACTAAATCCGCCTCCGGGTGACCGGGATCACTCCTCGGCCGCTCCTCCCCGGTCGTTCTCTCCCCCCGCCACTCCTCCCGCGTCACTCCTCCTCGGCCGGCTCGCGCGCCGCCAGCGCCGAGTCCAGCCGGGCCCGGGCCCCCTCCAGCCAGTGCCGGCACACCTTCGCCAGCTCCTCGCCGCGCTCCCAGAGCGCGAGGGAGTCCTCCAGCGAGGTCCCGCCGGCCTCCAGCTTGCGGACGACCTCGATGAGTTCGTCGCGGGCCTGCTCGTACCCCAGCGCCGTTCCGGCCTCTGCCATTCCCGTATCCATCCTCTGTGTGTCGTGCGACCACGTGATTGCGGCCGTGTGTCGCTATTCCGAAGCGGCTGTTGCGGCCGGGGCCTCCGGGGCCTCCGGGGAGCCGGGGGAGTGCGGGACCTCCGGTGCCTCCAGCGAGGAGACCTCCACGGTGAACGTGCCCTCCGCCACCCGCGCGCGCAGCACATCGTGGGCAGCGACCTCCCCCGGCGAGCGCACCACATGGCCGTCGGCCCGCTGCAGCACGGCGTACCCCCGCTCCAGGGTCGCCGCCGGGGAAAGCGCCACCACCCGGGCGAGGGTGTGCGCGAGTTCCGAGTCGGCCCGGTCCAGCAGGTGCCCCAGCGTGCGCCGGGCGCGGGCCAGCAGGGCGTCCAGCTCGTCCTCGCGGATCTCCACCATCCGCTGGGGGTGGACGAAGACCGGCCGGGCCAGGGCGTGCGCGAGGCCCCGTTCCTCCCGGTCGAGCAGCCCGCCGACCGCGCGCAGCCCCCGGGCCTGCAGCTGGCGTACGCGCTCCAGCTCCTCGCCGACGTCCGGTACCACCTTCTTCGCCGCGTCCGTGGGCGTGGAGGCCCGTACGTCCGCGACCAGGTCCAGCAGCGGCGAGTCCGGCTCGTGGCCGATCGCCGAGACCACCGGGGTACGGGCCGCCGCGACCGTCCGGACGACCTCCTCGTCGGAGAAGGGCAGCAGGTCCTCCACGCTGCCGCCGCCGCGCGCCACGATGATCACGTCGACCTCGTCGATGGCGTCGAGCTCCTTGACCGCCTCGACGACCTGGGGCACCGCGTGCACCCCCTGGACGGCGACGTTGCGCACCTCGAAACGGACCGCCGGCCAGCGGCGCCGGGCGTTCTCCAGGACATCGCGCTCGGCCGCCGAGGCCCGCCCGACCACCAGCCCGATCAGCTGCGGCAGGAACGGCAGCGGCTTCTTGCGCTCCAGGGCGAAGAGCCCCTCGGAGGCCAGGGACCGCTTGAGGCGCTCCAGCCGGGCGAGGAGCTCCCCGATGCCGACCGGCCGTATCTCCGTGGCCCGCAGCGACAGCTGCCCGCGCGGGGCGTACCACTCGGGCTTGGCCAGCAGGACGACCCGGGCCCCCTCGGAGACCACGTCCGCGACCTCGTCGAAGACCTGGCGGAAGCAGGTCACGCTGACGGAGATGTCGTGCGAGGGGTCGCGCAGCGTCAGGAAGACCACCCCCGCTCCCGGCCGCCGCGAGAGCTGCGTGATCTGCCCCTCCACCCACACCTGGCCGAGCCGCTCGATCCAGCCCCCGATGAGCCGGGACACCTGGCCTACCGGCAGCGGCGCCTCGGCCGACGTATTCAGACCCATGCACGCAGGCTATCCGGCGCCGCCGACAGTGCGTCAGGCTCCGGTGCCGGTGTCGCCGGGCAGGTCCCGGCGGCCGCGCTGGACGAGCAGCACGACCAGACCCACCGCCAGCCACACCGCCCCCACCAGTTGTGCCGTCCAGGAGGCCTCGAAGACCACCGCGACGGTCACGGCCGCGCCCAGCACCGGCATCACCAGGTGCTTGAACCAGTTCGGCGGGCCCTCGCGCCGCTTGACCACGAACCAGCCCACCACCGAGGCGTGCAGCAGGGTGAAGGCCACCAGCGCCCCCACGTCCACCACCGACACCAGCTGGTCGAGCCCGTCGTCGCGCCGGGCCGCCCACACGGCCGCGACCAGCGTGATGGCCGCCGCCACCAGCAGCGCGGGCCGCGGGGTACCGCCCGAGGTTCGGGCGAGCACCCGGGGCAGCCGCCGCTCCCGGGCCATCGCGAACACCAGCCGGCCGGCCGCCGCCTGCCCGGCCAGCGCAGCGAAGGCCGCCCCGATCGCCTTGCTGACCGCCACCAGGTCGTGCAGCCACGAGCCGGCCGCGGACTCCACCGCGTCGTAGAAGGCCGGTCCCTGCAGCGCCGGCTCGGCCGCCAGCTCCGCCGCGGACACGGGCATGAGCAGCGCCGCCAGATAGCTCTGGGCGATGAACAGCACCCCGGCCAGCGCCAGGCAGAACAGCACCGCCCGCGCCACCCGCTCCGGTCCGCCCGTCACCTCCTCGGCGAAGGAGGCGATGGCGTCGAAGCCGAGGTAGGACAGGACCGCGACCGACACCGCGCCCAGCACCGCGGCCGTGCTGAAGCCGAGCGAGCCGTCACCGGTCAGCGGGGACAGCCAGCCGCGCCGCGCCCCGCCCTGGACCAGCACGGTCACCGCGGCGACCACGAAGACGAGCAGCACCACGAGCTCCATGGCCAGCACGGCGAAACCCACGCGCGCGGCCGCCCGTACCCCCCACAGGTTCAGGAAGGTGGTGATCACGACGGCCAGGGCCGTCCACACCCACCGGGAGACCTCCGGAACCAGCGCGTTCATCGCGATCCCCGAGAAGAGGTACGCGACCGCCGGGATCAGCAGGTAGTCGAGCATCGCCATCCACCCGGCGATCAGCCCCGGGCCCTCGCCCAGACCCTTCCGGGCGTACGTGAAGACCGAGCCGGCCTGCGGGGCGACCCGCACCATCTGCGCGTAGGAGAAGGCCGTGAAGGCCATCGCCACGGTCGCGCAGAGGTAGACGAGGGCGACGGCGCCGTGCGACTTCGCGTCGAGCGTGCCGAAGACCCCGACCGGGGCCATGGGGGCGATGAACAGCAGCCCGTAGACGACCAGATCCCGGAAGCCGAGGCTCCGCCGCAGCGCCGTGGGCGCGGCCGCAGTGGAATCCGTAACGGAAGCCATCCGTCCTCCGGGGTGGGGGCAGGTGCGCGCGGTACGCGCGGGAAGGGGCTTTCGGGCAAGTGTGTGCCGTACGGGGGACGCCCGGCCTCCTGGAGACCCCCGTACGATGGAGCACATGACTGCTCCCGCCCCCGCTCCTGCTTCCCGCCGTGTCCTGCTCGCCGCGCCCCGCGGCTACTGCGCGGGCGTGGACCGAGCCGTGATCGCCGTCGAGAAAGCCCTTGAGCAGTACGGTGCGCCGGTGTACGTCCGCCACGAGATCGTGCACAACAAGTACGTCGTCCAGACCCTGGAGAAGAAGGGGGCCATCTTCGTCGAGCGGACGGAGGAGGTGCCCGAGGGCTCCATCGTGATGTTCTCCGCGCACGGCGTGGCGCCGGTGGTGCACGAGGAGGCGGCGCGCGGCAAGCTCGCGACGATCGACGCGACCTGCCCGCTGGTCACCAAGGTGCACAAGGAAGCCATCCGGTACGCGAACGAGGACTTCGACATCCTCCTCATCGGTCACGAGGGCCACGAGGAGGTCATCGGCACCTCCGGCGAGGCTCCGGACCACATCACGATCGTCGACGGCCCGCACGACGTGGAGAAGGTCACCGTCCGCGACGAGTCCAAGGTCGTCTGGCTCTCCCAGACCACCCTCTCGGTCGACGAGACCATGGAGACGGTCGACGCGCTGAAGACGAAGTTCCCGCTGCTCGTCTCGCCGCCGAGCGACGACATCTGCTACGCCACCTCGAACCGGCAGGCCGCCGTCAAGGTGATGGGCGCCGACTCCGACCTGGTCATCGTGGTCGGCTCGAAGAACTCCTCGAACTCCATCCGGCTCGTCGAGGTCGCCAAGGACGCCGGCGCCAAGGCCGCGTACCTGGTCGACTTCGCGAGCGAGATCGACGAGGCCTGGCTGGAGGGCGTCACCACGGTCGGCCTCACCTCGGGCGCGTCGGTGCCGGAGGTCCTGGTCGAGGAGGTCCTGGAGTGGCTGGCGGTACGCGGCTACGCCGACGTGGAGATCGTCAAGACCGCAGAGGAGTCGATCGTCTTCTCGCTGCCGAAGGAACTCCGCCGCGACCTGCGCGCCGAGGCTGCCGAACTGGTCGCCGACAAGTAACTCGTTTCGTACGGTATGTCCATGCAGATCTTCGGCGTGGACATCGGCGGAACCGGGATCAAGGGCGCTCCCGTGGACCTGGAGCGCGGCGACCTGACTCAGGAGCGCCACAAAGTACTGACACCGCAGCCGCCCACCCCCGAGAGGGTGGCCGGCTGCGTCGGCGAGGTGGTGCGCCACTTCGAGTGGGACGGGCCGCTGGGGGTCACCTTCCCGGGCGTGGTCACGGGCGGCGTCATCCGTACGGCGGCCAACATGGACAAGTCCTGGATCGGCGTCGACGCGGCGGCGCTGATCGCGCGCGAGCTGCGCGGCATGCCGGTCACCGTGCTGAACGACGCGGACGCGGCGGGCGTCGCCGAGATGACGTACGGGGCCGGGCGCGGGCGGGGCGGCACCGTCCTCCTGCTCACCCTGGGGACGGGCATCGGGAGCGCCCTGTTCACGGACGGGCGGCTGGTCCCGAACTCGGAACTCGGACACCTGGAGCTGAAGGGCCACGACGCGGAGACGCGGGCGTCGGTGAAGGCCAAGGAGGACTACGGCCTCACGTGGGACCGCTGGGCACACCGCGTGCAGAGGTACCTCCAGCACGTGGAGATGCTCTTCTCCCCGGACCTCTTCATCATCGGCGGCGGGGTCAGCCGCAAGCCGGAGAAGTTCCTGCCGCTGATCGAGGGCGTGCGGGCCGAGATCGTCCCGGCGAAGCTGCAGAACAACGCCGGCATCGTGGGAGCGGCGATGGCGGCGAAGGCGGCGAAGGCGGCTGAATCGGCGAAGAAGTAGGGCCGGCGCTCACTGGGCGATGCGCCGGGGCACCCGTCGCCTGCCGATGAGCACGGCCTTGCGGACGACGGTGATCAGCGCGGCCACCAGCGTCCCGGCGTAGAGCCAGCCGGCGTGCAGGGACAGCGCGGACACCAGCCCCATCAGCTGCCCGCCGATGCTGCCGGAGCCGCCCGAGATGGGCCACACTCCGGCGGCGAAGGCGATGGGCACGCCGATCGGCGCGGTGATCAGGTCGGCGGGCCGTACCCAGAGCGCGGTGGCGGCCGCGACGGGCAGGAAGAGCAGCCCGTAGACGAAGAGCGAGGAACCGAACAGCAGCCAGCAGATCCCGCCCACCAGCACCATGGCGGCGCACGCGAACAGCCCGCCGCCGAGGCCGGTCAGCCGGGGCCGGGGCATCCGCCGCGCGAGCGCGGACCGCCGCGGACCGCCGCCGGCCTGGGCGGGCACCGAGGCGGGCCGGGGTCCCTGACGCTGGGCCGGCGGTCGCTGCTGGTGAGGGGCCGATCGCGTCCTGTATTGCTCCACCCCACCAAACTAGGCGGGGAGCAGCTCGGATCGGGCCCCGGACACGCGTACATCCACCGCCACTCATCGGAAAGTAAACTGTCCGGTGGCCCACTCCTGGGCCGCCGCCCCTCCAGCTACGGGAAGTCGCCAACGTGTCGCTCACGATCGGAATCGTCGGCCTGCCGAATGTCGGCAAGTCGACCCTGTTCAACGCCCTGACCAAGAACGACGTGCTGGCGGCCAACTACCCGTTCGCCACCATCGAGCCGAACGTCGGCGTCGTCGGTGTCCCGGACCAGCGTCTGGCCGTCCTCGCGGGCATCTTCGGATCGCAGCGCGTCCTCCCGGCGACGGTCGACTTCGTCGATATCGCGGGCATCGTGCGCGGCGCCTCGGAGGGTGAGGGCCTGGGCAACAAGTTCCTGGCGAACATCCGCGAGTCGGACGCCATCTGCCAGGTCATCCGCGCCTTCAAGGACGAGAACGTCGTCCACGTCGACGGCAAGGTCTCGCCGAAGGACGACATCGAGACGATCAACACCGAGCTGATCCTCGCCGACCTCCAGTCCATCGAGAAGGCCGAACCGCGCCTGACGAAGGAGTCCCGCCTCCAGAAGGAGAAGGTCGCGGTCCTCGCGGCCGTCGTCGAGGCCAAGAAGATCCTCGAAGCGGGCGACACCCTCTTCTCCAAGGGCATCACCAAGGGCACGGAGCAGGGCGACCTCCTCCACGAGCTCCACCTGCTCACCACGAAGCCCTTCCTCTACGTCTTCAACGTGGACGAGGACGAGCTGACGGACGACGCCTTCAAGGCCGAGCAGAGCGCGCTCGTCGCCCCGGCCGAGGCGATCTTCCTCAACGCCAAGCTGGAGCAGGACCTCTCCGAGCTGGACGACGAGGAAGCCCTGGAGCTCCTCCAGTCGGTCGGCCAGGACGAGCCCGGCCTCGCCACCCTCGGCCGCGTCGGCTTCGCCACCCTGGGCCTGCAGACCTACCTGACGGCCGGCCCGAAGGAAACCCGCGCCTGGACCATCAAGCAGGGCGCCACGGCCCCCGAGGCGGCCGGCGTGATCCACACCGACTTCCAGCGCGGCTTCATCAAGGCCGAGGTCATCTCCTTCGCGGACCTGGTCGCCTGCGGCTCGGTCGCCGAGGCCCGCGCCAAGGGCAAGGCCCGCATGGAGGGCAAGGACTACGTCATGCAGGACGGCGACGTGGTCGAGTTCCGCTTCAACGTTTGATCGCATACCCGCAGGCGGCCTGACCTGCGAGAACGCGGGTCAGGCCGGTGTGTTGTCCGCAACAGTCCGCAGAACCTGGAGCAGCTACGTGTCGTAGACCGTGGAGCGGTGTCCGACGTGTACGACCCACACCACCAGCTCCCCGTTGTCGATCGTGTAGACGACACGGTAGTCGCCGACCCGTAGGCGGCGGCGCTCAGGCTGGGATACGAGTGCGGTGGTGTTGAAGTCGAAGGGGTCGCTCTCCAGCTCTGTCAGTTTGGCCAGGATGCGAAGCGCCATGTCACGCGGGATCTTGCGCAGCTCGGCCTGGGCCTCGGGCCGGAACACCGTGCGGTAGTCACTCACTGCGTGCCAGCGTCTCCCTCATCACGTCCTCGATCGGGATGCCGGCGGCCGGGCTCGCCATGCGCTCGTCGATGATGCGGTTGATCTCGCGCTCTTCCCACTCCTGGTACTTGCGCAGGACCTCGATGGACACGACGGCGGCGACCTGCTTGCCGCGACGGGTGATGACAGTGGGCACGTCGTCGCGGTCGGCCCGTTCGACGACCTCGGCCAAGTGAGCGCGTACGTCGCGGATGGACTCTATGGGCAGCGGCTGAGTCATGCCTCAAGGGTGCCGAGTGTGCCATGTGTACACAACGGCTTCGGGCTACGGTCGGCGCCGGGGGTGGGGCTCAACATGCAGGCCGCCTCCGTCGTGATCATCTGTGAGTCTCGGATCAAACCGACCCATGGGGTGGACGAGCGGATGTTGGAGATGCTCAAGAACAAGACCCGACTGTTCGACGCGTACGCACGCCGCAGCGCGGTCGCCGAGTCGAAGCCGGACGCGGCCGACGTTTCGGACACGGCGATGGCCCGCCAGATGGCCAGGGCGATGATCGCGGCGGACGTCGACCCCGCCACCTGGGACACTTCAAAGGGACTCGGCCCCAACGACGCCAACGTCCAGAAGGTGTACGCCTGACCCCTCCAACGGGAAGGTCTGATCGATGCCAGATCTGCCGGCGCATGAAAGGGGTCAATTCAGCAGACCCCAAGCGCATCTCCGACGGGAACCAGGATCTCCTCGCGCGGGAGCAGAAGACCATCCTGCCCGCCCTGCTACTCGGAGATCTACCACCACGACGGACATCGCCCTGCCGTTGAACGAGCGCGCCAAGGAGTTCCGGCGCATCACGCTCAACGGCGAGGGCTGATCCAGGATGCCGTACCGCGCCCGGCCCCTCGTCATCACCTTCGCGGCCGTCTCGGCCGCACTGCTTCTTCTTGGTTACCTGTACATGGCCCGGGAGGATCCCAGTTCCGTGAAATGGGACCTGAGTCACAGTCATACCAAATCGGACGTCAACTGGTCTGGCAAGAGCCGGAGTTCCTGGGAAATCTCCTCGGCCGAGTACGACATCACGTTCTCCGGCGGAATTCACCTCACCGGAAAGCGCATGCTCCGGCTCGACGCGGACCCGGACACCGGCACTGTCGACTCGGTGCACATCATTTATCCGAAGATGAGCACCGATGACGCCTACCGGGCCGCGAAGGAGCTGGCCAAGGAGCTGTCGATGGACACCGTGAACGTGGACCGCTGGTACAAGCAGCGGACCGGCGGCCGCGAGGCCGGACACGAGGACGTGATGTCCACCAGCGGCATGTCTCCCGCGAAGCACACGCCGGGAACGCCATACATCGACGCATCCCTGCTGTACTCCTTCGACGATGAGAAGCCGACGTCCATCGACCTCTCCTTCTACTGGCCGAAGACGGAGAAGTGAGCCTCTGAGGCAACGTCATCCCGTCCAGGGCAGCCGCCTCGCCCCGTTTTGTTGTCCGCGAGGGTCCTCAGCCTTGTACGCCGGCCCTCGATCTCCGGATGGGTCAGGTGACCCGGATCTCCAGGACGTAGTCCCCGTTTCCGCCGAGGATGAGGCTGCCCGACCGATAGGTCATGCCTGGGGGCAGTGCACACTGCAGTTGCAGCGCGTCCATCGGGTGCTGAATACGGCAGGGGCTGCCGGAGCTGATGCCGGGCTTCTCACGCGTGAGGACATCGGCCCTCCCGGAATGGAGGTGCAGGACCGCGCCGTTGGAGCCCGACGCGTCATAGACCTGCGCGAATATGCCGCTCGCGCCGTCGCCGGTTAGCCACGTCACCTTCAGCGCGGCAGGGGATCCCGGCAGCCCGGGGATCTCCGAGGGTAGCAGCGGCTTGCTCAACAGGCCGTCGGCGTTGATCGCCACCACATCGCCGAGACGTCCCGGCACGCGCTCAGGCACCTCAGGGGACACGTACGCCGTGCCGGACGCGTCGACCGCGTTGTCCCAGCCGAGCAGGAGCGGCTCGCCATCCGGAGACGTCGCGGTGGTGCGGTAGAGCTGTCTGAGCGTGCCGTCCTTGAGCGCCCACAAGACATCGTGATCCGCGATCAGAATGGTTCCGTCGGGCCTGGCCCCGAACGGGCTCGGCGTAGCGCTGAAGCGGAATCCGGCGGCGGGTGCCGACACCGGAACAGGCGTCCCCGTCGTGCGGGCGGACCCGGAAGCGCCGGCCAGGACCGACACGCCGCCGTCCGGCGCCAGCTTCTTCACCTGTCCTTCGATGCCGAGCACAAGAGAGCCGTCGGCCAGCGCCACGACGCCGGTGGCGGCGCCCTCCTTCTCACGGGCGAATTCGACCGTCGACACCGTCCGGTCGCGCTTCATCCGGACCAGCTTCTGTCCAAGTACGTAGACGCTGCCGTCTTGGCCGGTCGTCATACCGCCCGGGAAACCGTTGAAGCCGTAGAACGCCACCGTCCTGAGACTCGCGTCCCGGCCTTCGTCGGAGAAGTCCAGCAGCGCGGCGGCCTGGCCTTTGGCGGGCGCGGTCCAAGTACTGTCGTCGCCCCCGGCCGTGCAGGAGACGGCAGTGCCGCAGAGGACTGCCGTCACCACACCTGTCAGCACCTTGCGCAGCGTCATTCGGGAGTGCCTTTCCGGTGAGCAGGAGAGGGTGGTACCCCCTCCAGAAGCAGACAGGACAGATCGAGTAGGAGCCGGGAATCTCGTCGAGCCCGCGATGCCCGCAGCAAGGACACGGGTATCGGCTGCTCATCTGTGCAGTCTTGCCGATGTGCCGGACGGCGGGCCATGGATTTCAGCGGCACCGGCCGCCGACGCGAGAGGGAAGATGCCTGCGTGCCGGCCGTCGTCCCGTCCTTCGTCAAATGTGCAGGTCAGAAGGGGTCGGACTCCGGTGAGTCCGACCCCTTCTGCATTCCCGTGCGGACCTGGTGCTGACTTTTGGGCACCCTGCGGCAGCCTCTCAAGCCGCTCTGGTGACCATGTCAGTGCAGAGTGTTACTTTCGTTAGACGCTTGATATCCTGCGCCCAATGAAAATGTCGCCGAGCCTGCTCCCCATCCTCCGGTCTCGCATGCAAGGCGAGCTCCTCGCGCTGGTGCTCCTGCATCCGGACCGTGAGTACGGCATCACTGAACTCGCGGCCGAGGTCGGCGTGACGCCCACCGCTGTCCTGCGGGAGGTTGACCGGCTGGCTGGCGGTGGCATTCTGACCGATCGGCGAGTGGGGCGGAGTCGCCTCGTCAAGGCCCGCACAGATACTCCGCTGTACCGTCCGTTGAGCGAGCTCATGGCCGTCTCCTTCGGCCCCGTGTCCGTGCTCACCGATGCGCTCGCCGGCCTCGAAGGCGTGGAGCGCGCCTATATCTACGGCTCGTGGGCCGCTCGGTACAACGGTGAGCCGGGGCTGCCGCCTGCTGATGTGGATGTCCTCGTTGTGGGTGCCCCCGATGCCGACGCGCTCTTCGACCTTGCCGAGGAGGCGTCACGGCGCTTGCGTCGTGAGGTCAACGTTCATCGGGTCTCCGTCGAAGCGTGGGAGGCCCGGACGGACGATCCGTTCCTCACCAGCGTTCGCGAACGTCCGCTGGTACAGCTGAACCTTGACTTGGAGGCGCAATGACGCGCTGGAATCAAGGGCGGTCGACGGTTGACGCGCTCATCGCCAGTGGCGGACTCGAACGAGTCCCAGCTTCTCGGGAGGCCGCCGAAGCGGAACTGGCCCGGGCGCGTACGCATGTCGGCTCCGCGCGGCAGTTGGCGGCCACGGACCCGGAGGGTGGGTACACACTGGCCTATGACGCCGCGCGTAGGGCGCTGGCCGCGGTATTGCAGAACCAGGGACTGCGCGCGACCAGTCGTGGTGGACATACCGTCATCTACGAGGCCGTGCGGGCACAGCTCGACCCGCCGCTCGGGTCCATGCTGCGACCCTTCAACCGCATGCGCGCCCGGCGCAACGAAGTCGAGTACCGGTCATCGGAGGCCCCCGCTGTGACGCCGGAGGAGGTTGCGGGCGACTTGGCGAAGGTGGAGGCGCTCATCGAACTCGCGGAGAAGGCGATCCCGAACATGCCGCGTTACTGAAGCTCTGATCTGCCGGCTCGGCCACGGGGTGGGAGCGTCGACCTTGTTTTCCCGTGCTGATTCCGTGCTGACTTGGCCCGCCCAGAACCGCGTTTTCGCAGGTGAGAGCCCTGCACTGCACGTTCCGCTTCAACGTCTGAGCGGATGACGTGACACCACGTCTCTGACGTGGCAAACATGCAGGTCAGAAGGGGTTGGGCTCAGTCGAGTCCGACCCCTTCGTCGTCACCGTGCTGGATGGGTGCTGGATATTCTGACGTGGGGTCAGCGGCAATCAGGTCTCGTAAGCAGTGGACCGGTGTCCCACGTGAACGACCCAGACCACCAACTCTCCGTTGTCGATCGTGTAGACGACGCGATAGTCACCGACGCGCAGGCGGCGACGCTCGGGCTGGGACACGAGTGCGGTGGTGTTGAAGCCGAGGGGGTCGGTCTCCAGCTCGGTCAGCTTGGCCAGGATGCGCAGTGCCATGTCGCGAGGGATCTTCCGAAGCTCGGCCTGCGCCTCGGGGCGGAAGACGGTTCGGTACTCACTCACCGCGCGCCAGCGTCTCCCTCATGATGTCCTCGATCGGGATGCCGGGAGCAGGGTTGGCCATGCGCTCGTCGATGATCCGGTTGATCTCGCGCTCTTCCCATTCCTGGTACTTGCGCAGCACCTGGATGGAGACCACCGCGGCGACTTCCTTGCCCCGGCGCGTGATCACCGTGGGTACGTCGTCGCGGTCCGCGCGCTCCACGACCTCGGCCAGATGTGCGCGCACGTCGCGGATGGACTCGATGGGCAGCGGCTGCGTCATGCGCACAAGCGTACCGAGTGTCCCATGTGTACACAACGGCTGAGGATGCCGCTGCCTACTGGCAGTCCATGATGGCGATGTCGGGTACGCCGGGCTCGACGCGATACGTGCCGTGAGGCAGAGGAAGACCGTGCCCACTGAGCGGAATATCCGCACCAATTTCGCCTTCTACCCGCCCCGGGGCGACGGCGGAGCCTGGCGTGCCACTGCCGAGGCCTTCGAGACGGCCCTGAGGGAGGCCTTCCCCGATCCCACTGTGGAGTATCGAATCTCGGGGATCCACAGTGTCCCGGTCCTCGATTTCGAGCCGGCGCCGGGCGTATGGATCGACGGGACGTGACGCCACGTCTCCGACGTGGCGAACATGCAGGTCAGAAGAGGTCGACTCCTGCAGGGGTCGACCCCTTGCTGTTTCCCGTGCGGGGATGGTGCTGGGAAATCCGGCTATCCGTCAGCCATTCGACCCGACTGATGGGCGTCAAGAGTGGTACGTTATCAGGTACCACTTGAGGGAAGGGGTGAGGCCATGTCCATAACCGCGAGCGAAGCCCGCAAGGAACTCTTTCCGCTGATCAAGAAGGTCAACGAGAACCACGAGGCCATCGAGATCGTCTCCAAGCACGGCAACGCCGTGCTCGTCTCGGCCGAGGACTATGCGGCGCTGCGTGAGGGCTCGTACCTGCTGCGCTCCCCGGCGAACGCCCGTCGGCTGCTCAAGGCGTACGAAAACGCCCTGGCGCACATCAACGTGTCGGAGCGTGAGCTGATCGATCCGGACTCGGCGGACGCAGGTGCGGGTGCCGCGTGAGGCTCGTCTTCGAGGGTCAGGGCTGGGAGGACTACACGTCCTGGCTCAAGAACGACCGCAAGGTGCTCGCCCGGATCAACAAGCTCATCGAGGACGTCAGGCGTGACCCCTTCTCGGGGATCGGCAAGCCCGAGCCTTTGAAGTACCACTTGCCTGGCGTGTGGTCGCGGCGGATCGACGACGAGCACCGCCTCGTCTACCTGGTGACGGACAAAGGGACCGTCATCCTCGCAGCCCGGTATCACTACTGATCGCTGAGTGCTCGGTGTGCGTTGGGATGCCCCTCCCGTGCGGGATGGTGCCGGCGCGTCGGCGGCGGCCACCATCAGGTCACTGTGGGCACGGCGTCGCGGTCCGCGCCAGGTGTGCACGCACGTCACGGATGGACTCTGCGAGCAGTGGCTGCGTCATGCGCTCAGCGTATCGAGTGGCCCATGTGCAAACAGCGGAGCGTGCGTGGGGGCATTCGGTGGGGGAGGGCCTAGCCTGGGCGGGCGCGGGGTGTGGGTGCGGAGGGCGGAGTGGTGGGCGTGGGGCCGGGTGGGCAGTGGGAATGGCCGGGTCGGAGTCTGCTCGGGGTGTTATCCGCTCCCGCGCGGGCGGAATTACTCGGGCTGGGTCCGGAGTTGACCCTCGACTCGGGCGGCGTGCTGCTCACCGAGGGCGCCGCCGATCGGCATCTGTACGTGATCCTCAGCGGGTTCGCCAAGGTCACCGCGACCGTCGAGAACGGGCAGGAGTCGCTGCTCGCCGTTCGGGTCGGCGGGGACAGTGTGGGCGAGATGGCCGCCCTCGACGGTGCGCCGCGGTCGGCCGGCGTGGTGGCCTGCGGGCCGCTGCGGGCGCGGGTGATCGGGCCCGGGGCCCTGCACGGGCTCATGCTGCGGCGGCCCGAGGTGGCGATGGCGCTGACCCGGATCGTGGCCGACCGGCTGCGCTGGGCCAACCGGCGGCGGCTCGAATTCCGGGGGTATCCGGTCAAGGTGCGCCTCGCGCGGCTTCTGGTCGAGCTCGCCGTGGCGTACGGGCGGCCCGAGGCGGGTGGCGGTCATGTGATCGGCTTCCAGCTCACCCAGCCCGAACTCGCCGCGCTCACCGGCGCCGCGGAGACCACCGTGCACAAGGGACTGCGCGAGCTCCGGGACGAGGGGCTGCTCGGCACCGGATACCGGACGACCACCGTGCACGACCTCGCCCGGCTCGCCCGGGTGGCCGAACTCGCCGAGCCCGTGGCGCCGCCCGCCCCGGGCCGGCCCCGGGGATCAGCCGAGCAGAGGCCGTAGCAGCAGACAGAGACCGGCGGTGGTTCCCATCACCGCGGTGCACACCACGGCGGCCGTGACACAGCGGTACTTCCGCAGGGCCACGTCGGAGAGGAAGCGGATCACAGCGTGCAGCTGCCGCTCGTCCTCGGCCGTGACGGGCGGCGACGGGTCCGAGGCGGCGGCCGGCCGGACGAAGCTGTAGTCGTTGGGGCCGGCGGGCCGCCAGACGCGCGGCCGGAGCGCCAGCGCGAGCGAGGCCGCGCCGCCGAAGAGGCCGCAGACGAAGAGGGCCAGCAGTACCCCCGCCAGCCAGCCGAGCGGGCCGCCGCGCCGCAAGCCGTCGAGCGCCGCCTCGCTCCACGCGCCCGCCGTCCCCACGAGCGCCGCCTGCACGGCGGAGAGGATGCCGGCCTTGGCATCGGCGTGCTGGTGCGTCGTCTGCAGGACGGTCAGCATCGTGCGCGCGGCGGAGCCGGGCGCGCCCGCGGCACATGCGGGTGCCGCCGTGGGTGCGGTGGGCGGGGTGGATGTCACGGAACCTCCAACGCGGCTCGGATGGAGTTCCATTGAGCCGCCCGCCCGCTGGGCGGACCAGGCACTTCTACGGGATCGGACGACTGCGCGAGATCCCGTATTTCCACGGGGTGCAAGTGGCCGGTTCCCGTGTACGACTGGCAGGGTGACCGGCGCTCCACGGGGGTGGGCGTCGGTCCGGGAGCGGCATGCCGCATCGCTCTCAACCTCGTAACTCTTCTGATTCGCGAGTGAGTTGGAGGTGCGGCATGCTGTGCTTCCCGATGTCACGGACGAGGAGGACGGGATGTCCGTAGGTGCGATGGGTGGGTTCGGCAGGCGGCTTCTGCTCGCCGTCGACGCGCGAGGTTACGGCAGCGCGGACACCGCGCGACAGCGCGAGATTCAGACAGTGTTGCCCCGGCTTCTCTCCGAGTCCGCCGAGGCGGCCGGGCTCGACCGGGCCTCCTGGGTACGGCAGGCCGCCGGGGATTCCGAGTTCGCCGTGCTCCCGGCCGGTTCCGACGAGCAGGCGCTCGTCGAGCCGTTCATGCGCCGGCTGGACGCCGGGCTGCGGGCCCACAACCGCGACCGGGTGCCCGGCGCGCGGCTCGCGCTGCGTGCCGCCGTGCACTTCGGTCCGGCGTCCGAGGCCCCCAACGGCTTCGTGGGCCCCGGCCCCGTCGAGGTCTCCCGCATCCTGGAGAGCGATCCCCTGCGCCGGGCCCTCGCCGCGGCCCCGGACGCCGCGCTCGCCGTCGCCCTGACCGCGCCGGTCTTCACGGAGCTCGTCGCCCAGGGGTACACCAACTTCCGGCCGGAGGAGTTCCGCGAGGTCGTCGTCGAGAAGAAGGAGTACCGGGGCCGGGCCTGGCTGTGGGTGTCGGGGTACGACGTCCACACGCTGGACCTCGGTGAGCCGGGCCCCGGTGAGCCGGACCTCGGTGAGCCGGACCCCGGTTCGGGCCCCGGTCCCGGATCCGGTTCCGGTTCCGGCTCCAACACCGGCTCCAACACCGGTTCTGGTACCGACTCCGGGTCTCCCTCCGGTTCGGGTTCCGGTTCCACAGCGGCCGCCGCGGGCGCAGGGGACTCGGCCACCAACAATCTGTACGGAACCGTCATCAACGGGAACGTCGTCTTCGGCATCTCCAAGTGACTTGAGCGGACGGGGAGACGGGGTGCACACGTGAGATCCACGGATCGGCTCACGGAGGATCACGGAAGTGGTGGGGAAGGAGACGGCGTGTCCGGCGAACCCCGGCAGTTAACCGACGAGGCGAACGGCACCGCCGATCCCCGCCCCGCCCCCGAGTCGCCCGCGGCCCCGACCCCGCCGCCGACCCCGACCCCGTCCACACCCACGTCCCCGTCACCCTCACGAGTGAATTCCGGAGCCAATTCCGGAGCCAATTCCGGAGCCAATTCCGGAGCGGATTCCGGAGTCGATTCCTCCGACGGCGACTACCGCGTCTACAACAACTTCTACGGCCCGCAGTACCACGGCCGCGCCCACTTCGGCATCGCCACCGCCGCCGAGCGGCCCGGGCGGGCCCGCGCCACCGGCCTCCTCGACGCCGACGAGATCGACGCGCTGCTGCGCTCCTACATCCGGCCCGACTGCTTCGACGAAGCCGCCCACGAGCTGTCCCGTACCGGCATCGTCGTCCTCACCGGCCCCCAGGGCACGGGCAAGCGCTCCGGCGCGGTCGCCCTGCTCCGGGAGACCGTCGGACCCTCCGCCGACTACGTGGTGCTCTCGCCCGACATCGGCCTCGACCAGCTCGCGGAGCGCACCTTCGACGCGGGCGTCGGCTACGTCGTCCTCGACCGCACCGGAACCACCGGAACCGGGGGAGCCACCGGAGCTGCCGGTACCACCGCGGACGACGCCGGTCCGTCCTCCGACTTCGACTGGCGCCGGGTGCGCGACCAGCTGCGCCGCCACCGCGCCCATCTGGTGATCACCACCGTGCACGGCGTGGCCGGCCGTTCCCCCAAGGCCGTACGCCATCTGCCGTGGCGGCCCCCGCTCCTGGACAAGGTGGTACGGGCCCGGCTGGTCCAGGCCCGTATCCCGCAGGAGATCGTCGACCGGGCCGTGGCAGGCATCCCGCCCCGCTGCCCCCTCGCGGTCGTCGCCGACGCGGCACAGCGGATCGCGGCGGGCGCCGACCCCGACCAGGCGTGGAAGGAGCACAGCGGCAGCGCGCCGCAGGCGGTCCAGGAGTGGTTCGGCGCCGAGGAGGAGCGGAGCCTGCGCGAGATCGCCGAGGTCACCACCCTCGCCTTCGCCCCGGGCATCGGACGGCGCGCCTTCGAATCGCTCCAGGACCTCCTCGAACGGCTCCTCGGACCGGTCTACTTCACGCCGGAGGCCGCGGCCGCGGCCGGGACCCGGACCGGGGCTGCCGCCGGCGGGGCGTCGGCCCCCGACGCCACGGGGCAGGCCGCCGCCCCGGACGGCCAGGACCCGCAGCAGCGCCGCCGCGCCCGCCCGGTGGACCGGCGCCGCTCGCTCTCCCGCAACGCCCTGATCACCACCGAGATGCAGACCTACGGCGCGACCACCCGGGAGGTCATGGTCTTCGCCGACGCCGAGCTGCGCCGCTGGGTGCTGCAGGCGCTGTGGCGCGACCACCCCACCGAGTACTGGGACGCGGTCCGCCACTGGCTGGACGCGCTCGTCGGGGCCGACCCCGACCCCGCCCTCCAGCTCTCCATCGCCTCCGGACTCACGCTGCTCGGGCACATCGCCTTCGACGAGGTCGTGCAGAGCTACCTCGACCCGTGGGCGCGCGGGGAGAGCGGTGAGACCGGGCAGACCCTCGCCGTGTACGTCCTCTGGTACATGTGCCTGGAGGAGACCCAGGCGGCCGCCGCGCTCACACTGGCCCGCACCTGGGCCCAGTCCACCCACCCCACCCTGCGGGGCACCGCGCTCCTCGCCTTCAGCGGCCAGCTCGGCGTCACCTTCCCCACCGACGCGGTGAAGTGGCTCTGGGCGGTGCTGCGCACCAGCGCCCTCGAAAAGCGGGAGGAACGCGAACACGGGCTGCGGGCCTGGGCGCAGCTGTTCCTGACGCTCGTCGACTGCCAGGAGGACGCCGGCATCGTGCTCGACGCCCTGGCGCACCGGATCAGGAAGGAACAGCGCACCCGGTCCGCCGCCTACTCGGCGACCGGCCTGCTCGTCCTCGAAACCACCCTCTGGATCTTCACCGCCACCGAGCGGCTCTCGGGCCGCCCCGCCGTCGCACGCTACGTCGCCGACCGGCCCGAGGAAGCCGACGTCGTCGCCGAGTTGTGGGCGGCGATCCTCTGCTACCGGCCGCTGCGCCGCAACGCCCTGTCCGCTCTGCTCGTCACGGTCCGCGGCCTGCACGCCGTGACCTCCGACCCCACCGCTGCGGCCGCGCGACTCGGTCACGCCCTCGCCGCCGCGCTTCCGCAGGTCGAACACCCCTTGCTGACAAGCGAGCTGGGCCGACTCGCGGACTCCCGTCCCACTCGCGCCCCAGGTCCCGACTGCGTCGCGACCCTGCTCGGCGCCTTGAACCGTGTGAAGGACACCCACCCACGATGACCACGATCCGCAGGACCTATCCCCTGGTCGAGGAGCGGGTGCTGGCTCCCGCGCCCCGCACCGGTCGCCGCTTCTGGAACCAGCCGACCCGCTCGCACGACGAACTGCCCCGCGTCTCCGCCCACCAGGTCCTCGTCTACCGAACCGGTGACCAGTACCTCACCGACCACGGCGTCCGCAGGCCCGGCGACGAGACCGTCCTGAACGCCGGCTCGGTCACGGTCGTCGACTGCCGCACCGCCGTGCCCGTCACCGTCGGCACCGACGTACCGTCCGCCGAGACCGACGGCTTCACCGTCCAGGTCGCCTTCCACTGCACGGTCACCGACCCCGTGGCCGTCGTCCGCGAAGGCGTCGTCGACGTGGAGTCCCGGCTGCTCGGGTATCTCCGGGCGCTGCCCGGACTCGCCGACGTCACCCAGGAGTGGCCGCTCGAAGCGGGCAAGGAGGTGTCCCGGCGGCTGACCGCGCGCCTGATCTCGTACCTGGAGATGGAACCGCCGCGGATCGCCGGGCTCTCCGTCGGCGACCCGTACCTGACCGTGCTCACCCCGCAGGAGTTCGCCGACCAGCAGCGCCGTGCCGACGAGGAGCGGCGCGAACGCGAGCACGACCGCGTGAAGGAGGCCGTGCGCCGCGAACGCGAGCAGATGGAGCACGAGCGGGAGAAGGAACGCAAGGCGATGGAAGCCGAGCGCAAGTCGCTCGAAATGCGGCACCAGCAGGAACTGGAGGACCTCCGGCGGTCGTACACCCAGCGGACCGACGCCGAGGACCAGCACTACACCCACAACCTCAAGCGCAAGGACAACGAGTTCGAGCGCACGGAGGCGCTCAAGGACCTCGAAGACTTCGGCACCGACCCGGCCAACACCGACATCCTCGCCCAGCGCCGGGGCGAGATCGGGTACTCCGACCTGTCCGAGCGGCAGCGCGAGACCGACCGGCTGCGGCGCGAGCGGCAGCGCGAGGACGAGGAGCGCCACTGGGAGAACGCCGAACGGCGGCGCCATGCCGAACGGGAGGACCTCCGCTACAGCCTGGAGCGCGAGGACCGCCACCGTGAGGTCGACCGCCAGGATCAGCGCGCCGCGCTCGACGCCGCCCGGGAGGAGCAGCGCGAGCAGCGGACCGCGGACCGCGACGACCGGCTGCGGCAGCGGGCGGACCAGCGCGAGGACGTGCTGGCCGACCGGGCCGAGCGGCGTCACCGGGCCGACCGGCGCGACAACATCAACCAGGAACTGAGCCGCCAGCTGATCAACCGCGGCCTCCTCGACAACGCGCCGCTCGACGCGCGTGCCTTCGTCGAGCGCCTCAGCACCGGGCAGAGCCTCCTCGACCAGGACCCGCCCGCAGCCGCGCAGGTGGCTGGCGCCGCCGACACCCCGCAGCTGAAGGAGGGCACCGGCGCGTCGTCCGGGGACCGCTCCGACGAGCGCCGCCGGTCGTACGACGAGGAGGACCCGTACGGGAAGGAGAAGTACGGCCCGGAGTACGGACAGGAGTACGGCCGGCGCGACGATCCGTACGGGGACGACCGGTACACGGACGACCGGTACCGCGACGGGGGCGAGCGCACCGGCCGGTCCGCCCGCGACGGCGGCACCGACCGGGACCGCGACGGCGCAGGCGACGACGACGGCGCCCGCTCCGCGCGCCGCCCCCTGATCGCCGACGACGACCTCGGTGAAGCGGGGAGGGAGGAGCGTGGCCGCTGACACCCCCGTACGCCCGCCCGAGGAGGAGTACGACGCATGGGCGGCCGAGACCCGGCCCGCCCACCGCGCCCACCGGGCCTGGGGCGGCCGCGGCCCCGCCGTGCTCCTGCGCCGTCTGATCGGCATCCGCGAGGAGATCCTCGACCGCGAGAGCGCCGAGCGCGCCCGCTACACGTGGTACGGAGCCATCGTCCTCAACACCGCGCTGCTCGGCGGCGCCTCCATGGCCATGGCCATCTCCACGATCCGCGAGGGCACGCCGGTCGCGGTGGCCGTCGTCGTCGGCGTGGTGTGGGCGTGGATCGTGCTGGCCCTGGACAGCTGGCTGGTCTCCAGCACCCACGGCTACACCGGCGGTCGGGCGGTCCGCATGCTGGTGCCCCGGCTGTTCCTCTCCGTGGTGCTCGGGCTCACCATCGCCGAGCCGCTGCTGTTCCAGATCTTCGACCGGGAAATACGCCAGGAGATGGCGGTCAGCAGGGAGCGCGACCTCGCCGACTTCCGGGGTGACCTCACCGCCTGCAACCCCCTCGACGGCCAGGACACGACGAACCGCGACGAGTGCGGCGACTTCCATCTGACGGTGCCGGGCGCGCCGGCCTCGATCAAGGAGGACATCGCCGACAACACCGCCGCCACCGCCCGCCTCGACGAGCAGATCAAGACCTACAACGACACCCTCGGCGGGAAACTGGAGACCGAGCGCCGCGAGTGCGCCAAGGACCGCTGGATCTGGCGCGGCAACGGCTGGGACACCACCGAGACCTGTGAGCGCGCCCGCGCCGACACCGGCACGTACAAGGCCACGGGCAAGATCGCCGAGTACGAGGCGAAGCGCGCCGAGCTCGTCGGCAAGGGCAACCTCCTGTCCGAGGAGCTGATCAGGACCGGCACCTCCTACCGCGCGGACGTCAAGGAGGCGATCGACGCCAAGGTCGCCGACCGGCAGAAGTCGCAGCAGCACGACGGACTGCTGCTGCGCGCCGACGCGCTGTCCACGGTGGCCTGGTCCGACGGATTCGCGCTCTTCATGATGTTCCTGCTGCACGCCGTGCTGCTGCTGGTCGACGCCATGCCGGTGCTCGCCAAGCTGATGAGCGGCCCGTCCGAGTACGACCGCAGGCTCGCCGAGCGGCGCGAGGCCAACAAGCGCATGCACCTGGAGGACCAGGAGGCGCAGCGCCGGGTCGACGCCATCGACCACGAGGTCCGGCAGTACGCGGCGGAGGTGTGGGCCGAGGAGGACAAGGCCCGGCTGGGTCACGACCACTACAAGGCGCGCACCGAGCACGCCCGCATGGTCCGCGAGGAGCTCGACGCCCGCACCGCCCGGCTCCTGGGCGAGTGACGCCCGACGGTGACCGGTTGCTCCGACCATCCCGGTGGTCGCGGCGACCGGTCACCGTCGCATCCGGCCGGTACCGGCGCTTTCGGCGTTGCGGGACGGCGGTGGGAGGATGCGGGCACACGGAGAGAGAGGCCGGGGCCGGATGGGGCGCAGGGAGCGGGCGGCGGTCGCCGGGGGAGAGCGGCTGTACGAGGCCGCGCAGGCGGTGGTCGGTGACCACCGGCAGGCCGTCGACGCCGTCCGGGAGGCCCTGAAGCCGATCCACGACGCGGCGGCGGAACAGGCCCTGGAGGCCATCCCCGTGGCCCGGCTGAAGGAGGTCACCGAGGGCCGGCTGAGGCTCGGGGAGGTCGAGCGGAGCGGGCTGCGCTCGGTCGGGCAGGTGCTCGACGCCGGGTCGTACCGGCTGCGCCAGATCCCCGGTGTGGGGCAGCGGACCGCCGATCAGGTCATCGCGGCGGCACGCCAGATCTCCGACGCCGTCCGGGAGACCATCGCCGTCCACATCGACGTGGACCGGCCGGAGCCCCGGACCACCGCGCTCGTCATGGCCCTGCACGTACTGGTGGAGGCGGGCCCCGACGCGCAGCGCGCCCTCGACGCGGCCGCGGTGCTCGCGGAGCGGCTCGGCCCGCTGCTCGCCGAGGCCAGGCCGGCCGCCGGGCGGCTGCGGATGCTGCTGGCGGGGCAGGCCAAGCGGGACCGGGCGCTCGGCGCCGTCGCCGAGGTCCGCGGCCTGACCGAGGAAGCGGCGCAGGGCGCGGTGCCCGAGCTGCTCGCGCAGGCTTCGGTGGATCTGCTGCGCGGTCCCTCGACCGAGGTGGCGGCCTGGGTCGATTTCGAGCTGAGGTCCGCCGAGTACTACAGCCTCCTCGCGGAGATCGCCGGCCGCAGCCCCGACGCGGCCGCCGCCGAAGGGTTCCTGCCCGACGAGGTCGCCGAGCGGGTCCGCCGCCAGCAGCTCGACGACACGCACCGCAGGGTGTCGCTGCGCGGCTACCAGTCCTTCGGGGCGCGTTTCGCGCTGGCGCAGCGCAAGGTGATCCTCGGGGACGAGATGGGGCTCGGGAAGACCATCCAGGCCATCGCCGCCCTGTCCCACCTCGCTGCCGAAGGCCAGAGCCACTTCATGGTCGTCTGCCCGGCCAGCGTCCTGATCAACTGGACGCGTGAGATCGAGGCCCGCAGCAAGCTGCGCGTGATGTGCCTGCACGGCCCCGACCGGCACGAGGCGTTCGCCGACTGGAAGGGCCGGGGCGGGGTCGCGGTGACCACCTTCGACGCCTTGCGCGGATTTCCCACGCCCGGAGGGGGCGAGATCGGGATGCTGGTGGTGGACGAGGCGCACTACGTGAAGAATCCGAAGACCCGGCGCGCGCAGGCCGTGACCGAATGGTCCGGGCGCTGCGACCGCGTTCTGTTCATGACCGGGACCCCGATGGAGAACCGGGTCTCCGAGTTCCGCAGCCTGGTGAACATCCTCCAGCCCGATCTGGCCGCGGCCGTCGGTGACCGGGACGGCGTGGCCGGCTCCAAGGCCTTCCGGAAGGCGGTCGCCCCGGTCTATCTGCGCCGCAATCAGCAGGACGTCCTGACCGAACTGCCCGCGCTCCAGCACACGGACGAGTGGGAGGAGCTGAGCGCCTCCGACGAGGCCGCCTACCGCGAGGCCGTGCGCTCCGGCAACTTCATGGCGATGCGCAGGGCGGCGTACGCGCACCCCGAGAAGTCGGCGAAGCTGAACCGGCTGCGCGAGATCGTCGAGGACGCCGCCGAGAACGGGCTGAAGGTGGTGGTGTTCTCCAACTTCAGGGATGTCCTGGGGGTGGTGAAGGACTCCCTGGAGGCCGCGCCCGGTCCCGGCGCCGGCCAGGTGCTCGGTCCGCTCTCGGGGAACGTGCCGCCCGCCCGCCGCCAGCAGGTGGTGGACGAGTTCGCCGCCGCGCCGGGTCACGCGGTGCTGGTGGCGCAGATCGAGGCGGCGGGCGTGGGACTCAACATGCAGGCGGCCTCCGTCGTGATCATCTGCGAGCCCCAGGTCAAGCCGACCATCGAGAATCAGGCGGTGGCACGGGCCCACCGGATGGGGCAGGTGCGTCCGGTCCGGGTGCACCGGCTGCTCGCCACGCGCGGCGTCGACGAGCGGATGGTGCGGATCCTGAAGAACAAGAGCCGCCTGTTCGACGCGTACGCACGGCGCAGCGCCGTCGCCGAGTCCACACCGGACGCGGTCGACGTGTCGGACGTCGCGATGGCCCGCCGGATCGTCGAGGAGGAGCAGACGCGGCTGGGAACGGCCCGCAGGCCGTCCTAGGGGACCTGATTGTCTTGCGGTGCAAGGGAGTCGGTGACTATCTTGTACCGCATGACAAAGAAGCCGGCCGCGACCGCAGACCAACGGCGCAGTCAGCTCCTGCGCGGAGTGCTCGACCTCTGTCTGCTGTCCCTCATCGCCGAACGGCCCCGCTACGGCTTCGAGTTCGCCGAAGCCCTCGCCGAAGGCGGGCTCGACCTCGTCAGTGACGGCAGCATCTATCCGCTGCTCGCGCGGATGGAGCGGGCGGGGCTCATCTCCTCGTACCGTGCCCCGTCCCCCAGCGGCGGCGCCCCGCGCAAGTACTACCGACCGACCGAGGCCGGGCGCGCCGAGCTGACCGGGGGGCGGGCCGACTGGCAGGCCTTCGCCGGCCCCGTCGGCCGGATCCTGAGCGCCGGTACGCAACCCACGGGGGAAGACGCACCATGACGAACGAGCAGATACTCGCCGCCTGCCGCAGCAACTGGGAGTACCGCGGCGTCGGCGAAGCGGCCATGCGGGAGATGCTGGACGAGCTCTCCGCACACCTGGAGGACGCGGAGGCCGCCGGGCGCACCGCGCAGGACGTCGTCGGCCCGGACGTACGGGCCTTCGCCGCGGCCTGGGCGCGCGAGCGTGCCCCGTTCGCCCGGCGGGCCCTGCGCACGATGGCCATGGCCTGCTTCGTCCTCGGCTGCCTGCCGGTCTTCTCGCACCTGATCCGGTGGACCGCCCAACTGCCCGTGACCGCCGACTACCTCGCCTTCTGGGCGGCCATCGGCTCGATCACGGTCGCCTGGGAGCTGCGGCGGGGCAGCATGCCCATGCACCAGCACTGGCTGCTCTCCTTCGCGGTCGGTCTGCCCGTGATGATCCTCACCAAGTGGCTGACCGGGGACGGGGTGCTGTTCACGCTCCCGCTGTGGGTCGCGCCGGTCCTGCTGCTGCCCGCGGTGCCGTACATACTCGCCGACTCGCGGGCCCGCCGGAACGCCAAGAATGGCGCAACTCGGCCTCGCTGAAGATTACTTGACGGTACGTCTGGTCCGCGCGCCGCAGGGTTGGCACGATCTGGTGATCACACGCCCTGCCTGCGACGCAAGGAGAGTGCCACCACGATGACGAACGCAAGGGTCCTGATATCCGGAGCCGGAATTGCCGGTACCGCGCTGGCCTACTGGCTCCGCGCGCACGGTTTCCGGCCGACCGTGGTCGAGCGGGCCCCCGCGATCCGCGACGGCGGCTACAAGGTCGACATCCGGGGAGCGGCCCTGGACGTGGTGACCCGCATGGGGCTGCGGGAGGAGATCCGCAAGCTGCGTACGGACGTACGGGGCGGCTCGATCGTCAACGCCGCCGGCAAGCGCGTGGCGAGCATGGACGGGGACACCTTCGGCGGCCGGCAGGACGAGGACGCCGAGATCCTGCGCGGCGACCTGAACCGGCTGCTCCACGAGTCGGCCGAGGGGGAGGTCGAGTACCTCTTCGGCGACGCCGTCGCCGCCGTCGACAACGGCGAGGCGCACGCGACGGTGACCTTCGAGAGCGGGCGCGTGGAGGACTACGACCTCGTCGTCGGCGCGGACGGGCTGCACTCCGCCACCCGCGCGCTGGTGTTCGGCGACGAGGAGCGATTCGTCCACGACCTCGGCCACTACGTCTGCGTCTTCAGCGTGCCCAACCACCTCGGGCTCGACCGGTGGGAGCTCACCTACGTGGGCCCCGGCCGCACCGCGCTCACCTACAGCACGGCCCGGGACGACGGTGCCAAGGCCATGTTCCTCTTCGCCTCCGGGCCGCTGGAGTACGACCGGCGCGACCGGGCCCGGCAGCAGCGGCTGCTCGCCGAGGCCTACGCCGCCGAGGGCTGGGAGGTGCCCCGGCTGCTCGACGGCATGGACGGAGCCGCGGACTTCTACTTCGACTCGCTCAGCCAGGTCCGGATGGACCGCTGGTCGGCCGGCCGGGTGGTGCTGCTCGGCGACGCCGCCTACTGCGCCTCGCCCGCATCGGGGCAGGGCACCAGCCTCGCGCTGGTCGGCGCGTACGTCCTGGCCGGCGAGCTGGCGGCGGCCGGCGGCCGGTACTCCGCCGCGCTGGCCGCGTACGAGCGGGAGATGCGGCCGTTCGTCGAGCGGAACCAGAAGCTCGGGCCCGCCAACATCAAGCGGATGGTGCTGCGCAGCGCCGGGCAGGTACGGATGTCCATGGCGGTGCTGTCGCTGCTGGGCCGCCTCCCGGGCAGGGACCGGCTCATGGCCAAGGCCGTCGAGCCGATCCACCGGGCCGCCACCGCCATCACGCTCAAGCGGTACTGACGCCGGTCACAGGCCGCGGACCGCGGCGACCGTGAACGTGGTGGGGGTGCCCGAGCCCGGGGACATGGGGCCGCCCTTGTCGAACTGGGAGCGGACCACCAGCGTGCGGCCCGGGGTGTGCGCGAGGGTCGTGGGGATCTGCAGGGACGGGTCCGTGATCGTGCGGGTCAGGCGGGCGCGGGTGCCGTCCGCGCGGACCTGCCAGCGGGTCAGCGTGTTGGTGGCGTTGTGCGCCACGCGCAGGGTGCCGTCGGGGGAGAGGTCGAGGCCGTCGGCGGCCTTCAGGTCGCCGCCGCCGAGGTCGACGCGACGGACGGCGCCGGTGCGCAGGTCGACGCGGTAGAGGTCGCCCTCCGGCATGTCGACGGTGAGGAGGTAACGGCCCGCCCGGTCGGCGACGATGCCGTTGAGGCTGAAGCCGCCCGCCGGCCGGGGGCGCAGGGCCGGGGAGAGGTCGTAGGCCTCGGTCAGGGCGCCGCTCCCGGCGGCCAGCTGCTCCGGGGTCACGCGGTAGATCACGCCGCGGACGCTGTCCGTGAGGTACGCGGTGCCGTCCGGGGTGAGGGCCAGGTCATTGACGAAGTGGGCAGGGGCTCCGGCTCCCCCGGCGACCTCGAAGTGGGCCAGGCGGGACCCGCTGGTGGTGTCGTAGACCGCCACGCCCGCGGTGGAGTCGGTGACCCACAGGCGGCCGAGGGCGTCGACGCGCAGGCCGTTCGCCGTGCGGCGGCCGTCGGTGCCGGAAGGCAGGAACACCTCGGCCTCGGGCCGGCCGGGACGGGCCCGGTAGACGGTGCCGTCCGCGTACGAGCCGACGTAGACGGTGTGGGTGCGGGGGTCGGTGGCGATGCCCTCCGGGTAGACCTTCCCGCCGGGCAGGACGAAGGCCGTGGATATCCGGGCGTCGCCCGCCGGGGTGTGCGCCTGCGCCGGGGCCGCTCCCAGGGTGAGGGTCATGGCCATGGCCATGGCTGCGGTCACGGCGGGGGTGAGGGCGGAAGCCAGGGGGGCGGGCAGGAATGAGGTCGTCTTCATGGGTGTCCTCTACTGAACGGGTGAAGACGAAGGTATGTGAGAGCTCTAATGTCTGCAAGGGTGGCCGTAGGATGCGGGTATGACCTCCATGGCCCCCGAGGAGCGCATCGGGTCCCATCTCAAGCGTGCTGAGCAGGCGCTTCTCGCGGCGAAGAGCGCGGCGTGCAAGCCGGCCGCGGTGACGGTTCCGCAGTACGCCGTGCTGCTCTGGCTGGCCGAGAAGCCCGGCATCTCCGCGGCCGGGCTCGCCCGCCTGTGCGGGGTGACGCCGCCGACCATGAACACGGTGCTGAAGAACCTCCAGGAGCGCGGGTTCGTCGAGCGGACCCCGCACGAGCTGCACGGCAACGTGCTGGAGACCCGGCTCACGGACGAGGGGCGCACGGCGATGGAGCTGGCGGACTCCGGCGCGGTGCGGGTGGAGCGGGCGCTCGCCGCCGCATTCACCCGCGAGGAACGGGAGTTGCTGATCCAGCTGCTCGGGCGGTGCGCGGCGGCCCTCGACGCCCAGCGCTGAGACGGCCGGCCGGCCGAGATCCCTGGCATGATTTTGCTCTGTTTTGGAACTGTGCGGGGGTTTCGCACATCAGAACTAGGGGATGCCCAGCCGTTCTGCCCTCGGGGGCAGTCATGACCGTTCGGAGCGAAGTTCGTGCACCAGTACCCGCAGCGCCCGCGGCCTGATGAGCAGCCGTCGTACCAGGAGTACCCGCCCCAGGAGCAGTACCAGGGGCACCAGGACTTCCCCGGGTACCCGGGCCCGCCGCCGCAGCAGCACCAGCCGTACGGCGAGCAGCCCGCCCCCGCCCGGACCCCGGAGCCGAAGCGCTCCCGGCGCCGAATATGGATCAGCGCGACGGTCGCCCTCGCGCTCCTGCTCGGCGGCGGCGGTTTCGCCGCCTGGAAGCTCGACTGGTTCTCCGGCAACGGCGAGGACGTGAACTTCGGGAAGAACACCCCGCCCCCGGCCACGGGCAAGCCGGACCCCAGCGCCCCGGCGGCCGCCGCCACACCCTCCGGCGACCCGGACGTGGCTCTGCCGGCCGGCCCCAAGTCCGGCTTCAAGCAGACCACCAAGCTCGACGACGGCACGATCATCGCCAAGACCCGCCTCGCCGGCGCGAAGTCCGGGTTCACGGGTGACGTATGGGTGTGGGCGCCCAAGGAGTACGACGACCCCAAGTACGCCAAGAGCGGCTTCCCGGTCCTCATCGCGCTCCCCGGCGGCAACGGCTACCCGGACAACTACTGGGCCGACCGCAGCCTCGGCCTCCAGAAGGCCGTCAGCGACGGCGCCAAGGCCGGTACCAGCCTGCCGTTCGTCGTGATCATGCCGGTGCTCAACCCGGACGCCAAGTACTACTACGACGGCTCCGACATCCCCGGCCAGGCCAAGATGGGCACGTGGATCGCCGAGGACATCCCGGACTTCGTCAAGGCCAACTTCCGTACGTACAAGTCCCGTGACGGCTGGGCCTTCATGGGCTCCTCCTCCGGAGCCTTCGTCGGCATGAAGACCGTCCTGCAGTACCCGGACCGGTTCAAGGCCGTGATCGCCAGCGGCGGCGAGATCGTCCCGGACTCCCCGCTCTGGAAGGGCCACCAGGCCGAGATGGACGCGAACAACCCGGAGAAGCTCGCCCAGAAGCTGATCGACGCCAAGGGCCCCGAGGTCTACATCAACTTCCAGATCGGCACCAAGGAGAGCGGGAAGGAGCGGATGACGAAGTTCCAGCAGCAGTTCGGCAAGGGACCGATCAAGATGACCATCCGCGACATTCAGAACGGTGAGCACAACGGCTGGCACTACGTCCGGGGCATGAAGGAAGGCTCCCTGGAGTGGGTCAGCAAGGTCCTGAAGGGGCCCAAGCCCGAAGCCGGCTGACCGGGCCGGCCGCGCGTCCCGGCCGGCCGCGTGGTGCTCGCCACGTCACCCCCGTCCCAGGCAACCCATCCCGTCGTTCATACCTCTGTAAAGGGTGTAAGGGGGACCGATCGGTCCGACCCGCGCTCCTGGTGGGCGCCGGAGAAGGAACGGGACAAAAACCGTGCAGCAAGACCAGCAAGGCGACGGCAGCCCTGTGACCGAGGGCGGCCGTCGCCCCCATCGCCTGCGCCTGATCCTGATCAGCAGCGGGCTCGCGCTCACCCTCGCCGGGGGCGGAACGGCAGCGTACAAGTACGGCCTCTTCTCGGACATAGGGGATCCTGTCTCCTTCGGCCAGACCCAGGAGAAGGCCGGCGCGGCCGCCGAGCTGCCGCCCGCGGTGCCGCCCGAGGTGCAGATGCCGACCGGGCCGAAGGCCTCGTTCGTCCGTACCTCCCGGCTGCCGGACGGCACCCAGATCGGCCGCACCACCCTCACCGGCAAGAAGTCCGGCTTCACGGGTGACGTGTGGGTGTGGGTGCCCAAGGAGTACGACGACCCGAGGTACGCCAAGAGCGGCTTCCCGGTCCTGATCTCCCTGCCCGGCGGCCGCGGCTACCCCACCAACTACTGGGGTACGGGTCCCGGCCTCGGCCTCCAGAAGGCCGTGAGCGACGGGGCCAAGGCCGGCACCAGCCTGCCCTTCATCCTGATCATGCCGGTGCACAACGCCGACACCAAACACCACTTCGACGCCTCGGACATCCCCGGCCAGCCCAAGATGGGCACCTGGATGGTCGAAGACATCCCGGATTTCACGAAGGCCAATTTCCGCACCTTCACCTCCCGCGACGGCTGGGCCTTCATGGGCTCCTCCGCGGGCGGATTCGGCGCCTTCAAGCACGTCCTCAAGCACCCCGACCAGTTCAAGGCGGCCATCGCGAGCGGCGTCGACATCGTCCCCGACTCCCCGCTGTGGCAGGGGAACACGCAGGCCATGGACGCCGACAACCCGGAAAAGCTCGCCGCGAAGCTGATCGCGGCGGGCGGTCCGGACGTCTACATCAACTTCCAGATCGGTACCGCGGAGAGCGGCCGCGACAAGGCCGAGAAGTTCATGAACGACTTCGGGAAGGGCCCCGTGCACACCTCGCTGCAGGTGATCCAGGATGGTGAGCACAACGGAAAGTCGTACGTGCGCGGCATGAGGGAGGGCTCCCTGGAGTGGATCAGCAAGGTGATGAAGGGACCGACACCCGATCCCGGCGTGCGATGAGCACGGTGGTGAAGGGGGCCTCGGCGGCCGCCGCGGCGGGGATCGCGGCGGTGTTCGCCGTCGCGTTCCTCGAAGTGCCCGGCGAGCTTCCGGTGCTCCCCTTCCCCACCGTCGGCGTACTCATGGCGGGCGGCGAGCACTGGTGCACGGCGAGCGTCGTCGACAGTCCCGAGGGCAACGTCGTCGCCACCGCCGCGCACTGCGTGGCCCCCGCGGGCGAGGACGGGCAGCCGGGCGAGGTGGCCCACGACGGGCTGGCCATCGGCGAGCTCTCCTTCGCCCCGGCCTTCTCCGGCGAGGGCGCCGGCACCCAGCCGCTGGGGGTGTGGAAGGTCAGGTCGATCCACGTGGACGACCGCTGGACGAAATGGGGCGAGGACACCGCCGACTTCGCCTTCCTCACCATCGAGCCGGACGAGGACGGGCGCAGCATCCAGGACGCGGTCGGCGGCGGCGCCGAGGCCCCGAAGCCCGAGTGGACCTCGGGGTACGAGCGGGACGTGACCGTCGTCGGCTACCCGGAGTCCGAGCACAACCCGCAGAACAAGCCCGTCTCCTGCACCACCCAGACCCGCCACGACGAGGACGACCCCGACATGCTCTACATGAGCTGCGCCGGGTTCTGGACGGGGACCAGCGGAAGCCCCTGGATCGCGGACCGGGGCGGGCCGGACCGGGCCGGGCACCTGATCGGGGTGCTCAGCGGCGGGGACACGGACGTGGACTCCACGGCCGCGCTCTTCGACGAGCACGCGAAAGCCCTGTACGAGCGGGCCGCGCGGGGCTGAGTGCGCCCGCGCCGCCACCGCTGCTACGTCCTTCGCTCGGTACTGACGATCACGCCCACCGCCGCCACGACGATCGCCCCGCCGACCAGGATCGGCCAGGTCAGGGCCTCGTCGAGGATCAGCGTGCCGAGCGCCACGGCCACGACCGGATTGACGTACGCGTACGTGGACACCAGCGACAGCGGCGCGGCCTGGAGCAGCCACACGTACGCCGTGAAACCGACGAGCGAGCCGACCACCGTCAGATAGCCGAGGGCCAGCCAGGAGGCGGTGGAGAACGCCGCGGGGTCCAGGCCGCGGTGCTCGCCGCGCAGCAGGCCCACGACCACGGCGGCGACCCCGCCCGCGAACATCTGGTAGGCGCTGCCGGTGAAGGGGTTGGCCGGCAGCTTCAGCCGCGGCGCCGAGAACGAGCCCAGCGACCACAGCACCGAGGCCACCACGACCAGCAGCACCCCCGACAGCCGCACCTCGCCGCTGAGCCCCGGGCCGGTCAGCACCGCGAGCCCGGCGAGACCCAACAGCACCCCGGCCAGGGTGCGCAGCGGGGGCCGGTCCCCGGTGCTCGTCCGGAGCACCACCACCCACATCGGCACCGCCGCCACCAGCAGCGCGGCGAGGCCCGACGGCACCGAGGTCTCGGCGAGGACCACCAGGCCGTTCCCGCCGAGGATCAGGAGCAGCCCGACCAGGGCCGCCGAGCCGAGCTGCGCGCGGGTGGCCCGCAGTGCGGCCGGACCGTACCGCCAGGCGACGACGGCGGACAGCAGCAGGCCGGCGGTGATGAACCGGGCTCCGGCGGAGAGGAAGGGCGGCATGGTCTCGACGACGATCCGGATGCCGAGGTAGGTCGAGCCCCAGACGACGTAGACGACGGCGAGGGCGGCCCAGACCGCGCCCGGGATCCTGCCGCGGGCGGTGGTGGCCGGCCCGGAGGCCTTGCCGTCGACCGGCGTTGAGGTGCTCATGCTCGGATCCTAAGGTGGTTGGCCCATGCACGCTTCCGGATGTCTCAACCCTTGAGCAGGTCGTTCAGCTCGCCGTAGGGGAGGGAGTGCGCGAGCGCCCCGTAGGTGCCCTGCGAGATCAGCTCTTCGGCGGCGCGCCGGACCACGGCGTACGCGGCTTCGGCGACCCAGGAGCCGAGGCTGACGCGGGAGACGCCGAGGGCGCCGAAGGCGGCCACGGCCGGGGCGTCCGGGCCGAGCAGGATGTTGAGGGGCGCGTCGATGCCCTTGGCGAGCTCGGCGACGGTGGCCGGGTCGAGGACACCGGGCACGAAGACGCCGGTGGCTCCGGCCCGCAGGTACGCGGCGGCGCGGGCGAGGGTGTCGTCCAGGCGGGTGGCGTCCTCGCCGAAGCCCCGGAGGTAGGTGTCGATGCGGGCGTTGATGTAGAGCGGGACCCCGGCGGCGTCGGCCGCGGCGCGGGCCGCGGCCAGGCGCTCGATCTGCTCGGCGGGGTCGCGGTGGCCGTCCTCGATGTTGATGCCGACCGCGCCGGCGTCGAGGACCCCGGTCACGGTCTCGCCCACGGCGGCCGGGTCGGCGCCGAAGCCGCCCTCGATGTCGGCGGTGACGGGCACGGCGGGGACGGCGGCGACCACGCGGGCGACCAGGTCGAGGGCGCGGTCCCGGGCGAGCGCGTCGCCGTCGGGGGAGCCGAGGGACCAGGCGACGCCGGCGCTGGTGGTGGCGACGGCGGGGGCGCCGGCGGCCGCGACGATGCGGGCGCTTGCCACGTCCCAGGCGTTGGCGAGGGCGAGCGGTGCGGCGGGGGTGTGCAGGGCCGCGAACGCGGCGGCCTTGGCGGCGAGATCAACATGGGTGGTCATGGGGTCAGTTCACCAGACCGGGTGCGTTCGGTCTCGCGGAATTCCGACATGGACGTGGGACGGGGCGCGGGTGCGGCGCCGCCCGCCTCCGCCCGCCTTCGCCTGCCCCCGCCCACGTCCGCCCACGTCCGCCCACGTCCGCCCACGTCCGCCCGTCGTCTATCCGCCCGCGCCGCACAGGGGGATCACGGCGGTGCGGCCCTGCAGGGGATCCCCGGGCGCCGACGGGCCCACCGCGGCCCAGCAGGCCGCCGCCGTCGGCTCCACGGAGAGGCCGCGGCGGGCCAGGTCCCGCTGGGCCTCCTGCAGCCGGTCGTCCGGGACGGTCAGGACGGTGCCGCCGGACTTGCGGACCGCCGCCAGGATCTGGCGGGCGCGGGGCGGTGCCGGGATCGCGATCCCCTCGGCCAGGGTCGGCCGCTGTTCCACCGGGGCGGCTTCCTCGGCGCCCGCCGCGAAGGCCTGCGCCAGCGGGGACACCGCCTCCGCCTGGACCGCGATCAGCGTCGGCGGCCTGACCCCGCGCCGGGCCAGTTCCTCCACGGCCAGGGCGGCCCCGAGCAGCAGGGTGCCGTTGCCCACGGGAACCACCAGGGTCTCCGGGAGCCGGCCGCCCAGCTCCTCCCACACCTCGTACACGTACGTCTTGGTCCCGTGCAGGAAGTACGGGTTGAACACGTGACTCGCGTAGAAGACCCCGGGCGCGTCCGCCGCGGCCCGGGCTGCCTCCGAGGCGGCCTCGCGGCCACCGGGGACCACCCGGACGTCCGCGCCGTGCGACCGCATCCGGGCCGTCTTCTTCTCCAACGTGCCCTCGGGTACGAAGATTTCGCAGGCCAGTCCGGCCCGCGCGCAGTACGCGGCCACCGCCGTCCCGGCGTTGCCGCTGCTGTCCGCCACGACCCGCTGCGGCGCGAGCCGCCGGGCGAGCTCCACGAGCATCACCGCGCCCCGGTCCTTGAAGGACCGCGTGGGCATCAGGAAGTCGAGCTTGGCGTGGATCCGCTCCGCCAGCGGGACCAGCGGGGTGTGCCCCTCGGCCAGCGATACGGAGAACGCCCCGGGCAGCGGCAGCACGGACCCGTACCGCCACAGCGAGTTCGGTCCCGCGGCCGGTTCCAGTGCCGCGGCCGGGTCCGGCGTGAAATCGAGGTCCCAGGGTCCGCCGCAGACCGGGCACGCCCAGGGCGCGGTCCGGACGTCCGCGCGGGTGCCGTCCTCGGAACAGATGTAGCCGGGGAGTGCGTGCGTCATGTGTGGAACACCTCTGCTCGGTCATGGCCGGTGTACGGCACGGATGTTACGCGTCGGTGATCGTTACCGGGGTCGGCGTCACGCACCACGGCGCAGGAGCCGCGGGCGCCGGCCGGGCCGGGCGCGACCGTGGGGGCGACCGGCCGGCCGGGGGCCCCGGCTGCGTACTATTTCGCGCATTCGTTCGCGCCTTCCGCGGCGCGCCCCGCGATGCCGCCCTGCGATGGAGTCCGCCCCCGTGAGCACCCCGCCGAGTCCTCCTCCCGGACCGGGCCACTCCTGGCCCCCGCCGCCCCCGCAGCAGGGATGGGGATGGGGTCCGCCACCCGGTCACGGCCAGCAGCCGCCGGCGCTCAACGGCTTCGCACTCGCCTCGCTGCTGTCCGGGCTGCTGTGCCTCCCGCCGCTCGGCATAGCCTTCGGCATCGCGGCCCTCGTGCAGATCGCGAAGCGGGGGGACCGGGGCAAGGCCCTGGCGATCGTGGGCCTGGTGGTGTCCGTGGTGATGACCGGCGCGCTGGTGTTCACCGCCGAGCGGGTCCTGGGCGCCGCCGACGACCGGTTCGAGTCGCTGAGCGAGTTCTCCGACGTCGAGGGCGAGCTCACGGACCTCGACGACCTCCGGGCGGGCGACTGCTTCAACGTTCCCGGCGGGGACCTGATCGACGAGCGGCCCGTGACGTACCGGATCGACTGCGCGCAGGTGCACCACGGTGAGGTCACCGCGTCCAAGGTGCTGGAGGCGCCGGACGTTCCCGGGCCGGGCGAGGCCGGCCGCGCGTCCGAGGACGCCTGCTGGAAGGCCCAGGACGAGTACGCGATGGACACGTGGGCGCTGCCCGAGTACGCGGAGATGTTCTACTACGCGCCCTCGCGCCGGTCCTGGAGCGAGGGGGACCGGACGCTGCTCTGCGTGATCGGTACCACCGACGAGGAGTGGCGGGGCAGCCTGCGCAAGGACGCCGGAATGCTGAAGCCCGAGCAGTCGGCCTTCCTGCGGGCCGCCAACACCGTCGAGTTCGTCATGAGCCGGCCTCCCGAGGACGACGTGGAGGACGCGCTGCCCGCGTACCAGGCATGGGCGCGCGAGGTGCACGCGGTGCTGGGCGCCGAGGCGAAGCTCCTCCAGGGGGAGGCGGCCCGGGCGGGGCTGGAGAAGGCCGCTCCGGCGCAGCTGGGGGAGATCGAGGCGGCGCGTGCGCAGTGGCAGCGCGCCTCGCAGGCCAGGACGCCGGAGGAGTTCGACAAGCAGTGGGACCGGGCGCTGGCCGCGATGTCCATGGAGACGGAGCAGGCGCTGCGCGGTGCGTACGGGCTTTCGACGGTGATTCCGCAGTGGCTGCGGGACAGCCAGGAGGACCTGGAGGACCGGGACGACGGGACCGGCGGGGGGCCGTCGGCCGAATCGGCGTGACGTCCTTGAGGTAACGCAGGGTAACGGGTTTGAGTGACCTGGCTTCATCACTTCGAGTGAAACTCTGGCCCTTGCTTGCAGTCTTCAACCGCCGGTTGCCAGGGTGTAGCTGTCTGTCAACCTGATGGGAGTGGCCAGTGACTTTCGGTGAGCAGCCGGCCTATCTGCGCGTGGCCGGGGACCTGCGACGGAAGATCGTCGACGGTTCTCTGCCCCCGCACGCCCGGCTCCCCTCTCAGGCACGCATCCGCGAGGAGTACGGGGTCTCCGACACCGTGGCCCTGGAGGCGCGCAAGGTCCTCATGGCGGAGGGACTGGTCGAGGGCCGGTCCGGATCCGGCACGTACGTACGGGAACAGCCGGTCCCGCGGCGGGTCGCCCGCGCCGGCTATCGCACGGGCGGCGCCTCGACGCCGTTCCGGCAGGAGCAGGCGGATGCCGCCGCGCGCGGCACGTGGGAGTCGAGCAGTGAGCAGACGGGCGCGCCCGCGGAGATCGCGAAGCGGCTCGGCATCGATCCGGGCGAGCGTGTGATGCGGACGCGGTACGTCTTCCGCGACGGGGGGGAGGCGATGATGCTGTCGACCTCCTGGGAACCGCTGGCCGTGACCGGCCGGACCCCGGTGATGCTGCCGGAGGAAGGGCCGCTGGGCGGCTCCGGAGTGGTCGACCGGATGGCCGCGATCGACGTCGTCGTGGACAACGTGGTCGAGGAGGTCGGCGCACGGCCCGGTCTGGCGGAGGAGATCATGCTCCTCGGCGGGGTGCCGGGGCACGTGGTGCTGGTGATCGGCCGCACCTACTACGCCTCCGGCCGTGCCGTGGAGACGGCCGACGTGGTGGTCCCGGCGGACCGCTACCGCCTGGCGTACCACCTCCCGGTGAGGTGACCGCTCCCGCCGCAGTGTGAACCCCCCGGCGCCGCCCGGGGGTTCGCGCGCGCCCGGCGCGACGCCCGCGACCCGGCGGGTTTCGGCGCGATGGCGGACGCCTGCGCCGTCCCGGCCCCGGGCGTCCCCGGACCGTTCGGTCCGCATGCCGGGACCCGCTCCCTGCGCACTGCGGCCGGGACCGCGCTGGACGCCCCGCCGCTTCCTCCGCGCCACCTGCGCGGATGCCCGCCGCACGGCGCCGCCGCGGCCCCGCCCCGGCCTCCGGTGCGCCCCGTTCGGACCGGCGCGCACGGCCCACTCGTACGCGTGGCCGGATGCGTACGCCTGTGAGGTACCTCTTCGTGAAAAACCGTATCCGCTCCGTAAAGGTCGGGCGTAAGCTCGGGCATATGCGCAATGCGGTTTCCCGGACAGATACGTCGGCGGAGGGTGAAACGCAATGAACGACAGCGGTGCGCTGCTTCCGTGGCTGGTCATACGCGAGGACGACAACGGCAACCGCTACCGGGTGGGCCGGTACGCCACCCGGGCCGAGGCCCAGAAGGTCGCCGACAGCCTCGAGGACCGAGGACACAAGCAGCTCTACTGGGTCGAGCGGATCGGTCAGACCGCCACGATGAACTGAGCGTCGCAGCGCCCTGCGACGCTGACATAGGCTCCGCCCATGACGGTACGCGTGGTCGTGGGCGGAGCCCTTTGTCATGAGGGGCGCCTGCTGGCCGCCCGCCGCAGCGCACCGCCCGAGCTCGCCGGACGCTGGGAGCTGCCGGGCGGGAAGGCCGAACCGGGTGAGTCCGTCCCCGACGCGCTGGTGCGCGAACTGCGCGAGGAGCTCGGCGTGGAGGCCGAGCCGCTGGAGCGGATCCCGGGGGAGTGGCCGCTGCGGCCCGGGCTCGTCCTGCACGTGTGGACCGCCAGGCTGCTCTCCGGAGTGCCCGCCCCGCTGGAGGACCACGACGAGCTGCGCTGGCTCGGGCCGGAGGAGCTGGAGTCGGTGGACTGGCTGGACCAGGACCGCCCCGCGGTCGCCGAGGCGGGGCGCCGGCTGCGCCAGGACGGTGGCGGGGGCGCGTGACGCTCGCGGTCTAGGCCGTCTGCGCCACAGTGCGCCGGTGGGCGGGGATCGAGTGGTACGACGCCCCGAATATCGGGTATGTCGCTATTAATCCCTATCTCGTCCCCCTTTCGTCCCCGACGAACCGGACTGGGGTCGCTGCTGGCCCGGGAAGTGATCGGCGTGATCGACACAGACGGTGAGTGTGCCGAGTGGGCCTTCCCCGCCGAGCCCGGCGCCGTCCGCACCGCCCGCCACGCCGTCCGCGGCACCTTGCACGACTGGGGCCTGGAGGCCGTCGGCGATGTGACCGTCCTGCTGGTCAGCGAGCTCGTCACCAATTCCCTGCGGTACGCCTCCGGCCCCATCGGAGTCCGCCTGGAACGGCGCAATCCAGCCGTCGGGGGCCCCGCGGGCGGCCCCGCGCTCCTCGTGGAGGTTTCCGATCCGCTTCCGGATCCGCCCCGCGAACGGGTCGCGAACCACGACGACGAGGGGGGCCGTGGCCTGCACCTGGTCGCCATCTCCTCGCAGCGCTGGGGGACCCGGCACGGGAAATCGGGCAAGACAGTGTGGTTCGAATTGGCTATTCCTGGTGAGTAACAAGGTGAACGGTGGCGTGTGACCTTTCGGGAACGCCTCCCGGCGGCAGCCAGGGGGAGGGGCTCGGAGGAGATCGCGCGACATGGCTCGAAATCATCGAGACCGTGCTGTGATCGTGAACGCCGTGCCGTCCGGGGCCGTGGTGCTGAATACTTCGGTCATGGCCGGTCCGGTTGCGGTGAGCTGGAGGGGACGGTCGCGTGAGCGAGATACCTGCGCAGGCACATCAGACCGACGTGCCGCGAGAGACATGGCACGACGCCCTGTGGCACAGCAGTCCGCCTGGCTCGATATATGACTACATAAAGGTCGCTTCCTTCTCGATCGGGCCCGACGGGTTCATCGACCAATGGAGCCTGCGTGCCGAGGAACTCTTCGGCCTGAGCGCCTCCCAGGCCGTGGGACGCGACCCGGTCGACGCCTTCATGCCGCCCGAGCTGCGTCCCGACGCGCACCGCAAGGTCGCCGAGATCCTCGACGGCAAGGAATGGACGGGCCTGATCCCCTTCCGGATCCCGGGCGGGAACGGCGCGCACGGTGTGGCCGAGATCTATGTGATGCCCACCCAGACCGAGACCGCCGAACGGGCCGCGCTGTGTGTCGTCGTCGACGTACGCGCGCTGCGCCGGATCGAATCCGACCTCGCGGCCTCACAAGCGATATTCGGCCAATCTCCCTTCGGCTTCCTGCTCTTCGGCACGGACCTCACCGTGCAGCGGGCCAACCGCCGGTTCGCCACCGTCTTCGGGGGCGCCGCCGAGGAGCACCGCGGCAAGACCGTGCACGACTACCTGCCGGCGCACGAGGCCGACCGCATGACCGAAGCCCTGCGCCGGGTGCTGGACACCGGGGACTCGGTCACCGATCTGCGGATCACCGGCGCCACCCCCCGCAGCCGGGAGAACCGCCACTGGTCCATCAACCTCTACCGCGTCCACGGCGGCAGCGGGCGCCCCATCGGCGTCGCCGGGATCGGCACCGACGTCACCCGCCGCCACCTCGCCGCCCGCGAGGCCGCCGGGGTCCGGCGCAACCTGGCCCTCCTCAACGAGGCCGGGCACCGCATCGGGAACTCCCTCGACCTGGAGACCACCGCCCGCGAACTCCTCGACGTCACCGTCCCCGGCTTCTGCGACCTGGCTGCCGTCGACCTCTACCAGGGCCTGCTGCTCGGCGACGACGACCGGCCCGCCCGGCCGCAGGGCCCGGGCGTGCCCAGCCTGCCCGGCCAGGGCCCGGCGCGGACGCCCTCGGCCGCCCTGCGCCGGGTGGCCTTCGCCTCCGCCGTCTCGGACGCCCCGCTGTCGGGTCCCGGCGCACTGGTCTCCGTCGGCGACATCCACCGCTACCCGGCCGCGTCGCCGGGCGCGCTGGCCCTGCGTACGGCGCGGCCGCGGCTGATCGAGGGCGGCGGACCGGAGGACCTCGTACAGTCCACGCTGGTCGTGCCGATGGTCGCCCACGACACGGTCGTCGGGCTCGCGCAGTTCTCCCGGACCAAGGGCAGCGAACCCTTCGGCGAACGGGACCGCGCGGTCGCCGTGGAACTGGCCGCACGGGCCGCCGTGTGCATCGACAACGCCCGTCTCTACCGGCGCGAGCACGAGCGGGCGCTGATCCTGCAGCGCAGCCTGCTGCCCCCCGGCGACCCGGAGGCGGCCGGCCTCGACATCGCCTGCCGGTACCTCCCCGGCAACGCGGCCACCGAGGTCGGCGGCGACTGGTTCGACGTCATCGAGCTCCCCGGGCACCGCACCGCGCTGGTCGTCGGCGACGTCATGGGCCGCGGCCTGCGGGCCGCCGTGGCCATGGGAGAGCTGCGGACCGCCGTACGGACCCTCGCGCTGCTGGACCTCGAACCGGCGGAGGTACTGACCGCGCTCGACGAGATCGCCCGCGGCCTCGGCGCCCCCGGCGGCTCCCAGCAGGCCTCCCGGGCGGCCCTGCACTCGCGGGACGCCGACCGCTCCGAGGTCTACCTGGCCACCTGCGTGTACGCGGTCTACGACCCGGTGACGCGGCGCTGCACGATCGCCAACGCGGGCCACATGCCGCCCGTGCTGGTCGAACCCCCGGACGAGGCCGGCGTCCCGCGGCCCGCACTGCTGCTGGAGGTGCCGCCCGGGATGCCGCTGGGCGTGGGCGGCGAACCCTTCGAGGAGGTCGAGGTCGACCTGCCGGAGGGCGCACTGCTGGCCCTCTACACGGACGGGCTCGTGGAATCCCGCGACCATCCCCTGGAGGAGGGGCTGCGCGGACTGCGCGCGGCCCTCGCGGATCCGGTCCGGCCGCTGGAGGACGTCTGCGACCACGTGCTGAACACCCTCGACACCCGACACGGCGAGGACGACATCGCCCTGCTCATGGCACGGGTGCAGGGCCTGCCGCTGGACGCGGTCGGCGACTGGCAACTGCCGCGCGAGGCCCGCTCGGTGGGCCGGGCCCGCGAGCTGGCCCGGGCCAAGCTCCCGGCCTGGGGCCTGGAGGGCCTGCTGGACACGACCGAACTGCTGGTCAGCGAACTGGTCACCAACGCCCTGCGCTACGGGGAGGGCGAGATCCGGCTGCGCCTGCTGCTGGACCGCACGCTGGTCTGCGAGGTCTGGGACGCGAACCTGGTCCAGCCCCGGCGGCGCCGCGCCCGCGACACCGACGAGGGCGGCCGCGGCCTCCAGCTGGTCGGCCTGCTGTCGGCGGGCTGGGGCACGCGCCGCACCCACCGGGGCAAGACGGTCTGGTTCGAACTCCCGCTGCCCGGCGCGGCATCGGAGGCCGTCACCGAACTGTCGGCGGAGCAGCTGCTGAGCATGTACGGATAGGACGGCGCGGGCCGCGCGGCCCGAGCGGGCCGCGCTTGCCGTCCGGGAAAACCGCTGGCGGCAGGGGGAGTCGTAGGGAATCGTGCCCGGGGATGACCGACGACACCCCGGCGTACGCGCCGCCCGGCTCCCTCCAGGGGCTCCTCCAGCGCGGCCGCGGCCTCGGCCACCTCCGCGCCCTTGACGATCCCGCCGCCGCGGCTCCGCACGTGTACGACTGCATCCGCCGCGAATGGCGCTGGGACAGCCAGTGCGACCACCGCGCCCTTTACCACGCCCGGTTGGTCCGGGACCTCGGCCTGCCCATCGGCCCGCTCATCGACCAGATGGCCGGTGACGAGGAGGCCCTCTGGCGTGCCGCCTCCGTGCTGGAACTGCTCGCGCTCGCGGATACCCCCTAGGCTGCGCGGCCTTGCTTGAGCGCGGCCAGGCGGGCCTCGATCTCCGAGGTCTTGCCGAGGTCGTCCAGGGCTTCGAACTGGGCGTCCAGGGAGGACGCGGCCAGCTCCTGCTTGCCGAGCGCCATCGCCTCCTCCCGGCGCACCTTCTCCTCGAAGCGGTGCAGGTCGCTCGTCGGGTCCAGCACGTCGATGTTCTTCACCGCGTCCATCATCGTGTTCTGCGCCTGTGCGGTCTTCGCCCGGGCGACCAGCTCGTCGCGCTTCGCCTGGAGCTCCGTCAGCTTGTTCCGCATCGACTCCAGGCCCGACTTGAGCTTGTCGACGACCTCCGTCTGGGCGGCGATGGTCGGCTCCGCGACCGCCGCCTCCTTCTCGGACCGGATCTGCCGGCCCAGCGCCACCTTCGCGAGGTTGTCGAACCTGTCGGCGTCCGCGGCCGATCCCGCCGCCCGCAGTTCGTCCGCCTTCCGGCTCGCCGCCAGGGCCTTGCCGCCCCACTCGGCGGCCGTCTCCACGTCCTCCTTGTGGTCCGCCTCCAGCATCCGCAGATTGCCGATCGTCGTCGCGACCGCCTGTTCCGCCTCCGAGATGTTGTTCGTGTAGTCGCGGATCAGCTGGTCCAGCATCTTCTGCGGATCCTCCGCCTGGTCCAGCAGCGCATTGATGTTGGCCTTGGCGAGCTGGGTGACGCGGCCGAGGACGGTCTGCTTGCTCATCGTGGTCTCTCCTGGTCAGGGCCGATGTGTGTGCCGTTCAGAAGCGGCCGCCGCCGCCCATGCGGCCGCGGGTTCCGCCGCCGCCGAAGGAGCCGGGACCGCTGCCGCCCCCGCCGCCCCCGAAACCGCCGCCCCCGCCGCCGAAGCCACCGAAACCGCCCCCGCCGCCCCGCAGGATCTCGCCGAGGATGATCCCGCCCAGGACGGCGCCGCCCTGGCCGCCGGACCGCCGGCCCGCGTACGGGTCCTGGTACGCCCGTACGTCCTGCTCCGCCAGCTGCTGTGCCTGCCGCGCCAGCGCGTCCGCCTGCTGGGCCTCCGCCAGCGCCCCCGCCGGGTCGGCAGCCGCCAGGGACACCGCCCGTTCCAGGTGCCGGCCCGCCTCCGCCAGCCGGGTGCGGGCCTGGCTGCCCACCGCGCCCCGGGTGGTGGTGACGTAGTCCGTCGCCGCGCCGATCGCGCTGCGCGCCGCCAGCATGGCCTGGTCGAGCAGGGCCACCGCCCGCTGCCGCCCCGACTCCCGTTCCCGCGCCCCGGCCAGCGCCTCGTCGAGGGCCGCGTCGGCCTCCTCGATGCGGCGCAGGGCGTCGATCGGGTCGTACCGGCCGGCCGCCTCCTCCCGCCGTACGTCGGCCAGTACGGCCTCCGCCCGGCCGATCCGCCCGCGCAGGTCCGCCGTCGAGGTGCCCTCCGCCGTGCCGGTGAGCAGCCCGCGGGCGTCCGCGAGGTCGGTGTCCGTCTCGGTCAGCGCGCCCGGCAGCTTCCCGGCCGCCTCCGCCAGTTCCTGCGCCCGCCGCTCGACCGCGTCCACCAGGGTCGCCGCCTGGTCCACCGCGCCCTCGGCGGCCCGTACGTGCACGGCCGCCGTGCCGTTCCCGCCCGCGTCGAGGGCCGCGTGCGCCAGGCCCAGACTGGTCGCCGCGAACAGCAGCCGGTCCTTGGCCTGTTCGGCGTTGGAGGCGACGGGCGCGGACGCCGAGTCCGCGTACCGCCCGGCCAGCGCGGTCAGCGTCGCCTCGGCGGTGGCCGCGCGCCCGGTCAGGTCCAGGTAGCCCTGCTCCACCGAGGCCAGGGCCTGCGGGGCGTTCTTCTCCAGGTCCCGCAGCCGGTCGAAGTCCTCCGACTCGGCGTCCAGCCGCCCGTTCGCCTCGGTGCACCGGGCGACGATCTCGTCCAGCATCCGGCGCCGGGTCGCGTCGTCCTCCGGGTAGGCGTCGTCGAGCTGCTGGCGCAGCCGGAAGGCGTGCGTGAGCTCGTCCTTGGCGTACGCCACGGCCGCGACGAAGGGGCGGGCCGCCTCCTCGCCGAACTGGGCGGAGGCGAAACCGAGTTCCTCGGTGCTGGTGCGGACCGCGTCGTCGGTCTCCACCAGCAAGGTCGTGGCCCTGGCGTCCAGCTCCGGCAGCGGGAGCCGGTCCGGCGCCCCTTCGGGCCAGCCCGGCCCGGTCGTCGTACCGCGCCCGCCCCCGGCGGCGTCCTTGCGCTTGCGGCGGGTGTACGCGTAGGCCGCCAGCGCCCCGGCCGCGCCGACGGCGACCACCGGGAGCACGAAGTCCCCGGCCCCGTTCTCGCCGCTCGCCTTGCCGCCGGGATCCGCCGGGCCGGGGGTGATGGTGGGCACGGGGACCGGCTGACCGCCGAGGACGGCGTTGTATCCGTTGGCCGCACCGATGGCGGCGCCCGCCCAGTCGTTCTGCTTCAGGGCGGGCTCGATGGCGGTCTGCGCGACGGTGGCCAGCTGCCGCTCGGTGAAACCGGAGTCGACATCGGCCGAATAGGCGTACTGGCGGGCCCCGGTCGCCACGGCCAGCAGGACGTCGTTCTGGCCGAGGCCGTTGCGCTGCGCGGTGGCGTCGGCCCAGCTCTGGGCGGAGCGCCCGGAGAAGTCCCGCACGTAGGCGACGAAGAGCTGGATCTTGCGGTCGGCGTACAGCTTGTCGAGCGCGGCGGTGACGGCGCCCTTCCGGTCGCCCAGGGCCCCCACCTGGTCGGTGATCTGCCCCTGCTGGGACAGGGTGACGGGATCCTCGGCCCACGCGGGCGCCGCCCCGGCCGCGCCCCAGCCGCCGACCGCCAGCAGCGCGGCGCAGAGGGCGAGCCCGGCCCGTACGAAGATCCTGCTTCGCGGCCTGCTTCTCGGCGGAGTCACATTTGGGAGATTATGGGCGCGTTTCCGGCTCCGCACCCGGAGTGATCACCAGTGACCCACCCCGGCTCCGTCGTTGGCAGGCCATGAAGAAGATCATGTCCGCCGCCGCGCTCACCGTGGCCGCCCTCGGCCTCGCCGCGCCGCCTTACGCTGACGACTGCTCCGACGGAAACGTCATCGACCACGCCCAGAACTGAGGTCCGGGCCGCCCGCCCGGGGCTCACGGCAGGGCGATCGCCGTGAGCTCGGGCAGCGGGAGGACGACACTGCCCCCGTGCACGACCGCGTCGCGGCGGCCGATGCCGGGGTGCTCCCAGCGCCAGCGCGGTTTGCCGGTCGCGAGGTCCAGGGCGGTCAGGAACGGGGTCCCGGACTGCCGGCGGAGCAGCCCGGTGCTGCCGGTCGCCGACTTCACGTAGAGCAGTCCCGCACGGATGCCGAGCAGTTCGAGCACGCAGTCGCGGGCATCGCTCCGCGCCGTGACCCGCCTGCGCCACAGCTCCCGGCCGGAGTCCGCGTCGATGGCGAACACCGCGTCCCCCTGGGTCTGCGGACCTGTCCCGGCCGCGTACACCACCCCCGCCTCGACCAGCACGCCGGACGCCGGGACGCCCAGTTCGAAGGACCACAGCGGCAGGCCCTTGCCCTGGTGCAGCGCGCGCAGCGAGGTACCGTCCACGACGTGGACCGGGCCGACGGACACGGCCGGCGCCCCGGCCGCCGCCCCCGGCCACAGCGGGGCGCCGCTCGGCAGGTGCAGGCCCGTCAGCCGGTCCTGGTCGGCGAGGACCAGGCAGTTCTCTCCGACCGTCATCGTCAGCCCGCGGGTGAAGGGCCCCGGGTGGCGCCAGACTTCCTCCCCGCTGAGCTCGCTGAGGGCCGTCACCGCCTCCCGGCCCCCGTAGAGCACCAGGTTCCCGGCCATCGCGAACCGTGCGGGGTCCGGCGCGTTCACGGCGGTCTCTCCGGGCAGGTCACGCCACCACCGCACCCTGCCGTTCATCGGCTCCCGGGCCAGCAGCCGTACTCCGGGCCCGTCCCGCAGCTGCACCGCGACGCAGACCGTGGCACCCGAGGGGTCCGCCGCCAGCGCCACCGTCCGCGGCCCGGCCGGCGGGGGCGCCGGCACGCCCGCGTCGGCGGCCGCCGTCCACAGAGTCGCCCCGTTGTCGGCGCGTACGGAGCCCACGTACTCACCCGCCAGCCAGGCCACGTTGGGCCCGGCCGGGCGGACGGACCCCGGCGTGGCCGAGGTGAACCACCGGGGCACTCCGGACAGCGCCTGCAGCCGGTCCGGACGGAGCGGGACGTCGGCGCCCGCGGCGCGCACCGGGCGCCGGTCCGGCGGGGTGCCGGGATCCGCGGCCACCTCCGGGAGCCAGGGGGCCGGCCCTCCCGCCACGCACAGCCGGGCGATCCCGGCCAGCGCGAGCGCCCGCTCGGGCCCCTGGCGGTGCGCGGCCCGCGCCTCGGCGGCCTGTTCCCGGGCGCTCGCCGGGTCCAGGGCCGCCGGGGGGCCCTGCGCGAGCAGGCGGCGGGCATCGGCCAGGGCGCCCAGCACCACGTCGGTCTCCGGGTCGCCGACGGGTTCGGCGTCCGTCCGCAGCATGTTCTCCGCCTGGCTGCGCAGCCGCTCGGCCTGGACGAGCTGCCCCCGCTCGGCGAACCCGGCGGCCGCCTCCCGCAGCGCGGCGGCCCGTTCCCGTGCGGCACGGGAGAAGGTCCGCTCCGCACGGTCGAGGACCTCGGCGGCGCCCTTCACGTCCCCGGCGGCGGCGTGGGTGTGGGCGAGCCGGGCCAGGATCAGGGCGCGCCTTCCGGGCTGCCGGATGCCCTCGGCGAGGCGCAGCGCGCCGGGCAGGTCCGGGTCGGCGACCCCTCCGAAGACGTCCGCCTCGGTGGCCGCGCGGAGCTCGGCGTCGCGGATCTCCTCCAGGTATCTCTCGGCGAGCCCGGGGTCGGTGCGGGCGACGGCGACGGCGGCGCGGGCCCAGACGCGGTTCCCCGAGGACGGGTCCCCCAACTGGTGCAGGGCCATGTGGACACCGCGCTCGGGGGCGACCCCCGCCAGTTCCTCGGCCACCCTGCGCAGCGGGGTCTCGCGGTTCGATCCGAACACGGTGAAGAGGGCCTGTTCGGCCTCGGTGAGCAGCCGCTCGGTGCGGGCGGGGGCCCGGGCGGCGATGTACCGGGCCAGTATGGTCAGCATCCCGGCGATCCGGGCCCCGTCGCCGCCGCCCTCGGTCCAGGCACAGGCCTCGGCGTCCGCCAGCAGCCGGCCCGCCAGGCCGGAGTCGAAGCACGCCGCGGCGTTGGCGGCGACGGCCAGGGCCATCACGCGAAGCTCCCTGCCGCGGGGCGCGGCGCGCACCGCTTCCTCCGCCTCGCGCAGCAGTTCCCGTACGAACTCCCAGGCGGGCTCCGGCACGTCCGGGGCTGCGGCGTCCGGGGCCGAGGTGGCCGGGTCGATCACGGTGGGCACGTACGCGGGGGTGGCGCCGCCCGCTCCGATCAGCCCCCGCAGGTCCTTGGCGACCGCCTCCGCCGACTCCGGCCGGTCCGCCGGGGCCTTCGCCAGCAGCGCCAGGACCAGCCGGTTCAGTTCGGGGGAGACGCCCAGCGGGCGCGGGGCGTCCTCGATGTGCCTGCGCATCAGGACGTACATCTGCTCGGCCGCCCCGAACGGCGGCTCCCCGCTCAGCAGGGCGTACAGCACGCACCCCAGCGCGTACAGATCGCACCGGGCGTCCACGTGCTCGCCCCGCCACTGCTCGGGGGCCATGTACGCCGGGGTGCCGAACATCCGGCCGGTGACCGTCCAGCCCGCCGTCGCGTCCGAGGAGTGCGCTATGCCGAAGTCGCAGATCTTGACCCGGCCGCCGGGCAGCAGGAAGAGGTTGGCCGGTTTCAGGTCCCGGTGCACCACCGCCTGTTCGTGCGCGGCGGCCAGGGCCTCCGCCGTCTGGGCGGCCATCCCGAGCGCGGCGGCGACCGACAGCCCGCCGCGCTCGCGGGCCAGTACCGACCCCAGGTCCTCGCCCGCGAGCAGCTCCATCACGATGAAGAGCCGCCCCTCCTGCTGCCCCACGTCGTGCACCACCGTGATCCCGGGGTGCTGGAGCCGCGCCCCGATGGTGGCCTCGCGCCGGAAGCGGGTGACGACCTCGTCGCTCGTCGCCGCCTCCAGCAGTACCTTGACCGCCACGGACCGGTCCAGCGTCAGGTCGTGCCCGCGCCACACCTGGCCCATGCCGCCGTGCCCGAGCTGCCGGTCCAGCCGGTACCGGCCGGCCAGCACGTCCCCCATCCGCACCGCGAAGCCCCCTGACGCCACGTCAACCGACGTTCTTCCAGGGAGCATTGTCCATCGCGAACGGGCTATGCGGGATCGGAACGGCGCCGGATCCTGCTGCCCAGCCACACCAGCGGGTCGTACTTACGGTCCACCGCCCGCTCCTTCAGCGGGATCAGCGCGTTGTCGGTGATCTTGATGCCCTCCGGGCAGACCTCCGTACAGCACTTGGTGATGTTGCAGTAGCCGAGCCCGTGCTCCTCCTGCGCGGTGCGTTTGCGGTCCAGGCCCGCCTCCGCCGCCGCGTCCAGCGGGTGCATGTCCAGCTCCGCCACCCGCATCAGGAAGCGCGGCCCGGCGAAGGCGCCCTTGTTCTCCTCGTGGTCACGCACCACGTGACAGGTGTCCTGGCACAGGAAGCACTCGATGCACTTGCGGAACTCCTGCGAGCGCTCCACATCGATCTGCTGCATCCGGTACGCGCCCGGGGCCACCCCCTCCGGCGGTACGAAGGCCGGGACCTCCCGCGCCTTGGCGTAGTTGAAGGACACGTCCGTCACCAGGTCCCGGACGACGGGGAAGGCGCGCAGCGGGGTGACCGTGATCGTCTCGGACCGCTCGAAGGTCGACATGCGCGTCATGCACATCAGCCGCGGCCGGCCGTTGACCTCCGCACTGCACGAGCCGCACTTGCCCGCCTTGCAGTTCCAGCGCACCGCCAGGTCCGAGGCCTGGGTGGCCTGGAGCCGGTGGACGATGTCCAGGACCACCTCCCCGTCGTGCACCTCGACGGTGAAGTCGCGCAGCTCCCCGCCCTCCGCGTCGCCCCGCCAGATCCGGAAGCTCGCGTCGTACGTACTCATTGGTGCAACTCCTCTTCGGCGAGGTACTTGACCAGCTCTTCCTTCTCGAAGAGCGCGAGCAGGTCGGGACGGATGGGCTCGGTGCGCGTGCGGACCAGGGCGATCCGGTCGGCTGCGGGGTCCGCCGGGGGCGGGTCCACCGGCCGGCACAGCAGGTTCACCGGACGCCAGTCGCGCTCCATCGACGGGCAGTCCTCGCGAGTGTGCCCGCCCCGGCTCTCGGTGCGCTCCAGCGCCGCACGGGCCACGCACTCGCTGACCAGCAGCATGTTCCGCAGGTCCAGGGCGAGGTGCCAGCCGGGGTTGAACTGCCGGTGTCCCTCGACACCGGCCCGGGAGGCCCGTACGCGCAGGGTCGCGAGCTTCTCCAGCGCCTCGGCCATCTCGCCCGCGCGCCGGATGATGCCGACGAGGTCGTTCATGGTCGTCTGCAGTTCCTGGTGGAGCGTGTACGGGTTCTCCGCGCCCTCGGCGGCGTGGAAGGGGGCCAGCGCCTCCGCCGCCGCCGCGTCGATCTCCGACTGGGCGACCGCCGGGCGCTCACCGCTGGCCGCGGCGTGCTCCGCCGCGTGCAGTCCGGCCCGCCGTCCGAAGACCAGCAGGTCGGAGAGGGAGTTGCCGCCGAGCCGGTTCGAGCCGTGCATCCCGCCCGCGACCTCACCCGCCGCGAACAGCCCCGGCACCCCGACGGTGGCGGCGGACTCCGAGTCGACCGCGATCCCGCCCATCACGTAGTGGCAGGTCGGGCCCACCTCCATCGGCTCCGCCGTGATGTCCACGTCCGCCAGCTCCTTGAACTGGTGGTACATCGACGGGAGCCGCCGCTTGATCCTCTCGGCCGGCATCCGGGTGGACACGTCGAGGAAGACCCCGCCGTGCGGGGAGCCGCGGCCCGCCTTCACCTCGGAGTTGATCGCCCGCGCCACCTCGTCGCGCGGCAGCAGCTCGGGCGGGCGCCGGTTGTGGTCCGGGTCCTCGTACCAGCGGTCGCCCTCCGCCTCCGACTCCGCGTACTTCTCCTTGAAGACGTCGGGGACGTAGCCGAACATGAACCGCTTGCCCTCGGAGTTGCGCAGCACCCCGCCGTCGCCGCGCACGGACTCGGTGACGAGGATGCCCTTGACCGACGGCGGCCAGACCATGCCGGTCGGGTGGAACTGCACGAACTCCATGTTGAGCAGGGGCGCGCCTGCGAGCAGGGCCAGCGCGTGGCCGTCGCCCGTGTACTCCCAGGAGTTGGAGGTGGTCTTGAAGGACTTGCCGATCCCGCCCGTGGCGAGGACGACCGCCGGGGCCTCCAGCACGAAGAAGCGGCCGGACTCGCGTTCGTAGCAGAAGGTCCCCGAGACCCGCTGCTCCGCGGCGGAGCCGCTGGTGGACTCGGTTTTCAGAACCCTGGTGACCGTGCATTCCTGGAAGACCTTGAGCCGGGCCTCGTAGTCCCCGTACTCCTTGAAGTCCTCCTGCTGGAGCTGGACGATCTTCTGCTGGAGCGTGCGGATCAGCTCCAGGCCGGTGCGGTCGCCGACGTGCGCGAGGCGCGGGTACTCGTGCCCGCCGAAGTTGCGCTGGGAGATCTTCCCGTCGGGCGTCCGGTCGAAGAGGGCGCCCCAGGTCTCCAGCTCCCAGACCCGGTCCGGGGCCTCTTTCGCGTGGAGTTCCGCCATCCGCCACTGGTTGAGGAACTTGCCCCCGCGCATGGTGTCGCGGAAGTGCACCTTCCAGTTGTCGCCCTCGTTGACGTTGCCCATGGAGGCGGCGATCCCGCCCTCCGCCATCACCGTATGGGCCTTGCCGAACAGGGACTTGCAGATCACGGCCGTACGGGCGCCGCGCTCGCGGGCCTCGATCGCGGCGCGCAGCCCGGCGCCGCCCGCGCCGACCACGACCACGTCCCACTGCTGCCGTTCCACTTGAGCCATCTCAGAAGATCCTCGGGTCGGTGAACGCGCCGCTGGCCAGCAGGTACACGTAGAAGTCGCACAGGGCCACGCTGATCAGGGAGGCCCACGCCAGCTGCATGTGGCGGGCGTTGAGCCGGCTGATCCAGCCCCAGAGCCGGTAGCGCACCGGGTGCTTCGAGAAGTGCTTGAGCCGGCCGCCCATGATGTGGCGGCAGGAGTGGCAGGACAGGGTGTAGGCCCAGATCAGCGTGATGTTGACCAGGAACAGCAGGGTCCCGAGGCCCATGTGGCCCCAGGCGTAGTGCTCGTCGCGGAAGGTCAGCACCGTGTCGTACGTGAGGATGCCCGCGACCGGGACCGCCGCGTAGAAGAAGTACCGGTGCGCGTTCTGGAGGATCAGCGGGAAGCGGGTCTCGCCGGTGTACCTCGTGTGCGGTTCGGCGACGGCGCAGGCGGGCGGCGAGGCCCAGAAGCCCCGGTAGTAGGCCTTGCGGTAGTAGTAGCAGGTCAGCCGGAAGCCGAGCGGGAAGATCAGGATCAGCAGGGCGGGGGAGAGGACCCACCAGCTGCCGAAGATCTCCCAGTTGGGCCCGCCCTTCATCGGGACGCAGTTCTCCGCGAGACACGGGGAGTAGAAGGGGGAGACGTACGGGGCCGCGTAGTAGTCGGCGTTCGCGAAGGCCCGCCAGGTCGAGTAGACGATGAAGGCGAACAGCCCGGCCGCGGTGCCGGCGGGGGCCAGCCACCACCGGTCGGTCCGCAGGTGCCGGGCCGCGATCGCGGCCCGTGAGGCGTCGTGGACGCCGCCGGGCCGTTGCTGGGGTCGTTCCGTGCCTGTGGCCAAAGAAGACTCCGGGAGGAGTGATGAGGGGTGCCCCGTCCGGTCCGGCCGCGGACGGCCGGACCGGACGGGGCGTGGGTGGATGCGTGTCCGTGACGGGCTGCCTCAGGGGGCGCGGCGGTCGCGGGCGCCCAGGCCCTCGTCGTCGGAGTCCGTCCACAGGGAGCTGTCGTACGGGGTGTCCGGGACCGTCACCATCCGGGACGGGTCCGGACCCGCCGCCGTCGTCGACGGCTTCTGCCGGGCAGCCCGCTGTTCCAGCCGCTCGACCTTGCGCGTCAGCTCGTCCAGGTTGCGCCGTACGGCACTCAGATCGTCTTGCAGGGACATGATTTGCCCTCACTTCCGCCAGGTGCGGTGGCAACGCTCATGTGCGCCTGCGAGTGTCGCGCTTCCCGTCCCCCGTTGTGAAGGGACGTGCAGCGATTGCAGGCGCGCAGGCGTGAACCGTGCGCCCCTCCCTGCCCCCCATTCTCATCCCTCTCCCGGGGGAACGCCTCCTGTCGCGCAAGCGGGATTGGTCCGCACGGGTGGGGTTCGCGGCGTGGCGAGAGGCGGCTGCGAGGGGTGCGGCGGACCGTCTATTTCAGTGGGTTCCGGCAACCGGTGTGATCAGCTCCATATACCGCCGAACGTGATCATGCTTCCCCCACGCCCCGCCCCGGAGGTACCACCCATGTCCCAGAGAAGGCGCAGGTCCTTGGCGCTCCTGACCTCGGGAGTCCTCGCACTGCCGCTGCTCACGGGCTGCGGCGCGGGTGACGACGAGGGCGGCCAGGCCGCCGCAGGACAGGACATCGCCACGACCACCCGCGACAAGGTCGCGGACGGGGGTGTGCTGCGCTGGGCGGTGGACACGCTCCCGGACACCCTCAACACCTTCCAGGCCGACGCGGACGCCACCACCAACAGGATCGCCGGCGCCGTACTGCCCCAGCTCTTCGTGCTGGACGCCAAGGGGCGGCCGGTGGTCAACCCGGACTACCTGGAGAAGGCCGAGGTCATCGAGCGGGAGCCGAAGCAGGTCGTCCAGTACAAGCTGAACCAGAAGGCGGTGTGGAGCGACGGGCGCGAGATCGGCGCCGCAGACTTCGTGGCGCAGTGGCGGGCCCTGAACGGCAAGGACTCGGCGTACTGGACGGCGCGCAACGCCGGCTACGAGCGGATCGAGAAGATCGAGAAGGGCAAGACCGACCTGGAGGTCCGGGTCACCTTCAACAAGCCGTACGCCGACTGGCGCTCCCTCTTCACCCCGCTCTACCCCAAGCAGGTCACCGGTACCCCGGACGCCTTCAACGAGGGCGCCCGCGGCGCGCTCAAGATCACCGCCGGACCCTTCGCGCTCGGCGCGATCGACAAGAAGACCGGTACCGCCGCCCTGACCCGCAACGCCCGCTGGTGGGGCCGGCAGGCCAAGCTGGACACGCTCGTCCTGACGGCGGTCCCGCGGGCCGAGCGCCCGGCGGCGCTGGCCGCCGGGAAGCTCGATCTGGCGGAGATCGACCGGGCCGGGGCCGACCGGATCGCACTGGCCCGCCGGGACGCGGCCGCCAAGAACGGCCCGGGCACGGGCGGTGCCCCGGCCCACGGCCCGGAGGCCGCGCTGACCCCGGCGCAGGCCACGCTGTCGTGGGCGACCGCCTTCGGTGCGGACGAGGAGAAGGCGGCGGCGGAGACGGAGAGCCGCCAGAAGCACCTCGCCTCGGTCAAGCGGTACGCGGACGAGCAGGCGGCCCTGAAGGCCTTCACCGTACGGAAGTCCCTGGAGCCGGCCTACACCCAGCTCGCGATGAACGGGGCCTCCGGCCCGCTGGCGGACGAGCGGGTGCGCCGGGCGGTGGCCCGGGCCCTGGACCGCAAGGCGCTGGCCGAGGCCGTCCTGGGGCCGCTCGGCCTGCCCGCGAAGCCGGTCGGCAGCCACCTGGCCCTGGCCGGGCAGCGGGCGTACGCCGACAACAGCGACGCGCTCGGCGGCCGGGACACCCACGCGGCCCAGGCCCTGCTCGCGGACGCGGGCTGGCGCAAGGGCGGCAAGATCACCGAGCCCGCGGGCGCCAAGGCCGGCCCGGAGAGCGCGCCGCAGGACGACTCGAAGACCCCGTCGGGCCCGGGCACCGGAAACGACGGGCTCTACATCGTGGGCCAGGACGACGGGGCCAACGGCGAGCCGAGGTCGGCGGCCGCCGACCGCCCGGAGAGCGACACCGCCCCGGCGGGAGCCCAGGACGGGCCGTCCCCGGTGCTCGCCCCGGCCCCCTTCGGGGCCGAGCAGCGGGCGTCCCTGCTCGCCCGGGCCGCCCGGGCCGCCCGGGCCGCCCGGGCGGAGGCCGCCGACGACGGCAAGGGGGCCCCGGCCCGCGAAGGCGACGCGGCCGACCCCGCCAAGGCCTCCCCGGCCCCGGCCCCCGCCAAGCAGCCCGTCCGCACCTCCGGGAACATGCTCGCTAAGGACGGCAAGGCGCTCAGCCTGCGCTTCGTCCTCCCGGCGGGCCCCGGCTCGGAGTCCCTGCGCACGGTCGGCGAGCGGATCGCCGGAATGCTCCGCAAGATCGGCGTGAACACCGAGACGATCAAGGTGGCCGACGACAGCTTCTTCAAGGACCACATCGCCTCCGGCCAGTACGACCTGGCCCTGTACTCCTGGCCCGCGACGGCCTACCCGGCCACCGACGCCCGGCCGATCTTCGCCAAGCCGGAGCCGGCCGCAGACGGCTCGCTCCTCGTCGAACAGAACTACACACGGGTCGGCACCGATCACATCGACCAGTTGTTCGATCAGGCGGTCGGCGAGCTGGACGAGGAGCAGTCCCGCGAGCTGATGCGCAAGGCGGACGCCCGGATCTGGGCCGCCGCCGGCTCCATCCCCCTCTTCCAGCGCCCCGAGCTGGTGGCGGTCAAGCCGGGTCTCGCCAACGCCGGTGCCTTCGGCCTCGGCGCCCCCCGCTACCAGGACATCGGCTGGAAGAAGGCACCGACCGCGAAGGACAAGAAGAAGTAGCGCGGGAGAAGAAGTGGTGACAAAGCGGTGCCTGTCTGGTTGACCGACGGGTCACAAGCTCAGATGTGACTCAAGTCCCTTGCCCGCCGGATCCCCCGGCGGGCAAGGTCGTGCATACCCGTTGACCCGCGTGAATACCGGCAGGATCGGCGGCCGGGGCACCCCACGCAACCCTCGGCCGCACTCATACATCCGGCCTCTTGACAGACCCCCGGCAGGCGGTTCCCGCCACTCGACGTACCATGGGGTAAGGCCGTGGCAGGTTTTCGCCCGGCCGAGGCGCGCGTGCCGGACCGTACGCGACGCCATCCACGATCCCGGGAGAAGCGCCGAAGTGCCCACGCGCCACGACATCCGTAACGTCGCCATCGTCGCCCACGTCGACCATGGCAAGACGACCATCGTCGATGCCATGCTCAAGCAGGCCGGTGCCTTCGCCGCCCACCAGCACCTCGACGACCGCATGATGGACTCGAACGACCTGGAGCGTGAGAAGGGCATCACGATCCTCGCCAAGAACACGGCGGTGAAGTATCACCCCAAGGACGGCGGGGCCCCGATCACGATCAACATCATCGACACCCCCGGCCACGCCGACTTCGGTGGTGAGGTCGAGCGCGGTCTGTCGATGGTGGACGCCGTCGTTCTGCTGGTGGACGCCTCCGAGGGTCCGCTGCCCCAGACCCGCTTCGTCCTGCGCAAGGCCCTGCAGGCGAAGATGCCGGTCATCCTCTGCATCAACAAGACCGACCGCCCGGACTCCCGGATCGACGAGGTCGTCAACGAGACGTACGACCTCTTCCTGGACCTGGACGCGGACGAGGACCAGATCGAGTTCCCGATCGTCTACGCCTGTGGCCGTGACGGCGTGGCCTCGCTGACCAAGCCCGAGGACGGCACCGTCCCGGCGGACAGCACCAACCTGGAGCCGTTCTTCTCCACCATCCTGGAGCACGTCCCCGCCCCGGTGTACGACGAGGAGGCCCCCCTCCAGGCCCACGTCACCAACCTGGACGCCGACAACTTCCTCGGCCGTATCGCGCTGGTTCGCGTCGAGCAGGGCGAGCTGCGCAAGGGCCAGACCGTCGCGTGGATCAAGCGTGACGGCTCGATCTCCAACGTCCGCATCACCGAGCTGATGATGACCGAGGCGCTCACCCGCAAGCCGGCCGAGGTGGCGGGCCCGGGTGACATCTGCGCGGTCGCCGGTTTCCCCGAGATCATGATCGGCGAGACCCTGGCCGACCCGGAGAACCCGATCGCGCTTCCGCTGATCTCGGTGGACGAGCCGGCGATCTCCATGACCATCGGCACCAACACCTCCCCGATGGTCGGCCGTGGCGGCAGCGGCAAGGGCGCGGACGCCAAGTCCGCGGTCAAGGACCGCAAGGTCACCGCGCGCCAGGTCAAGGACCGTCTGGACCGCGAGCTCGTCGGTAACGTCTCGCTCCGCGTGCTGGAGACCGAGCGCCCGGACGCCTGGGAGGTCCAGGGCCGTGGTGAGCTCGCGCTCGCCATCCTGGTCGAGCAGATGCGCCGCGAGGGCTTCGAGCTGACCATCGGCAAGCCGCAGGTGGTCACGCAGGAGGTCGACGGCAAGGTGCACGAGCCGGTCGAGCGCATGACGATCGACGTGCCCGAGGAGCACATGGGTGCGGTCACGCAGCTCATGGGCGTCCGCAAGGGCCGCATGGACAACATGTCGAACCACGGCTCCGGCTGGGTCCGCATGGAGTTCGTCGTCCCGTCGCGCGGTCTCATCGGTTTCCGTACGGAGTTCCTCACGGGCACGCGCGGCACCGGCATCGCCCACTCGATCCACGAGGGCCACGAGCCGTGGTTCGGCCCGCTGGTCACCCGTAACAACGGTTCGCTGGTCGCCGACCGCGCCGGTTCGGTGACGCCGTTCGCGATGATCAACCTGCAGGAGCGCGGCGTCCTGTTCACCGACCCCGGCACCGAGGTGTACGAGGGCATGATCGTCGGCGAGAACTCGCGCTCCGACGACATGGACGTGAACATCACCAAGGAGAAGAAGCTCACCAACATGCGTGCGGCTTCCGCGGACAACACCGAGAACGTGGTGCCGCCCCGCAAGCTCTCCCTGGAGCAGTCCCTGGAGTTCTGCCGCGACGACGAGTGCGTCGAGGTGACCCCGGAGGCCGTCCGCATCCGCAAGGTCGTCCTGGACCAGAAGGACCGCTCGCGCACCGCGTCGCGCGCCAAGTCCGCCAAGTAGCAACAGCCGTACGGCCGTTCGCCCGGATTTGCTCGGGCCGCGGCCACGGCGGGCGCAGCCGGCCGCAGGGCCCTGGTAGTGCAGCAGCCCCTCCCTTCACGGTGTCCGTGAAGGGAGGGGCTGTTCGCTTTTGTCAAGCGGATTTTTGCGTTCAGGTGTCCGCATACCGACCGTGACACTCCGGAAGATGAGCTAACCGTCCGTTTCGCACGTGTCTGTCTCCTATCCGTTTGTCCGGATTTCGGGTTTCTGACGCGGATCGATGTTGTGAAAACGAGACCACTTAAGTGTGGTTTACGGCCTGGCAGTCCCTGAGGATGGCTCCATTGAGCTCGGGTCAATGGGTCACGCGATGTGGGGATCGCGCCGACTCACGAGCACACTATGGGCACGGAAATGCTCGCCGTCAGGGGTGTCGGCGAGGTTTTTTTGCCCCTCAAGTCGATCAGTGGACTCATGAGGAGGAAACCCATGCGCGGTGCCAAGAGCGCCAAGTGGGTCGTGGGCGCGGTTGTCGTCGCCCTGGCCGCTACCGCCTGTGGCGGCGGTGACGGTGACAGCAAGGACAAGGGCAGCGCCAACGGTGGCGTGTTCCGGCTCGGTAGCACCGAGCCGGACACGATCGACCCGGGGCGTGCCCACGAGTCCACCGGCGTGCTGCTGGCCAACGCCCTGTTCACCGGCCTGTACGGAAACACGCCGGACGGCCTGGCCGAGCCCGCGCTCGCCGAGTCGGCGACGTCGGACGAGGGTTGCACCTCCTGGACCTTCAAGATCAAGCCCGACACCAAGTTCTCCAACGGCGAGGTCGTCGACGCCGAGTCGTTCGCCCGTGGTTGGGCCCGTGCCGCGCACAAGGCCGCCGCGTCCGACGTGGCGTACCACTTCGCCGGCATCAAGGGTTACGCCGAGCTGCAGGACGGCTCCGCCAAGACCTTCTCCGGTGTCACCACGCCGGACCCGACCACCATCAAGGTGGACCTGTCCAAGGCGGACTGCGAGTTCGTCCTGAAGACGGCGCACAACGCCTACAGCCCGGTCCCGAAGGTCGCCAAGGTCGGCGAAGAGGACAAGGCGTTCGGCGAGGCCCCCATCGGTAACGGTCCGTTCAAGATGGACGGTTCGTGGGAGCACAACAAGGCGATCAACCTCGTCCGCAACGACGACTACTCGCTGCAGAAGGCCTCCCTCGGGAAGGTCCAGGTCACGCTGCTCAACGACAAGACCGCGCAGCAGCTCGAGTACGACGGCTTCCAGGCCGGCACCTTCGACTACGCGCACATCCCGACGCCGATGCTGAAGACGGCCGAGGCGAAGTACAAGCCGCAGAACAAGTGGTTCGCCAAGGACACCAACGGCATGAACTTCGTTCTGCCGATCGGTGACAACGGTCCGACCAACAACAAGGACGCCCGTCTGGCGATCTCCTACGCGATCGACCGTCAGGCCATCGCCAAGGGTGTCTTCCAGGGCTACCAGACCCCGTCGACGACCATCGTGCCGCCGGCGTTCCCGAAGGCGTACCAGAAGGACCTGTGCGTCTCCTGCGTCAAGCAGGACGTCGCCAAGGCCAAGGAGTACGCCGAGAAGGGCGGCCTGAAGCCGGGTACCGAGATCAAGTTCAGCTTCAACACCGGTGCGGGCCACGAAGAGTGGGTCCAGGCCATCGCGAAGCAGCTTGAGGACGTCCTCGGCGTCAAGGTCAAGCTGGACGGCAAGGACTTCCCGGGCATGCTCAAGGAGCAGCAGGGCGGCGGCGCCACCGGCATCTACCGCTTCGCGTGGGGCGCGGACTACCCGACCCCGGAGAACTTCCTGTTCCCGCTGCTGCACTCGGCCTCGATGAACAAGGACGCCGAGGGCAACGTGACCGGTGACAACCGCGTCCGTTACAACAACCCCGAGTTCGACAAGCTGATCGACACGGCCCGCGCCACCAAGGACGAGGCCGCTCGCATCGCGATGTACAAGCAGGCCGAGAAGATGGCCATGGACGACATGGCGCTCATCCCGACCTTCAACCGTTCCCAGTTCCGCCTGATGGCGACGGACAAGTTCAACGGTCTGGACGACATCAACTTCAACGAGGACCCGATCCTCGAGAAGATCTCGCTCAAGAAGTAATCGGTTCGGACGGTATATCCGTCAGGAGCGAACGTGCCGCGGCCCCCGGGTGACCGGTGGGCCGCGGCCCCGCTCGGCAGGCCGTTTTTACTTCGGCACCCCTCACATCCGCGGGCAATCCCCGCTGGCCGAGAGCCGGCCCGTTCCTTGGGTCGGAGGCCGCTGCTCCCAGAAGCGGCCAGGTAGAGAGGCAAAACATGGGAAGGTACGTCGCCCGTCGCCTCGGGCAGATGGTCATAGTCCTCATCGGCGCGACCATGGTTCTGTTCGCGTGTCTGTTCGTTCTCCCCGGTGACCCCGTGGGTTCGATCGCGGGCAGCGACAAGGCACGCGACCCCGCAGTGGTCGCGGAACTGAAGGCGCGTTACGGGCTCGACAAGTCGCTGCCCGAGCAGTACGTGAACTATGTCGCGAAGGTCGCGACCGGAGACCTCGGTGAGGACTTCATCCAGCGGCGCGAGGTCTCCGAGATCCTCGGCCCGAAGCTGCAGAACACCGCGAAGCTGGCCCTGCTGGCCATCGTTCTCGTCACGGCGTTCGGTATGGGCGTGGGCATCATCTCCGCGCTCTACAGATACAGCATGCTGGACATGACCACGACATTTTTTACGACGATGGCGGTCGGTTTCCCAACCTTCGTCATCGGCATGCTGCTCAAGAAGTACTTTGCCGTGGAACTCGGCTGGTTCCCACCGATCGGTGGTGATCAGCTCAACGGCATGATCCTTCCCGCGGTCACCCTCGCCATCACCGACATCGCCTTCGTGGCCCGCCTCACCCGCGGCACGATGCTTGAGGTGCTGCGCGCGGACTACGTGAAGACGGCCGTGGCCAAGGGACTTCCGCGCCGGCGTGTGCTGTTCAAGCACGTGCTCCGCAACTCGTCCATCCCCGTGGTCACCTACCTGGGTATCTCGTTCGGCGGACTCCTCGGCGGTGCGCTCATCACCGAGGCGATCTTCAACTGGGACGGCGTCGGTCTGGCGCTGGTTCAGGCGATTCAGCAGCAGAACAACCCGATTGTGATCGGCGTGGTGACCTACAGCGTCGCCATCTTCGTCGTCCTCAGCCTCATCGTGGACCTGCTGTACGCGGCCCTCGACCCGCGTATCCGCCTCAGCTGACCGCCCCCAAGGAGGATTTCCTCATGTCTGAGCTCGCAACGAGCCCGGCGATCGGGGACGAGAACCCCGCGTCGTCCGTTTCGGTCAAGGCCGAACCCGCCCCCAAACAACTGAGCCAGTGGGGCGAGATCCGCCACCGCTTCGTTCAGAACAAGCTGGCCGTCGTCGGCCTCGTGATCATCGTTCTGCTGTTCCTGACCGCCATCTTCGGGGACATGCTCGCCCCGTTCGACCCCGGCGCGCAGGACCTTGAGAACACCCTCGCGTCGCCCAACGCCACCCACTGGATGGGTACCGACGCCCTGGGTCGCGACATGTTCTCGCGTCTCATAGCCGGTACCCGCGTGGCCATGTTCGTCGGCCTCGCCTCGATCTTCTTCGCCGTGCTGATCGGTGTCATCCTCGGCGCCATCGCCGGCTACTTCCCCGGCTTCGCCGACACGCTGGTCATGCGCGTCGCGGACGTGTTCCTCGCGTTCCCGCTGATGATCGGTGCCATCGTCATCATCCTGGTCACCGGCCGTGGCATCACGCCGGTGATCATCTCGCTCGCGATCTTCTCGTGGGCCACCGTGGCCAGGCTCCTGCGCAGCTCGATCCTGTCCGTGCGTGAGATGGACTACGTCCACGCCGCCAAGGCGCTCGGCGCGAGCGGCTGGCGCATCGTGCGCACGCACGTCCTGCCCAACTCGCTGACCGCCGTGCTGGTCTACGCGACCTTCAACGTCGGCACCACGATCATCGGTGTGGCGGCGCTGTCCTTCCTCGGCGCCGGTGTCCCCGTCGACGTCCCCGAGTGGGGCAACATGCTCGCGGCCGGTCAGGGCTTCATCGGGGTCAGCGACTACCTGTGGTACTTCCCCAGCCTCTTCGTCGTCGTCACCGTGCTCGGCTTCGCCTTCGTCGGCGACGGCCTGCGTGACGCACTCGACCCGAAGCTCCGGTAGGGCAGCCCGATGCCCCGAGACAACATCAGCAAGCAGGACGAAGGTGGCGGCGTGACCACGTCGGAGATTCTCAGCGTTGCGGAGACGGGCGGCGGATCCGCCGTGCCGCTGCTGGAGGTGGAAAACCTCCAGGTCGAGTTCAAGACCCGGGACGGGGTCGCCAAGGCCGTCAACGGCGTGAGCTACAGCGTCAGTGCCGGCGAGACCCTCGCCGTGCTCGGCGAGTCCGGCTCCGGCAAGTCCGTCACCGCTCAGGCGATCATGGGCATCCTCGACAGCCCGCCCGGACGGGTGTCCGGCGGCGAGGTGCGCTTCCACGGCAAGGACATCCTCAAGATGTCCGACGAGGAGCGCCGCAAGCTCCGTGGCGACAAGATGGCGATGATCTTCCAGGACGCGCTGTCCTCCCTGAACCCGGTCTACTCGGTGGGCGACCAGCTCGGCGAGATGTTCCGGGTCCACCGGGGCATGTCCAAGAAGGACTCGAAGCTCAAGGCCATCGAGCTCATGGACCGCGTGAAGATCCCCGCCGCCAAGGCACGCGTGGGTGACTACCCGCACCAGTTCTCCGGCGGTATGCGCCAGCGCATCATGATCGCCATGGCGCTGGCCCTGGAGCCCGACCTGATCATCGCCGACGAGCCGACCACGGCCCTCGACGTGACGGTCCAGGCGCAGGTCATGGACCTGCTCGCGGAGCTCCAGCGCGAGATGAACATGGGCCTGATCCTGATCACCCACGACCTCGGCGTCGTCGCCGACGTCGCGGACAAGATCGCGGTCATGTACGCGGGCCGGATCGTCGAGACCGCTCCGGTCCACGAGATCTACAAGCGCCCGTCCCACCCGTACACCCGTGGCCTGCTCGACTCGATCCCGCGCCTGGACCAGAAGGGCCAGGAGCTCTACGCGATCAAGGGCCTGCCGCCCAACCTGCTCCGCATCCCCACGGGTTGCGCCTTCAGCCCCCGCTGCCCCAAGGCGCAGGACATCTGCCGCACCGAGATCCCGGTGCTGCACCCGGTCACCGAGCAGGACGGCACCGAACTGCCCGGCCGCGGCAGCGCGTGCCACTTCTGGAAGGACCAGATCCATGGCTGAGCTCACCAAGAACGCCACCGAGCGCGAGCCGATCCTCCAGGTCCGTAACCTGGTCAAGCACTTCCCGCTGACCCAGGGCATCCTGTTCAAGAAGCAGGTCGGCGCGGTCAAGGCCGTCGACGGGGTCTCCTTCGACCTCTACCAGGGCGAGACCCTCGGCATCGTCGGCGAGTCCGGCTGTGGCAAGTCCACGGTCGCCAAGCTCCTGATGAACCTGGAGCGCGCGACCGCCGGCGAGGTCTTCTACAAGGGCCAGGACATCAGCAAGCTGTCCGGCCGCGCGCTGAAGGCCGTGCGCCGCAACATCCAGATGGTCTTCCAGGACCCGTACACGTCGCTGAACCCGCGCATGACGGTCGGCGACATCATCGGGGAGCCCTACGAGATCCACCCCGAGGTGGCTCCCAAGGGCTCGCGCCGGCAGAAGGTCCAGGAGCTCCTGGACGTCGTCGGTCTGAACCCGGAGTACATCAACCGGTACCCGCACCAGTTCTCCGGCGGCCAGCGCCAGCGCATCGGCATCGCCCGCGGCCTCGCCCTGCAGCCCGAGATCATCATCTGCGACGAGCCGGTCTCCGCGCTCGACGTGTCGGTGCAGGCCCAGGTCATCAACCTGATGGAGAAGCTGCAGAACGAGTTCAACCTCTCCTACCTCTTCATCGCGCACGACCTCTCGATCGTCCGGCACATCTCGGACCGCGTGGGCGTCATGTACCTGGGCAAGATGGCCGAGATCGGCACCGACGCCGAGATCTACGAGCACCCGACCCACCCGTACACCCAGGCGCTGCTCTCCGCCGTCCCGGTCCCGGACCCGTCGGCGCGCGAGGGCCGCGAGCGGATCATCCTCACCGGTGACGTCCCGTCCCCGGCCAACCCGCCGTCGGGCTGCCGCTTCCGCACCCGCTGCTGGAAGGCCCAGGACAAGTGCTCCACCGAGGAGCCGCTGCTGGCGATCCCGGAGCGCTTCAAGGGCGTGAACACCCTGGCCGCGCACGAGTCCGCGTGCCACTTCGCCGAGGAGAAGGCCATCCTGGCCGTCTGACCGACGCGTTCTTTCCGACGGCTGGTCCCCGGTGCCTCACGGCGCCGGGGACCAGCCGTTTTCGTCTCCGGTGCCGGGGTCGCCGCCCCCGTGGACGGGAGCCCGGGGAATCCGGTTGCGCCCCCGGGAGCCGGGGTCGGAGAGTGACGCCATGACCCTCACCGTACGGCCCGCCGGGCCCGGGGACGCGGCCGACATCTGCGCCCTGCTCAATGCCGTCGACATGATCGAGATCGGCCGGCCGGAGACCGATCTCGGCACCGTCGAGTCCGACCTGAACGCCCCGGACGTGGACCTGGCCACCGATTCCTGGCTCGCGCACCAGGACGGCCGGCTCGTGGCCTACGCCCTCGTCTGGGCGGACTCCGGCCCGGGCCGCGTCGACGGGGACCACTACGTACTGCCCGGCCACGACGAGGCCGCCGTCCTGCTGCTGGAGCGCATGGAGGCCCGCGCCCGGGAGCTGACCGGCGGTCAGGGCGTGCTGAGAATGCAGCTCAACGTGAAGCCCACCCTCGACCTGTCCCTCCTGACCGGCCGCGGCTACCGCACCATCCGCCGCTACCAGGTCATGACCCGCTCCCTGTCCCCGGCCGCCGACCCGGCGCCGACCCCGCCGGCCGGGCTCACCCTGCGCCACTGCGGCGACGACGAGGCCGACCGCCACCGGGCCCACGCCCTGATCGAGCAGACCTTCGCCGCACACTTCGGCCATGTGGACCGCCCGTACGAGACCTGGCTCGATCACATGGAGGGTCGCAAGCTCGACTGGTCACTGGTGTGGATCGCGAGCCTGCCCGGCCACGGCGACGTGGCCGTGCTGCTCACCCGGGACGACCGGACGAGCATGGCCTGGGTCAGCCACCTCGGCGTGACGAAGGGGGTACGGGGCCTCGGCCTCGGCGGTTTCCTGCTCCGTCACTGCTTCGCCGTCTACGCGGAGCGCGGCCGGGACTGCGTAGGCCTCGGCGTGGACACCCACAACGAGACCGGCGCGCTCGCGCTGTACGAGGCGCACGGCATGGGCCTGCACTACGCGGTCGACTCATGGGAGCTTTCATTGCACCCCCAGGGGTGACAGGGGCGTGACGCGCGGGTGCAATCGGTCCAACGAGGAGTGTGCAGGACCCCACATAGGGTGACATTGGCCCCTAAGCGAGTCTTGGGATCCCTAGGAGGCACTCCATGCGCGGAGCCACCCACGCCACGTGGGCCGCATGTGCGGTGGCCGTCGCCCTCGCGGCGACGGCCTGCGGCGGCGGTAGCGACAGCGGCGGAGGCGGCGAGGCGGGCATCGTCAGCTCCTCGTGGGGTGACCCGCAGAACCCGCTGGAGCCGGCCAACACCAACGAGGTGCAGGGCGGCAAGGTGCTCGACATGCTCTTCCGGGGTCTCAAGCGCTACGACCCGAAGACGGGCGAGGCCCTCGACATGGTCGCCGAGAAGATCGAGACGACGGACAGTCAGAACTTCACCATCACGCTGAAGGACGGCTGGAAGTTCAGCAACGACGAGCCGGTCACCGCGCAGTCCTTCGTCGACGCCTGGAACTACGGCGCGGACGTGCGCAACAAGCAGAACAACTCGCCGTTCTTCTCCGACATCGTCGGTTACGCGGACGTCCACCCCGCCTCCGGTGAGCCCAAGGCCAAGACGATGTCCGGACTGGTCGTCAAGGACGGCAAGACCTTCACGGTCGCCCTGAAGAACAAGTTCTCCACCTGGCCCGAGACCCTCGGCTACCAGGCCTTCTCCCCCCTGCCCAAGGCCTTCTTCACCGACCACGCCGGCTGGCTGAACAAGCCGATCGGCAACGGCCCTTACACAGTGGACTCGTACACCAAGGGCACCGGCATGAAGCTGCGCAAGTGGGACACCTACCCCGGCCCGGACAAGGCGCAGAACGGCGGCGTGGACCTGAAGGTCTATACCGACAACAACACCGCATACACGGACCTGATCTCCGGCAACCTCGACCTCGTCGACGACATCCCGGCGCAGCAGCTGAAGAACGTCAAGAACGACCTCGGTGACCGGTACATCAACCAGCCGGCCCTCATCATCCAGACCCTGACCTTCCCGCTGTACGACCCGCAGTGGAGCAAGGAAGGGATGGAGAACGTCCGGATCGGTATCTCCCGGGCCATCAACCGCGACGAGATCACCAAGCAGATCTTCCGCGAGACCCGCACCCCGGCCAAGGACTGGACCTCCCCGGCCCTCGGCGAGAAGGGCGGCTTCTCCTCCACGGTCTGCGGCGACGCCTGCGTCTACGACCCGGCCGCGGCCAAGAAGCTCATCACGGACGCCGGCGGGCTCCCCGGCGGCAAGGTCACGCTGACCTCCAACGTGGACACCGGCTCGCACCGCGACTGGATGGACGCCGTCTGCAACAGCATCAACAACGCGCTGGGCGAGGGCCCGGTCTGCACGGTCAACCCGATCGGCACCTTCGCGGACTTCCGCAACCAGCAGAGCAGCTTCAAGCTGACCGGCCCCTTCCGCTCCGGCTGGCAGGCCGACTACCCCCTGATCCAGAACTTCCTCCAGCCCCTCTACTACACCGGGGCCTCCTCCAACTACGGGAAGTTCAGCAACGCGGACTTCGACAAGCTCGTCGACGAGGCCAACCAGGAGAGCGACCAGGCCAAGGCCGTCGCGAAGTTCCAGGACTCCGAGAAGATCCTCGCCGCGCAGATGCCGGCCATCCCGCTCTGGTACCAGAACGGCAGCGCGGGCTACGCCGAGCGGCTCTCGGACGTGGCGCTCAACCAGTTCAGCGTCCCCGTGTACGACCAGATCAAGGTCAGCTGACCCGCGTTTCGGATCGATCCTGGAGCAGTCCATGGGACGTTATGTGATCCGGCGGCTGCTCCAGATGATCCCGGTGTTCATCGGCAGCACGTTCCTGATCTTCTTCATGGTGTACGCGCTCGGTGACCCGGTCGCGGCCCTCTTCGGCGACAAGGCGCCCGACCCCGCCACCGCCGCGCGCATCCGCAAGGACCTCTTCCTCGACCAGCCCCTGTGGAAGCAGTACCTCCACTACATGGGCCAGATCTTCCAGGGGAACTTCGGCACCGCCTTCAACGGCCAGCCGGTCACCGAGCTGATGGCCTCGGCCTTCCCCGTCACCCTGCGCCTGACCATCGTCGCGATCTTCTTCGAGATCATCATCGGGGTCCCCCTGGGCGTGATCAGCGGGCTGCGCCGCGGCAAGTCCGTCGACACCTCCGTGCTGGTGCTCACCCTCGTCGTCATCTCCGTACCGACGTTCGTGACGGGCTACGTGCTCCAGTACGTCTTCGGCGTCCAGTGGGGCTGGGTGCGGCCCACCGTCTCCCCGGACGCCCCCTTCAACGAGCTGATCCTGCCCGGACTCGTGCTCGCGCTCGTCTCCCTCGCCTACGTCACCCGGCTCTCGCGCACCTCCATCGCCGAGAACGTCAAGGCCGACTACGTGCGCACCGCCGTCGCCAAGGGCCTGCCGCGCCGCCGGGTCGTCACCCGCCATCTGCTGCGCAACTCGCTGATCCCCGTCGTGACCTTCATCGGCACCGACATCGGCGCCCTGATGGGCGGCGCCATCGTCACCGAGCGGATCTTCAACATCCACGGCGTCGGCTACCAGCTCTACCAGGGCATCCTGCGCAACAACTCCCCGACGGTGGTCGGCTTCGTGACCATCCTCGTCATCGTCTTCCTGCTGGCGAACCTGCTCGTCGACCTTCTCTACGCGGTCCTGGACCCGAGGATCCGTTATGCCTGAGTACAACGAGCCCGCCTATGACCCGCTGGAACCAGGAGAGGGGGAGGCCATCGCACCCACCGGCCAAGGCGGGCCCATGGATCTCGCGCTGGACGAGGCCGAGAGCCTGGAACTGAGTGCATCAGCCGCCTCCGGCGGACGTGCCCTCGGCGACGCCCCCACCGGGACCGGGCCCGGGTCGCGGGAGAAGCCCCGCTCCCTGTGGTCCGACGCCTGGCACCAGCTGCGCCGCAACCCCGTCTTCGTGATCTCCTCGCTGATGATCATCTTCCTCGTGATCATCGCGATCTGGCCGCAGCTCATCGCGAGTGGCGACCCGCTGCAGTGCGATCTGTCCAAGTCGCAGCAGGGCTCCTCCCCGGGCCACCCCTTCGGCTACGACACCCAGGGCTGCGACGTGTACACCCGTACCGTCTACGGGGCCCGCGCCTCCATCACCGTGGGCGTCTGCGCCACCTTCGGCGCCGCCCTGCTCGGCTCGCTGCTCGGCGGGCTCGCCGGGTTCTTCGGCGGCTGGGGCGACGCGCTGCTCTCCCGGGTCGCCGACATCTTCTTCGGCATCCCCGTCGTCCTCGGCGGCCTGGTCTTCCTGTCCGTGGTCACCAGCACCACCGTCTGGCCGGTGGTCGGCTTCATCGTGCTCCTCGGCTGGCCGCAGATCGCCCGCATCGGCCGCGGCTCCGTCATCACCGCCAAACAGAACGACTACGTCCAGGCGGCCCGGGCCCTCGGCGCCGGCAACGGCCGGATGATGCTCCGGCACGTGGCGCCCAACGCCATCGCCCCGGTCATCGTCGTCGCCACCATCGCGCTCGGCACCTACATCGCCCTGGAGGCCACCCTGTCCTTCCTCGGCGTCGGCCTGCGCCCGCCCACCGTCTCCTGGGGCATCGACATCTCCAACGCGGCCCCGCAGATCCGCAACGCCCCGCACATGCTGCTCTGGCCGGCCGGCGCGCTGAGCATGACCGTGCTCGCCTTCATCATGCTCGGCGACGCGGTGCGCGACGCCCTCGATCCCAAGCTGCGCTGAGGAGCCCCGCACATGCTGCTCGAAGTCCGCGACCTGCACGTGGAATTCAAGACGCGCGACGGAGTCGCCAAGGCCGTCAACGGCGTCAACTACTCGGTGGCCGAGGGCGAGACGCTCGCCGTGCTCGGCGAGTCGGGCTCCGGCAAGTCGGTCACCGCCCAGGCAGTGATGGGAATCCTCGACGTGCCGCCGGGCCGGATCGCGGGCGGCGAGATCCTCTTCAAGGGCAAGGACCTCCTCAAGATGAAGGAGGAGGAGCGGCGCAAGATCCGCGGCGCCGAGATGGCGATGATCTTCCAGGACGCGCTCTCCTCCCTCAACCCGGTCCTGAGCGTGGGCGCGCAGCTCGCCGAGATGTACGAGGTGCACCGCGGGATGTCCCGCAAGGACGCCAAGGGCAAGGCCGTCGAGCTGATGGACCGGGTCAAGATCCCGGCGGCGAAGGAGCGGGTGGGGGACTACCCGCACCAGTTCTCGGGCGGTATGCGCCAGCGCATCATGATCGCGATGGCGCTGGCCCTGGAGCCCTCGCTGATCATCGCGGACGAGCCGACGACGGCCCTGGACGTCACCGTCCAGGCCCAGGTGATGGATCTGCTCGCCGAGCTCCAGCGCGAGCTGAACATGGGCCTCATCCTGATCACCCACGACCTGGGCGTGGTCGCGGACGTGGCCGACAAGATCGCGGTCATGTACGCGGGCCGGATCGTCGAGGCGGCTCCGGTCCACGAGATCTACAAGGCGCCCGCGCACCCGTACACGCGCGGCCTGCTGGACTCGATCCCGCGCCTGGACCAGAAGGGCCAGGAGCTGTACGCCATCAAGGGCCTGCCGCCGAACCTGGTGGCCATCCCGCCCGGCTGCGCCTTCAACCCGCGCTGCCCGATGGCGCAGGCGGTGTGCCGCACCGACGTCCCGCCGCTGTACCGGGTGACCGAGTCCCCAGTGGAGCGCACCAGCGCCTGCCACTTCTGGAAGGAGTGCCTCCATGGCTGAGTCCCTGCTGGAAGTGAAGGACCTGGTCAAGCACTACCCGCTGACCCGGGGCATCGTCTTCCGCAAGCAGGTCGGCGCGGTCAAGGCGGTCGACGGCGTCTCCTTCGACCTGCGCGCCGGTGAGACGCTCGGCATCGTGGGCGAGTCCGGCTGCGGGAAGTCCACCGTGGCCAAGATGCTGGTCCATCTGGAGCAGCCGACGGCGGGCGCGATCTCGTACAAGGGCGAGGACATCACCAAGCTGTCGGGGCGCGCGCTGAAGGCCGTGCGCCGCAACATCCAGATGGTCTTCCAGGACCCGTACACGTCGCTGAACCCGCGCATGACGGTCGGCGACATCATCGGGGAGCCGTACGAGATCCACCCCGAGGTGGCTCCCAAGGGCTCGCGCCGGCAGAAGGTCCAGGAGCTGCTCGATGTCGTGGGACTGAACCCCGAGTACATCAACCGGTACCCGCACCAGTTCTCCGGCGGCCAGCGCCAGCGCATCGGCATCGCCCGGGGCCTGGCCCTGCAGCCCGAGATCATCGTCGCCGACGAGCCCGTCTCGGCGCTGGACGTCTCCGTCCAGGCCCAGGTGATCAACCTGCTGGACCGGCTGCAGAGCGACTTCGACCTGTCCTACGTCTTCATCGCGCACGACCTCTCGATCGTCCGGCACATCTCCGACCGGGTCGGTGTCATGTACCTGGGCCGGATCGTCGAGATCGGCACCGACAGCCAGATCTACGACCATCCGACCCACCCGTACACCCAGGCGCTGCTCTCGGCCGTCCCGGTCCCGGACCCGGAGGCCCGCGCCCACCGCGAGCGGATCATCCTCAGCGGTGACGTCCCGTCCCCGGCCAACCCTCCCTCGGGCTGCCCCTTCCGCACCCGCTGCTGGAAGGCCGAGCCCCGCTGCACGGCGGAGGTCCCGCTGCTCGCGGTCCCGCAGGTCTTCCCCTCGGGCCCGGCGGCGCACCCGTCGGCCTGCCACTTCGCGGCGGAGAAGCAGGTGGTCCCGCCGTCGGACCAGCCGCCCCCGCCGCCCCCGCCGCCCCCGCCTCCGGCGGATCCGCTGACGAAGGAGTAGCCGCCGACCGATCATTTCCGGCCACCGCTGCGGGTCGGGCGGGGAACGGCAGACGCCTCCGGCAACTCCGTTTACGTGGGGGCAACTTGACCGTTTCTGCCCCGAGATCTGGGGCATGCAACCTGGATGCCGTGCGGCCGTGCGGGTGCCGACAGCCGGCCGGGGAGGCGTACAGCCTCGCCGGCCGGCCTCCCCGTGACCCCACTCATGCGCGGCATGCGCCCCTCGTGCTGCCGGATTTCGATCGATGCGCTGGTACGGATAGTTATGATCCGTAGCGCACGGTGGGTATGACTCCTGCCGAGCACGAATACGCGTACCGATGTCCGCTCGACGTGGAGGTGAAACGCCGTGGCACTCTCGATCTCCGCCGTGGTGCTGCTGGCGATCATCGTCTTCCTGCTGGTCCGAAGGGCGGGCCTGAAGGCGGGACATGCGGTGGTCTGCGTACTGCTCGGCTTCTACCTGGCGAGTTCCACCATCGCACCGACCCTCAGCCAGCTCACCTCGAACGTGGCGAGCATGATCAGTGGCCTCAAGTTCTAGGCCCTGTCGTCAAAGTAGCGTCGGGCCCGCGACGCCCGGCACCGCACCTCGCTGCGTTGTCGGAGCGCCCGAGTACGTCCAGTACACGGGCGCCCCTCCGCCTTGCGATGCTTCCCCTAGGCCCTGCGGGCCTGGGGAGACCCCATGGCACCGGACGCCGCGGGCCTGACCGACGCTACTTTGACGACAGGACCTAGGCCCCGCCTCGTAGGCTAGGCCCCATGAACGGTCTTCCCGCCCGTCGTCTGCTCCTCGTGCACGCGCACCCCGACGACGAGTCGATCAACAACGGCGTCACCATGGCCAAGTACGCGGCCGAGGGCGCCCACGTCGCGTTGGTGACCTGCACCCTGGGCGAGGAGGGTGAGGTCATCCCGCCCGGGCTCGCCCACCTGGCGGCCGACCGCGACGACACCCTCGGCGCCCACCGCGTCGGCGAGCTCGCCGCGGCCATGGCGGAACTGGGCGTCCACGACCACCGGTTCCTCGGCGGCCCCGGCCGCTTCCGGGACTCCGGGATGATGGGCGCCCCGCAGAACCACCGGCCGCAGGCCTTCTGGTCCGCCGACGTGGACGAGGCCGCCGCGTACCTCGTGGAGATCATCCGGGAGCTGCGGCCGCAGGTGCTCGTCACCTACGACCCGGACGGCGGATACGGGCACCCCGACCACATCCAGGCCCACCGGGTCGCCATGCGCGCCGCCGAACTGGCCGCGGAGACCGCGTACCGGCGCGACCTCGGCGCGCCCCACACGGTCGGGAAGATCTACTGGAACCGCGTCCCGCGCTCGGTGGTCGAGGAGGGCTTCGCCCGGCTGCGCGCCGCCGGGGGCGAGATGCCCTTCCCCGCGGTGGGCTCGCCCGGGGACGTGCCGGGGGTCGTCGCCGACGAGCGGATCACCACCGAGATCGACGCCAAGGACGCCTTCGTGGCGGCGAAGTCGGCCGCCATGCGGGCCCACGCCACCCAGATCGCCGTGGACGGGCCCTTCTTCGCCCTCTCCAACGACCTGGCGCAGCCGCTGTTCACCCGCGAGTACTACGAACTGGTCGAGGGCCGGCCGGGCGCCCCGGCGGGCGAGCGCGAACACGACCTCTTCGCGGGGGTGGAGGCATGAGCGGCACGGCCACGGCCGGGCGGATCGCCGGCTGCCTGGGCATGCTGGTCGCGGGTGCGCTGACCGGTGCGGCCGGCTGGCTGGTGGTCGGCCTCTGGTTCCCCGCTGGTCTGCTGCTCGCCCTGCTGGCCGTCTTCGGGCTGTTCCTCGGCGGCCGGATCCTCCTCGGGACCGGCTTCGGCGTGGGCGGCGCCGCCGTCGGCTGGTTCCTCTCGTACGTGATGCTCAGCGTTCCGCGCCCCGAGGGGGACTTCCTCCTCGGTTCGTCCGGAATCGGCGTGTACGTCTACCTTTTGGGTGGAACCGTTCTCGCTGTGATGTGTGCCACGATGCGCGGTCCGCTGGATCGGCCGGTTTCGGTCTCCCGGCCTGCCAAGTGACGTGGTGTCGGACCGCGTAGGGAGGTTCGCCGAGAGGCGCGCGCGGGAGCCCGCCGGGCGCTTCAGGGGGGTTTGACGGGCCCTATCAGGAACCCCTGAGTCCCGCCAGTCAGTTGCGTGCGGGCGGCGGCCAGTATGGTGGACGGGCCGCCGAGCTGCCCGCGCACGGTATGACGGGCGGCGGAGCCAACCGGGAGAACCTGCCTTGAGTCGTGAAACCGACAGTTCGTCCTCCGGGCCCAAGGGGCACGGTGGAGCCGCTTACCCCTCGGGTACACCGCCGTACGGAACCGGCCAGTACCCGTCCACGGACGCTGCGGCGACCGCTCCGGAGGAGAACGCTGTGACCTCGAAGCCGTCCACGCCCGATTCCGACGGGCCCAAGACCGAGACCACCCTGACGACCCGGATCCGGATCAACATCCCCGGTTCGCGACCGATCCCGCCGGTGGTCGTGCGCAAGGCGATGGGCACCAACTCCGGCTCGGCCGGTACCGCGGAGCGGAGCGCGCCGGAGCCGGCGCCCGAGCAGGCCGCCCCGCCGCTCGCGCAGCGGCGCGGGCCGCAGCCGACCCGCATCGAGGCCGCCCCGGAGCCGGCCGGCGCCCAGGCGCCGCCGCCCGCCCCGGCCGCAGAACCCGAGGAGGCGGCCAGCAACTGGTTCGCCCCGCGCAAGTCGGCCGCCCAGGCCCCGGCACCCGCACCGGCCCCCGCCGCGGCCCAGATGCCGCCGGCCGCAGCCGCCCCGCCGCTCGCACAGCGGCCGCTGCCCACCCGGACGCCGTCCCCGACGCCGACGCCGACTCCGACGCCCACGCCGCCGCCGGCCGGGCCCGGCGCGGGCTTCCCCCCGCCGCAGCGCACCCAGGCCCCGCAGGTGCCCGGACCGGACGCCGCGTTCGCGCCGCCGCGCACCCCGCCGCCGCCCGTTTCGGACTACAGCCAGGGCTACGCCCAGGCCTCCGCACCCGCCCCCACGGCCCCGATGCCCGGCGGCCCGGGCGTCGGTACGACCCAGGGCTTCCCCGCGTACGGGGGCGACCAGGGCGACGGCGGCCCGGTCACCGAGGCGTTCCCGGCCTACGGCGGCGGCCCTGCCGGACCCACCGGCGGCCCCGGCTTCGGCACCGGCCCGGCCGGCGCGGCCGCCTTCGACGAGGCTCCGCAGTGGCCCGGCCCCGACCTGGACGGCCCGCTGCCGACCCCGGTACCGGCCCCCGCCCCGGCCGCCCCCCGCCCCGCGGCCGCGCAGCCCAAGGCCACCGGCAAGCCCGCCAAGAAGGGCCGCTCCAAGCTGGTCCTGCTCGGCGGCGGCCTCATCGCCCTCCTCGGCGTGGCCTACGGCGCCGGGCTGCTCCTGAACCACTCCGACGTCCCCAAGGGCACCACCGTCCTCGGCGTCGACATCAGCGGCAGCCGCGACGAGGCCGTCTCCAAGCTCCAGACGGCCTTCGGCACCCGTGCCGCCGCCCCGATCCAGCTCAGCGTCGGCGGCAAGCCGGTCGAGCTGAAGCCCGAGAAGGCCGGCCTGACCCTGGACGCCCAGACCACCGTCCGCAACGCGGCCGGCAGCGACTACAACCCGATCACCGTCATCGGCTCGCTCCTCGGCAACGAGCGGGTCGCCGACCCCGTGATGCCGACCGACGAGGAGAAGCTCCAGGTCGCGCTGCAGGAGCTCGCGGGCACCTCCGGTACGGCCACCGAGGGCACGATCAAGTTCGACACGGGCAAGGCCGTCGCCGTCCCCGGCACCCCCGGCACCACCCTCGACGTCGACGCCTCCGTCCAGCTGGTGGCCAAGACCTTCAAGGACCAGGTCGCCACCGGCAAGGCGGCCGTGTCCGAACTGCCGACCACCACCAAGGCGCCGGCCATCGGCCAGGCCGAACTGGACCGGGCCATGAAGGAGTTCGCCGAGCCCGCGATGTCCGCGAACGCCACGGTCAAGGTGGGCACCAAGTCCATCGCCTTCGGCGCCCGGTCCCTGCCCAAGATCCTGAGCATGCAGCCCGTCGACGGCCGCCTGGTCGAGAAGTTCGACCTGGAGGCGCTCAAGGCGACCTACGGGAACACCTTCGACGGGATCCTGATCACCCGCGGCACCGGCGAGAAGACGGCCGTCACCCCGCAGGACATCGCCGGCGCCCTCGGCAAGGCGCTGCGCGGCAAGACCACCGCCGAGCGCACCGTGGTCGTCGACACCAACCCGAACTAGGACGGCCCGGCCCGACCCCGTCCCTTCCGGATCGGCCGACCGGTGCCCCCGCCCGTACCCGGGCGGGGGCACTGTCATGTCCGCCGCATGACATCTGTCATCCGGCACACACGACGCCCGACACTGCCGCGCGGAACCCCGTACGGGCCAATCTCTATCCATGACGACGACGACCGCGACACGCACCGCGAAGCCCGCCACCGACAACGTGGTCAGCTTCGAGAACGTGACCAAGAGCTACGGCACGGTCCGGGCGGTCGACGGCCTCTCCCTCACGCTCCACCCGGGCGAGACCGTCGCGCTCCTCGGCCCCAACGGCGCCGGCAAGTCCTCCACCCTGGACCTTCTCCTCGGACTGCGCCCCGCCGACTCCGGCTCCGTCCGGCTCTTCGGCACCACCCCGCGCGAGGCCGTCGCCGCCGGCCGGGTCGGCGCGATGCTGCAGAGCGGCGGCCTGATGGAGGAGGTGACCGTACGGGAGATCGTCGCCCTCGGCTGCGCCCTGCACCCGCGGCCGCACCCGGTCGACCAGGTGCTCTTCCGGGCCGGCATCGACAAGATCGCCGACCGGCGGGTCGACAAGCTCTCCGGCGGCCAGGAGCAGCGCGTGCGCTTCGCGCTCGCCACGGCCGGCGACAACGACCTGATCGTGCTCGACGAGCCGACCACCGGCATGGACGTCACCGCCCGCCAGTCCTTCTGGGCCACCATGCGGGAACAGGCCGACCAGGGCCGCACGGTCCTCTTCGCCACCCACTACCTGGAAGAGGCCGACGCGATCGCCGACCGCGTCCTGGTGCTCAGCAAGGGCCGGCTGCTCGCGGACGGCACCGCCGCCGAGATCAAGGCCAAGGCCGGGGCCCGGAAGATCTCCTTCGACCTGAGCGACCCCGCCGACGGCGCGATCGGGCGACTGCGCGCGCTGCCCTTCCTGACGGCCTTCGAGCACCACGGCGACACCGTCCGCATCCAGTCCCGCGACGCCGACGCCACCGTCCACGCCGTGTACGCGCTCGGGCTGTACCCCCGCAATCTGGAGGTCGCGGGCCTCGGCCTGGAACAGGCCTTCATCGCCCTCACCGAGGCCGAGGAGGCCACCCCGTGAACGCCCTCATCAAGCTGGAGATCGTCCGCGCCCTGCGGAACAAGAAGTACCTCTTCTTCACGATCATGTACCCGGCCGCGCTGTTCCTGATGCTCGGCGGAACCCTCGACGGCACCACCAAGGTCATGGGCACCGAACTGACCATGCCCGCCTTCTACATGGTCGCCATGGCCTCCTTCGGCGCACTGACCGCCGTTCTGGTGGGCAACAGCGAACGCATCGCCAAGGAACGGGAGAAGGGCTGGGTCCGCCAGCTGCGCCTCACCGCCCTCCCCGGCCGCGGCTACGTCCTCGCCAAGACGGCGGGCGCCGGAGTCCTCTCGCTCCCCGCCATCCTGGTCGTGTTCGCGGTGGCGGCCGCCGTGAAGGGCGTACGGTTCGACGCCTGGCAGTGGCTCGCCCTCACCGGTTCGATCTGGGCCGGCAGCCTGGTCTTCGCGGCCCTCGGCGTCGCCCTCGGCTACCTGGCCAGCGGGGACAACGTCCGCCCCATCACGATGCTCGTCTACTTCGCCCTGTCGATCCTCGGCGGCCTGTGGATGCCCACCGCGAACTTCCCGCAGTGGCTCCAGAACATCTGCGAGTGGCTCCCCACCCACGCCTACGCGGGCCTGGGCCAGGCCATCGAGCTCGGTGGCGCGCCCCGGGCCGGAGACGTCGCGCTCCTCGCGGTGTACTTCGTACTGTTCACCGGTGCGGCCGCCTGGCTGTACCGCAAGGACTCACTGAAGGCATGAACCCGTGGCGCTGACGAAGGAAGGCGAGGACCGGGACTTCCCCGAGATCGCCAAGGAGCCGGAGAACCGCCACCAGAAGATGGTGAAGGTGCTCTGGATCAGCATCTGGCTCTTCTACCTGAGCGCCCCCGTCGCCGACCTGGCAGACGGCGGACACAGCCCCGGGGCCAGGGTGCTCGGCGGCCTGGGCCTCGCGGCCTTCGTCGCCTGGTACCTGGTGCTGGTCTTCCGCACCGCCCGCCCGATGCCGGTCCGCACGGTGCTGTTCTCGCTGGCGGTGCTCTCCGCCGAGGCCATGGTCCTGTCGCTGACCCTGGGCCGCGAATGGCTCGTGCTCTTCGTCTACGTGGCCATCTCCTCCGGCGCCGCGCTGCCGGGCGAGTACGCCCGCTGGACCGTCCTCGGCACCACCGCCCTGCTGGCGGTCACGGCGAACGCGGTCCCGGACGGCACCGCCTACCTGGCGGGCCTGCTGATCCCGGCCCTCATGGGCGGGTTCGCGATGGTCGGGGTCCGGGCGATGATCCGCACCACGATAGAGCTGCGCGAGGCCCGGGCCACGGTGGCCCAGCTCGCGGCCAACGAGGAACGGCTGCGGATGGCCCGGGACCTGCACGACCTGCTGGGGCACTCGCTGTCGCTGATCACGCTCAAGAGCGAGCTGGCGGGCCGGATGCTGCCCGGGCAGCCGGAGGCGGCCGCCCAGCAGGTCGCCGACATCGAGCAGGTCAGCCGGCAGGCGCTGGTCGACGTACGCGAAGCGGTGAGCGGCTACCGGCGGCCCACCCTCCCCGGCGAACTCGCGGGCGCGCGCACGGCCCTGGCCGCGGCGGGCGTACTGGCCGAGCTCCCGGCGCCCCCGGCCGACGACCTTCCCGAGGCGGCGGAATCGGCCCTGGCCTGGTCCCTGCGCGAAGCGGTGACGAACGTGGTGCGGCACAGCGGCGCCAAGCGCTGCCGGGTCACGCTGGAGACCGGCCAGACCCTCGACGGGCCGGTACTGGAACTGACCGTCACGGACGACGGCGCGAGCGGCGGCCAGAGCAGCCCGGGCAACGGTCTGACCGGCCTGACGGAACGTCTGGAGGACCTCGGCGGCACCCTGTCGGCGGGCCCCACCGGCCGGACCGGCTTCGCCCTCACCGCCCGAGTCCCCCTAGGATCGAGATCATGACCTCACGTCCCATCCGCATCCTCCTGGCGGAGGACCAGTCGATGGTCCGCGAGGCCCTCGCCGCGCTGCTCGGCCTGGAACCCGACATCGAGGTACGGGTCCAGGTGGCCCGCGGTGACGAGGTGCTGGCGGCGGCCCGCGCGCACGACGTGAACGTGGCCCTGCTGGACATCGAGATGCCGGGCATGACGGGCATCGAGGCGGCGGCCGCCCTGCACGCCGAACTCCCCGCCCTGCGGATCGTCATCCTGACCACCTTCGGCCGCCCCGGCTACCTCCGCGGCGCGATGGAGGCGGGCGCCTCCGCCTTCCTGGTCAAGGACGCCCCGGCCGCGCAGCTGGCGGCCGCCGTGCGCAAGGTCCTCCAGGGCGAGCGCGTCATCGACCCCACCCTGGCCGCGGCCGCCCTCGCGGAGGGCGCGAACCCGCTGACGGACCGCGAACGGGAGGTCCTGCGGGAGGCGGAGGGCGGCGCGACCAACGCGGAACTCGCGGCGCGGCTCCACCTGTCCCAGGGCACGGTCCGCAACTACCTCTCGACGGCGATCCAGAAACTGGCGGCCCGCAACCGCGCCGAGGCCGTGCGCGTAGCCCGCGAAAAGGGCTGGCTCTAGCCACCTTCAGCCTCGCCGGCCGCACCCGCCTCGCCGGCCGCACTCCAGCTTCGCCGGGGCCACAGTCAGCCTCGCCGGCGTTTGAGGCGCGGGGTCTGGGGCGGAGCCCCGGGAAACCCGGCTCCGCCGGGCACCGGGCTCCGCCCGGACCCTCCCCCAGCTACCGCTGGGAGGTGCCCCCTGCCCGAACGCCGGCGGGGCTGAAGGCGCCCCAGGCGGGCCTGAAGGTGCCGGCGAGGCTGAAGGTGGCCCAGGCGGGCCTGAGGGTGCCGGCGAGGCTGGGTTGGGCCGGCGGGGCCGGATCGGCCCCGGTCAGTTCAGGAGGGCGCGGGCCGAGACGGCTTCCGCGTGGATGCGGGCCGCCGCGTCGGCGTCCACCGCGGAGACCACCCCGGCGTACGCGTCGAGCTCGGCCGCCCCCTCCTGGAAGGAGCCCCGCTCCACCAGCAGCCGCGCCCGCTCGTACCGCAGCGCCGCCGGATGCGACGGCAGCAGCAGCGACAGTTCCACCGCCCACAGGGCCACCCCCGACTGCTCCGGGCGGGCCGCGGCCCAGGCCCGGATGTTCGCCAGGATCCGCTGCACGATGTCCAGCGTCCGGGCAGGCTCGCGCGGCCCCGACGCCAGCTCCGCCGGCCCGGTGCCCAGCGACGCGCCGCCCGCGAACGGGTCCACCACCACGCCCTCCCCCGGGTCACCGAAGCCCACCACGAAGTGCCCCGGCAGCCCCAGCCCGTAGACCGGCGCCCCGGCCCGCCGGGCGACCTCCAGCCACACCACCGACAGCAGGATCGGCAGCCCGCGCCGCCGCCTCAGTACCTCGTGCAGCAGCGAGGACGACAGCCGGTCGTAGTCCGCCGGTGTGCCGTGGAACCCGAGGCGCCCGCCCAGCAGTTCCGTCACCGCGGACGCCCACGCCCGCCCGCCGCGCAGCCCGTACGGCAGCATCCCGGCCAGCCGGTCCAGCTCGATCTGCGCCCGGTCCATGGCGCGTTCGTCCAGCTCCGGGTCCCCCTCGGTAGCCAGCAGCAGGCACAGCAGCGCCAGGTCGGGCCGCTCCGCCCGGGCCTCGGCCGCGAACTGCTCCCGCCAGGCCGCCGCACTCACGAGGCCGCCCGGTAGTGGTGGTACGTGTGGTGCGTGGCGAAGCCCAGCCCGTCGTACAGCGCCAGCGCCCCCGGATTGTCCGTCTCGACCTGCAGCCACGCCGCCGACGCGCCCTCCTCCAGCGCCCGCCGGGCCAGCGCGGCCATCACCGCCGTCGCCAGGCCCTCCCGCCGGTGCGCGGGATCCACGGTCACCGCCGCGAAGCCGGCCCACCGCCCGTCCACCACGCAGCGCCCGATGGCCCGGCCCCCCGGCAGCGCCGCGAACCACACCGACGGCCCTTCCACCAGCATCCGCCGGGCCAGGTCCGGGTCGCTCACCTTCCCGTAGCGCCCGAGCCACTCCTCGTCCGGGACCCGGGTCAGGCGTACGGCCTCGGCCGCGGGCGCGTCCACGTCGCCCACCGGCGCCAGCGCCCCGATCCGTACCTCCGCCGACACCTCGTTCACCCAGCCGCGCCGCTCCAGCTCCGCGCCGAGCATCTCCTGGGTGCCGGCGGCCCCCGTCGCGACCTGCACATAGGCCGGAAGCGACCGCTCCGCGTACCAGGAGGTCACTCGCGCGAGTGCTTCGTCCAGCGGTATCCCCGGATCGCCGAGCGGCAGCACGGAATTGGCCCGCCGGGTGAATCCGGCGGCCGCCCGCAGCGTCCACCCGCCCAGCCGCTCGCTCTCCAGCGGCTGCCAGGCCCGCGCGGCGACCCGCGAGAGCTCCTCGAAGGAGGCCGCGGGACCCCGTCGCCGGGCCGGTGCCGGAGGCACGATCTTGCCCGCCACCAGCGAGGATTCCGAGATGCGGACGGATTGTCCGTCCTTCTTTGTGATCAGCAGCACACCCTGGTCCCAGGATGTGAGAACCCCGACCGTGTCCGTGAACTCGGGTGATCCGCTCACTACGGCCTCCACCCGTCGTACAGAGACTCGTTTACCCACGTCAGCCGGGGTAATACGGACTTCCAGCAGTCCACCGGCAGTGATTTCCACAGCTCTGTCCGCCCCTCCTGTTCGGATCGTGCCCGGGAACGGAGATACTAGGTGCGGGCATCGACGACGCCGCGCTCCCGCGCGATATGGAAAGCCCTACCGAGGAGGAACGAGAGCGTGACCTACGTCATCGCGGAGCCTTGTGTCGACGTCAAGGACAAGGCATGCATCGAAGAGTGCCCCGTCGACTGCATCTACGAGGGCCAGCGGTCCTTGTACATCCACCCGGACGAGTGCGTCGACTGTGGTGCGTGTGAGCCGGTCTGCCCGGTCGAGGCCATCTTCTACGAGGACGACACTCCGGAGGAGTGGAAGGACTACTACAAGGCGAACGTCGAGTTCTTCGACGAGCTCGGTTCGCCCGGTGGTGCCTCCAAGCTGGGCCTGATCGAGCGCGACCACCCCTTCGTCGCGGCGCTGCCCGCCGGTATCAACGGCGAGCACTGACCTTTCAGGCAGACGCGCCCCTCGGTCCCGTACGGCCTTCCCGCCGCACGGGACCGACGTGTTTTCCGACCCGCAGACACCGGCACTCAGAGAGAGCAGAGACCACCGTGGCCGCAGTATCCGACCGTCTGCCCGCCTTCCCCTGGGACAAGCTGGAGCCCTACAAGGCCACGGCGGCGGCCCACGCGGACGGCATCGTCGACCTGTCGGTCGGCACGCCCGTGGACCCGGTCCCGGAGCTGATCCAGCGCGCCCTGATCGAGGCCGCCGACTCCCCGGGCTACCCGACCGTGTGGGGCACCGTCGCCCTGCGCGACGCGATCACCGGCTGGGTGCGCGGCCGCCTCGGCGCGAGCGCCGCGGGACACCGCAACGTCCTGCCGGTCGTCGGCTCCAAGGAGCTGGTGGCCTGGCTGCCGACCCAGCTGGGCCTGGGCGCCGGGGACAAGGTCGCCTACCCCCGGCTCGCCTACCCCACGTACGAGGTCGGCGCGCGGCTGTGCGGTGCCGAGGCCGTCGTCTACGACGACCCGACCGAGCTCGACCCGGCCGGTGTGAAGCTGCTGTGGCTCAACTCCCCGTCCAACCCCACCGGCAAGGTCCTCGCCAAGGAGGACCTCGTCCGGATCGTGGCCTGGGCGCGCGAGCACGGGATCCTGCTCTTCAGCGACGAGTGCTACCTGGAGCTGGGCTGGGAGGCCGAGCCCGTCTCCGTCCTCCACGACGACGTCTGCGGCGGCTCGTACGAGGGCATCGTGGCCGTCCACTCCCTCTCCAAGCGCTCCAACCTGGCCGGCTACCGGGCGGCCTTCGTCGCCGGTGACGCGGACGTGCTCGGCGAGCTGCTGGAGATCCGCAAGCACGGCGGCATGATGACCCCCGCCCCGGTGCAGGCGGCCACCGTCGCGGCCCTCGGCGACGACACCCACGTCGAGGAGCAGCGCGAGCGCTACGCGGCCCGCCGCGCGGCGCTGCGTACGGCCCTGGAGGCGCACGGCTTCCGGGTCGAGCACAGCGAGGCGAGCCTGTACCTGTGGGTGACCCGCGACGAGCCCTGCTGGGACACCGTCGCCCACCTCGCCGGCCTGGGCATCCTGGTCGCGCCGGGCGACTTCTACGGCGAGGCGGGCGCGCGGTTCGTGCGCGTCGCCTTCACCGCCACCGACGAGCGGGTCGAGGCGGCGGTCAAGCGCCTCGGCTGACCGCCGGGTTCCACGACGGAAACGCCCGAGGGGGCCGGGAGTTCGCACTCCCGGCCCCCTCGGCGGTTCCTGCGGCGTCAGCCGCCCAGCGGCAGGCCACCCGGCAGGACACCGGACGTCGGCAGCGAGGACGTCGGCAGCGAGGACACCGGCAGCTCCTGCGCCGTGGGGAGCCCGCCGAGCAGGCCCTGCGCGGTGCCGGCCACGTCGGAGGCGGGGGCCGGCAGGGACTTGGTGGCGCTGCCGGCGGTGTCGACGACGCCCGTGGCCGCGTCCGCCGTCGTGGCGGTGTCGGGGGCGGTGAGCTGGCCCAGCTGCGGCACGGACTCCAGACCGGCGGCGCTGGCCGCACCGGCCGCACCGACCACGGGCGCTGCCCCGGCTGCGATCAGCAGCGCGGCACGGGCGATCCGGCGGGTCAGGGGGAGAGACATGTTGCTCCTAAGCGGTAGCGGCTGAGTACGCCGTGCTAACCGCTCCCGGGGCGGGTGGAGTTGCGGTGCCGGTGGGTAAAGGATCGGTAACGCATCGTTTAATCGGCTTCCGCGAAAAGCGCATTGGATGCGCGCCGACCAGGGCCTCCGTCCGTTTCGGGGATCCGCGACCCGCTACATGGATCCCCCCGCAGGAGTGATCACTCGCACGTGCACCCGGGCGCCCCCGGCGTGTGCCCCGCCGCGGAGCGGATCAGCGGGCCATGAAGATCCGTACCTCGCCCGGGCCCGCGTAGTGGAGGTCCTTGGCGCCGTCCTTGGTCCCCGAGCCGCCCTTGTCCTGCCACCGTCCCCGGTCCTTGCCCGCGATCCAGCCGTGCCGGTCGTAGGACACCCGGGAGATGCCCATCGCCTTCGCGTTGGCCACCGCCCAGTGGGCCATGGCCCGGCTGCGGCGGACCGCGGCCTCGTCGCCGGCCTTCTTCTCCGTCAGGGTGACCTCGGCCTCCGGGGCCGTCCGGCCCCCGCCGGCGTTCCGGCCGGCCTGGCCGCCCTGCGGGGACATGGTGTGCATCCCGTCCTTGCCGAAGATCCGGACCAGGTCGGCCCGTACCTTCTCGGGGTCGCCCGGCCCGGTGGGCGCGGGCCCGCCGCAGTTCAGGGTGCCGCCGCCGGCGAAGGCCGCCGTCAGCACGGTCGCGTCGGGCTCGTGCTTCGCGTACGCCTGCGGGAACCCGCTGCGCTGCACCTTCTGCGCGGCCACCGTCAGCGGCAGGCGCGAGTACCCCGGCACGTCGGCGAGGTGGTCGTAGAAGATCCCGGCCGAGTAGACCGGGTCCCTGATCTGCTCCGGAGTGCCCCAGCCCATCGACGGCCGCTGCTGGAAGAGGCCCAGCGAGTCCCGGTCGCCGTGATCGAGATTGCGCAGCGCGGACTCCTGCATGGCGGTCGCCAGCGCGATGGTCACCGCCCGGTCGGGAAGGCCCTTGGCGACGCCGACGGCGGCTATCGTCGCCGCGTTCGCCGCCTGCTCGGGCGACATTTCGTACGTTTCAGAGGTTTCGTCCTCCCCGACCGGATCCGCACTGGCCATGCAGAACGGGGCACCGCCGCCACCGTTCGAATCGTGCTGCACGGCGAAGTACCCGATCACCGCGAGGAGAACGAGCAGGCCGACGACCGCCCGGAGCATCCGGCGGCGACGAGGACGGGGATCACGGGTCTCGGACACGCGGCCCACCGTACTTGAGGCATATGACGCGTCCACCGGCCGGACGTACGAGGCTTCGTCGCATCCCGGGGCGTTAGGGTCAGTTCCATGTCCGAATCCGAGCTGGACCTCACCCTGGACGCCGCCGAGCTGACCGCCCGGCTCGTCGACATTCCGTCCGTGAGCGGCGACGAAAAGGTCCTCGCCGACCTCGTGGAACACGCGTTGCGCGGCCTGGCGCACCTCACCGTGGACCGCTTCGGCAACAACGTCGTCGCCCGCACGGACCTCGGCCGCGCCGAGCGCGTCGTACTGGCCGGCCACCTCGACACCGTGCCGATCGCCGACAACGTCCCCTCCCGCCTCGACGAGAACGACGTGCTGTGGGGCTGCGGCACCACCGACATGAAGTCCGGTGTCGCCGTGCAGCTGCGCATCGCCGCGACCGTGCCCGAGCCGAACCGGGACCTCACCTTCGTCTTCTACGACCAGGAGGAGGTCGCCGCCGACCTCAACGGCCTCGGCAAGGTCGCAGGAGCCCACCCCGACTGGCTGACGGGCGACTTCGCGGTCCTGCTGGAACCCTCGGACGCCGAGGTCGAGGGCGGCTGCCAGGGCACCCTGCGCGTGCTGCTGCGCACCGCCGGTGAGCGCGCCCACTCCGCCCGCAGCTGGATGGGCTCCAACGCGATCCACTCGGCGAGCCCGATCCTCGCCCGCCTCGCGGCCTACGAGCCCCGCAGGCCGGTCATCGACGGCCTGGAGTACCACGAGGGCCTCAACGCGGTCCGCATCGAGGGCGGCGTCGCCAACAACGTCATCCCCGACGCGTGCACGGTGACCGTCAACTTCCGCTACGCCCCGGACCGCACCGAGGCCGAGGCGCTGGCCCACGTACGGGAGGTGTTCGCGGACTGCGACATCGCCGAGTTCGTGGTCGACGACTCCTCGCCCGGCGCCCTCCCCGGCCTCTCCCACCCGGCCGCCAAGGCCTTCATGGAGGCGGTCGGCGGCCGCGCCATGCCCAAGTTCGGCTGGACGGACGTCTCCCGCTTCAGCGCCCTCGGAGTCCCGGCGGTGAACTACGGCCCGGGCGACGCCCTGCTGGCGCACAAGGTCGACGAACGCGTCGAGACGAAGGCGATCCTGCACTGCGAGGAACGACTCCGCGCCTGGCTGACCTCCTGAATTCCGCTTCTCGTCACCTTTGTGCGCCTACCCTGATCCAACGATCAGCAGGAGGGAGCACAGCATGGGCAACCACGGCAGTCCCGAGGGTTCCGCTCGTCGTCGGCCCGAGGAGCAGCAGCTCGGGCCGGTGCTGAGGAGGCGGAGCCAGGTGCAGGCGGGCAGTACGACGGACCAGCGGCTGCTGGATTCGGCGGGGCCCTCCGAGTGGGTGCACACCGATCCCTGGCGGGTCCTGCGCATCCAGTCGGAGTTCATCGAGGGCTTCGGCACGCTCGCCGAGCTGCCGCCCGCGATCAGTGTGTTCGGATCGGCCCGTACGCCGGAGGGCTCTCCCGAGTACGACGCGGGTGTGCGGATCGGCAGCGCGCTGGTCGACGCCGGCTTCGCGGTGATCACCGGCGGCGGTCCGGGTGCGATGGAGGCGGCCAACAAGGGCGCCCGCGAGGCGAACGGCGTCTCGGTCGGCCTCGGCATCGAGCTGCCCTTCGAGCAGGGGCTCAACCAGCACGTCGATCTCGGCCTGAACTTCCGGTACTTCTTCGTCCGCAAGACGATGTTCGTGAAGTACAGCCAGGGCTTCGTCGTCCTGCCGGGCGGCCTGGGCACGCTGGACGAGCTGTTCGAGGCGCTGACCCTGGTCCAGACCCAGAAGATCACCCGCTTCCCGATCGTGCTGTTCGGCACGGAGTACTGGAGCGGCCTGATCGACTGGCTGCGGGGCACCGTGATCGCGCAGGGCAAGGCCTCGGAGAAGGACCTCTACCTGTTCCACGTCACCGACGAGGTGGACGAGGCGATCGCGCTGGTGACGAAGGAAGTCGGCAAGTAGGCGAAGGGCCCGGGCCGGATCAGGCCCGGGCCCAGAAGTCCTCAGGCCAGGCCGCGCCGGCCTCCGGCCGTCGGGGCCTCAGGCCAGGCCGCGGCGGGCTACCGCCGGGGGGCGGTGGCCCTGGATGGAGCGGACCATGCTCCTTTTCGACGCCGCTCTCGCGCGGCTCGGCGCTGGCGCGCCTCACCGGCTTCGGGCGGCTGCGCCGGCCTCCGGCCGTCGGGGCCTCAGGCCAGGCCGCGGCGGGCTACCGCCGGGGGGCGGTGGCCCTGGATGGAGCGGACCATGTCCAGGATCTGGCGGGTCTCCGCGACCTCGTGGACGCGGTAGACCTGCGCGCCCAGCCAGGCCGAGACGGCCGTCGTCGCCAAGGTGCCCAGCAGGCGTTCCTTGACCGGCTTGTCGAGGGTCTCGCCGACGAAGTCCTTGTTGGACAGGGAGACCAGGACCGGCCAGCCCGTCGCCGTCATCTCGTCCAGCCGGCGCGTGGCCTCCAGCGAGTGCCGGGTGTTCTTCCCGAAGTCGTGTCCGGGGTCGATCATGATCGCGTCCCGGCGGACGCCCAGCGCCGCCGCCCGCTCCGCCAGCCCGACCGTCACGCGCAGCACGTCGTCCATGACGTCCTCGTACGCGATCCGGTGCGGCCGGGTGCGCGGTTCCACCCCTCCCGCGTGAGTGCAGACCAGGCCCACGCCGTACCGCGCGGCGACCTCCGCGAGCTTGGGGTCCACCCCGCCCCAGGCGTCGTTGAGGACGTCGGCCCCGGCCTCGCACACGGCCTCGCCGACCTCGTGCCGCCAGGTGTCCACGCTGATCACCACGTCCGGGTGGCGGCGCCGGACCTCGGCCACGAAGCCGACCGTGCGCCGTGCCTCCTCGGCCGCGTCCACGTGCTCGCCCGGGCCCGCCTTGACCCCGCCGATGTCGATGATCGCGGCGCCCTCGGCGATCGCGTGCTCGACCCGGTCCAGCGCCGGCTCGTCGCGGAACGTCGCGCCCTGGTCGTAGAAGGAGTCCGGCGTCCGGTTCACGATGGCCATGATCACCGGCTCGTGGGTGTCGAACTCGCGCCTGCCCAGTCGCAGCATCCTGCTCTTTCCTCCTTCGGCGGCCCTTGCGCCTCGCCTGCGACCTTAACCTGGTGGCCGGAGTCTCTCAGGGGAGTTGATCGTGTTCTTCTTCTTGATGATCGCGCTGGTCGTGGTCGTGGCAGCGGTCACCCTGGCGGTGATCGGCGGCGGCTCGGAGGCCGTCCTGCCGGAAGCGGAGCCGGACCGGGTCGCCGACGGGCTGCCGGAGACCCGGCCCGTCGTACGGGCCGACATCGACGCGCTGCGGCTGCCGGTCGCCCCGCGCGGGTACCGGATGGCCGAGGTGGACGACGTACTGGAGCGGCTCGCGGCCGAACTGGCCGAGCGGGACGCGCGGATCGCGCAGCTGACGGCCGCGGCGGCGCCCGCCGCCGCCCCGTCGGACGCGCCCGGGCACGTCGACCTCAGCAAGGGCGGTGAGCGGTGAGCGGTTCGGTGGCGGGTGCGGACGGGCTGCTGCGCTGTCCGTGGGGGCTGTCCACGCCGGACTACGTCGTCTACCACGACACCGAGTGGGGCCGTCCGGTGCACGGGGACGACGCCCTCTACGAGCGGCTGTGCCTGGAGGCGTTCCAGTCGGGGCTGTCCTGGATCACGATCCTGCGGCGCCGCGAGGGGTTCCGCAAGGCCTTCGCGGACTTCTCGATCGCGGCGGTCGCGGAGTTCGACGACCGCGACGCGGAGCGGCTGCTGGCCGACGAGGGGATCATCCGCAACCGGGCCAAGATCGAGGCGACCCTGGCCAACGCGAAGGTCCTCGCCGGGTGGGAGCCGGGCGAGCTGGACACCCTGATCTGGTCCCACGCCCCCGAGGAACCGGGACCGGCCCCGCTGACGGTCACCGAGGTCCCGGCGGTCACGCCCGGGTCCACCGCCCTCGCCAAGGCCCTGAAGAAGGCCGGCATCCGCTTCGTCGGCCCCACGACGGCCTACGCCCTGATGCAGGCCTGCGGGCTGGTCAACGACCACCTGGCCGACTGCGTCTCCCGCGACCCGGCCTGAGCCCGGCCGGGTCGCGGCATGCGCGTCAGCGGCCGAGGTACTTCGGCGGCTGCTTCGCGAGGAAGGCCTGGACGGCGATGGAGTGGTCCTCGGAGGCCCCCGCACGGGTCTGGAGGGTGTCCTCGTGGGCCAGGGCCTCGGAGAGCGTGTGGGAGGCCCCGTAGGCCAGGGACTCCTTCAGCGCGGCGTAGGCGACGGTCGGGCCGGCGGCCAGCGTGCGGGCCACGGCCTCCGCCTCGGCGTGCAGGGAGTCCGCGGGCACGAGGCGGTTGACGATGCCGAGCTCGTACGCCTCCTGGGCCTTGATCGAGCGGGGGAACAGCAGCAGGTCCGAGGCGCGGGAGGCGCCGATCAGGCGGGGGAGGGTCCAGGAGACCCCGGAGTCGGCGGTCAGCGCCACCCCGGCGAACGAGGTGTTGAAGGAGGCGGTGTCGGCGACGACCCGGAAGTCCGCCGCCAGCGCGAAGCCGAAGCCCGCCCCGGCCGCGACGCCGTTCACGCCGGCCACCACGGGCTTCGGCATCTCGGTGAGCGCCCGCACGATGGGGTTGTAGTGGTCAGCCACCGTGGTCATGGTCAGCGAGGAGCCGGTCTCGCGGTCCGAGGCGAGGTTCCCGATGTGCTCCTTGAGGTCCTGGCCCACGCAGAAGGCCCGGTTCCCGGCCGCGGTGAGCAGTACGGCCCGTACGGCGGTGTCGGCGGCCGCCGCCTGGACCGCGTCGCGCAGGGCGACCTTGGCCTCGGTGTTCATCGCGTTCATCGCGTCCGGGCGGTTGATCGTGATGGTGGCGAGTCCGTCGGTCACTTCGTAGAGCACGCTGTCGGCCATGGCAGGGGGTCCCCCTTCGTCGCGGGCTTGGCTACCGGTCGGTACTGTCCGGTACAGAGGTCAGCATGGCGGACCGGACGTGGCGCGCACATGTGATGTGCGTCAAAGAAACCCGGTGCCGCTTCCCGGGTGCGGCGGCGAAGTATCGCAGGCGGATCCCCGAAATGAGTGGTTTTGGTCGAGCGCGTTGCCCAAGCGTTCCCATGCGATGTTGGTCATCGGGTCCTGACATGCGGGATAATGGCTGGGAAGCAATGTGTTCGATGCCGGGTATTAGGCGCCTGAATGGGGCCGTCGGCTGACGATGAGCTGGTTTCAGGAAGGGGAACGAGCATGGCGGCCATGAAGCCGCGGACGGGCGACGGCCCGCTCGAGGTCACCAAGGAGGGGCGGGGCATCGTCATGCGCGTACCGCTCGAGGGCGGCGGTCGGCTTGTCGTCGAGCTGACCCCTGATGAGGCGGACGCCCTGGGTGACGCCCTGAAGAAGGTCGTCGGCTGACCCCACGGGGGACACCGACAGCACTTCCACCTTCTGCTTTTCCGCATTCTCTGCGCTGCCCCGACCGCGAACCCGCGGCCGGGGCAGCGTTGTGTCGTCATCCCCGGACCCGAGCCTTCCGGAGCCGTGCCGTGTCCTTCACCCCGCCCGCGCCGCCCGCCTTCGCCGACTGCACGGCCCGGCAGAAGGCCGCCCGGATCCTCTCCGACGTGCTGGCACCGGCCCCTCTGGTGGTCGCACTGCTGCTGCTCGTCGGATGGCGGAGCACCATGTCGTGGGCCGGGCTCGGCTGGGGCCTGTTCGCCGCCCTGTTCTGCGGGTTGGTCCCGATCGGGATCATCGCCCTCGGCGTCCGCCGGGGCGCGCTGACCGACCAGCACATCCGGGTACGGCGTCAGCGGGTCGTCCCGATGGCCCTGAGCCTGGTCTCCGTCGTCGCCGGGGTCACGCTCCTGCACGTCCTGGGCGCCCCCCGGGAGGTGTTCGCGCTCGTCGTCGCGATGCTGGTGGGCCTGGTGTCCTCGCTGCTGGTCACGGTGGTCTGGCAGATATCGATCCACATGTCGGTGGCCGGCGGCACCGTGATGATCCTGCTGCTCGTCCTCGGGCTCCCGGTGCTCCCCGCGGTGCTGATCGCCGCCGCCGCGGGCTGGTCCCGGCTGGTGCTGAAGGCGCACACCCCGGCCCAGCTCCTCGCCGGCACCGCGCTGGGCGGTACGGCGGCCCTCACCTTCGCGCTCCTGAACTGATCCCGGCCCGCCGGCGACCCCGGGGGGCTCAGCGGCGCACGGCGCACAGCAGCCCGTCGCCCACCGGGAGCAGCGCGGCCTCCAGCGCGGGGCTCTCGCGGACGCTGCGCAGCAGCTCGCGGACGCGCAGCACCTCCACCGGCTGGGCCGCGGAGTCGACCGTGCGGCCGTCGGAGAAGACCCCCTCGAAGCACACCAGTCCGCCGGGACGCAGCAGCCGCAACGATTCGGCGAGGTAGTCGAGGGACTCGGAGGGGTCCCCGTCGCAGAAGACGAGGTCGTATCCGCCGTCCGCGAGTCGCGGGAGGACGTCGAGGGCGCGGCCGGGGATGAAGCGGGCGCGGTTGCCCGCGAAGCCCGCGGCGCGGAAGGCCTGGCGGGCGAAAGCCTGCCGGTCGGCTTCGGGATCCACCGTGGTCAGCACCCCGTCGGGGCGCATTCCGTGCAGCAGGTGGATGCCGGAGACGCCGGTTCCGGTGCCGATCTCGGCGACCGCCTTGGCGTCCGCGGTGGCGGCCAGCAGGCGCAGCGCGGCCCCGGTGCCGGGGGAGACGGACCTCAGGCCCGCTTCCCTGGACCGGTCGCGGGCCCATCGCAGAGCGTCGTCCTCGGCGACAAACGCGTCGGCGAACGCCCAGCTCGTCTGCCGGTTGCCGGTAATGACCCTCTCCTGTCCCCATAGTTGGCGCAACGGTGACTGTATCCGTTGACGTCGGGAACCCGCAGATGGGACCGGGCGTTGTGAAGGGTGGAGGCGGGATAAGAAGGGACGGTGCCGGGCAGATCGACGGCCGGGACCGCTCCAGGGCTTAAGTCCCGCGTAAAGATACTGCAAAAACACTTATCCGGAGCTGACAGAGGGGGTGGCTATGGTAGGGACTCCACTGGACACCACCAGAGCCGACAGGGGAGGTGCGGCTGCGCCTGTGGATCGTGGGGGCGTACTGAGACGCCTCTTCTGGTCGGCGGGTGAGCCGAAATCCGTGACCTACATTGCTGACCGCTTCCACACCGCCGACGCCGCAACCACCGCGACCTTTGCCGCCGATGCGGGCTCCCAGGCGTGGACCCCTCCTTCATGGGAGGAGATCGTCAGCACGCACAGCGCGCGGGTCTACCGCCTTGCCTACCGTCTGACGGGTAACCAGCACGACGCCGAGGACCTGACGCAGGAAGTCTTCGTCCGCGTCTTCCGCTCGCTGTCCACGTACACCCCCGGCACCTTCGAGGGCTGGCTGCACCGCATCACGACGAACCTGTTCCTGGACATGGTGCGCCGCAAGCAGCGGATCCGCTTCGACGCGCTCGGCGACGACGCCGCCGACCGGCTGCCGAGCCGTGAGCCGTCCCCGCAGCAGGTCCTGCACGACACCCACTTCGACGCGGATGTGCAGCAGGCGCTGGACACCCTCGCCCCCGAGTTCCGCGCGGCCGTGGTGCTGTGCGACATCGAGGGCCTGTCGTACGAGGAGATCGCCGCGACGCTCGGCGTGAAGCTCGGTACCGTGCGCAGCCGTATCCACAGGGGCCGTTCGCACCTGCGCAAGGCGCTCAAGCACCGGTCCCCGCAGGCCCGTGCCGAGCAGCGCGCGCTGGCGGGAGTGGCGATGGGCGCCCCCGGCGCCGGGGGAGAGGGCGGAGCCGAGTGAGCGACGTCAGTCCGTCACCCGCCGAACAGCACCTGGGCGACCGGCTTGCCGCCCTGGTGGACGGCGAGCTGAAACACGACGTCCGGGATCGGGTCCTGGCCCACCTGGCGACCTGCGCCAGGTGCAAGGCCGAGGCCGATGCCCAGCGGCGTCTGAAGACCATGTTCGTGGAGAGCGCGCCGCCGCCGCTGTCCGCGGGGCTGCTGGCGCGGTTGCAGGGGCTGCCGGGCGGCGGCCTCGACGATCCGTCGGGTCCCGCCGGCCCCGGCCGTCCCACCGACCCGGCACGCGGTGCGGGGGCCGACCCGTTCGACGCGTTCGCCTACGGACTGCCGGTCGCCGCCCGGCCGCGGCCGCAGGAGGGCTTCCGCATCCACGAGGTGGGCCGTCCGCGCCGGAGGTTCGCCTTCGTCGCCGCCGGGGCCGTCTCGCTGGCCGCTCTCGCGCTCGGCGGCGCCCTGCCGTTGGAGGTGGACCCGAACCTGCGAGGTGATTCCCCGGCCCCGGCCTCCAGGCCCGGCCCTGCCCTCCCCGTGGCCGATCAAGGGGCCCGTGACCGGCTTCCCAGCCCCGAGGCCGTCCCGACCCTCCTGTCGGCCGTGGCGACCCCGCTGCCGCCGCTCCAGCCCTCCCCGCAGCACCCGGCACGCCCGGTCTCCCTGCTGCGCTGACGCGGGACCTGGTTGAATCTGCGGCACATGCGCATAGGTACGCGGGGAGCGCCCATGGCCGACAGGCAGCAGACCGACCCGGCTCCGCAGTGGTGGAGCCGGCCCGAGGGGACGACCGAGGAGGGCCGCCGCGAAGCGGTTCCCGCGCCGCGGCCCGGAACCGGGGGCGAGGACCACGTACAGGACGCGGCCCCGGCCCCGGCCCCCGACGTGTCCGCCCCGGACGCGCCGGCCTCGGAAGGGTCTGCCCCGGACGAGCCGGTCCCGACCCCGGACGAGCCGGTCCCGACCCCGGACGAGCCGGCCGCGGTCCCCGCGGTGCGGTACGACCCCTGGGCCGCCGAGCCGTTGCAGGTCGTGGACCGGGGCCGGACGCCGCGCGGGATCCGGCTGTGGCAGGTGGTGGCCGTCAGCCTCGGAACTGCGCTGCTCGCCGGCGGGACCGGCGGCTACCTCGGCGTGCTCGCCGAGCGGCAGAGCGGCACCCGGCTGGAGCTCCCCCAGGCGGCCGGTGCCGCCGACCGGGGCCGCGCCCCCGAGAGCGTGGCCGGGATCGCGGCCACCGCACTGCCCGGCGTGGTGACCCTGCACGTGCGGGGCACGAAGGGCAGCGGTACGGGTACCGGCTTCGTGCTCGACCAGCAGGGACACATCCTGACCAACAACCACGTGGTGGCCGACTCCCAGGAGATAACGGTCACCTTCAGCACCGGCGAGAGCGTCACCGCCGAACTGGTCGGCCGCGACTCCGGCTACGACCTGGCCGTGGTCAAGGTCGGCGGGGTGCGCGGGCTCCGGCCGCTGAGCCTGGGGAACTCCGACAACGTGGAGGTCGGCGACCCGGTGGTGGCCATCGGCGCGCCCTTCGACCTGTCGAACACCGTCACCGCCGGCATCATCAGCGCCACCGGCCGGCCCGTCACCGCGGGCGGCGACAAGGGCGACGGCAGCGACATCAGCTACGTCGACGCGCTGCAGACCGACGCCCCCATCAACCCGGGGAACTCCGGCGGCCCGCTCCTCGACGCGAAGGCCCACGTGGTCGGCATCAACAGCGCGATCCGCGGAGCCGACAAGGAAGATCCCACCCGGCAGGGCGGCTCCATCGGGCTCGGCTTCGCCATCCCCGTCAACCAGGGCAAGCGCGTCGCCGAGGAGATCATCCGCACCGGCCGCGCCACGCACCCGGTCATCGGGGTCACCCTCGACATGGACTACTCGGGCGACGGGGCCCGGGTCGGGGACAAGGGCGAGGACGGCAAGCCGTCCGTCGTCGCCGACGGACCGGGCGCGCGCGCCGGGATCCGGGCCGGGGACGTGATCACCAAGGTGGACGGCCAGCGGGTCCGCGGCGGCGACGAGCTGATCATCAAGATCCGCGCCCACCGCCCGGGCGACCCGCTGACCCTCACCGTGCTCCGCGACGGCCGCGAAAGCACACTGAAATTGGTCCTCGGATCGGCGAACGGCTCATGAGCGCGGGATGACAGCCGGGTGAAACCGCCGCGGAGGCGGTACACAGGTATGGGCCCGTGGACAACGCCGGGTACCGTGTGTCGGGGCCCGAAGTGAGAGAGAGCCGAGGAGCGGCAAGGTGTTCAACGACATAGGCGCACTCGAACTTGTCACGATCGTGGTGCTCGGCATCCTCGTCTTCGGACCGGACAAGCTGCCCAAGGTCATTCAGGACGTCACGGGCTTCATCCGGAAGGTCCGGGCGTTCTCGGACAGCGCGAAGAACGACATCCGCTCCGAACTCGGCCCGGAATTCAAGGACTTCGAGTTCGAGGACCTGAACCCGAAGACCTTCATCCGCAAGCAGCTGACCGAGAACGAGGACCTCAAGGAGATCCGCACCAGCTTCGATCTCCGCAAGGAGCTCAGCGACGTCTCCGATGCCGTCAAGAGCTCGGAGGACGGCGCCGCCCCGGCCTCCCCGGCCGCGGCCGCCACGCCCGCCGTGACCGGCCCGGACCTGCTGAAGAAGCCCGCCGCCCCCGCCCCGGACGAGCGCTCGCGCTTCGACGCCGACGCCACCTGACGCGCGGCCTGCCCGGCGATCCGCGGTCGGATGGCTATCCTCCATCTGTCCGGATCGCAGGACGCCCGAGGGAGGGGGTCCCCCCAGCACAGCGAGGGGGAGGGCCGTTCCGGACCCCACGGAACGAGAGGCCGCCCAGATGGAGACGACGAGCAGCAGCCGGGTAGGGGCGCAGACCGCGGAGGCCCCCGCCCCCGCAGACGCACCCGCCCAGGAGCCGGATACCGGCCCACAGAGCGATACGCAGCCACAGGAGGCCCCTGCGCCCGTACCGGCGGCCCGCCGGACGGCCGAGGGGTTCCTGGCGGCCGACTTCCCCTGGTACGGGCTGGACGGGGCCTTCACCGGCCCCCGCTGGCTCATGCAGGTCGGCACCGCCGCCGACGGCACGGTGGAGCACGGCTCCACCGGCCACGGCGACGAGCCCTCCGCCCGGGGCGAGATCGCCACCGGTGAGAAGGAGCGCTTCGCGGTGGTCATCACCGTGGCGAGCAACCCGCTGCGCCGCAGCAGCGACGGCACCGGCGTCCTGGAGGCCACCTCGGTCGCCTCGGCGGCCTGGCTGGCCGGCTCCGGACTGCTGGCGTACAGCTGGCCCGGACAGATGGACCACTCGCTGCGCGACGACTGGCTGGACCAGCAGACCGAGGCCGCGTGGGAGCTGGCGGACGACCTGGCCGGTGAGGACTGGTCCACGCTGTCGCTGCCGGTGGACGGGGAGCCGACGCCGTTCCACTACCGCGAGTCGGAGTTCGGGTGGGTGCTGGCCGGCTCCACCGGGAGCGGGGTCCACCTGGGCGCGTACGGCCGCGGGATGAGCGCGTACGGCCTCGGCTTCTCCGCGATCGCGGACCTCGGCTCGTACCAGTAGCGGGTCACGGGTATCGGGTGACGGGGACCGGTACGGGGAAGGGCGCCGCTCGGCGAGCGGCGCCCTTCCCCGTGGTACGGACGGTCAGAACTTGTTGCGCGGGGTGATGCCCAGCGACATGCCCGACAGGCCGCGCGCCCGGCCGCCCAGCTTGCCCGCGATCGCGCGCAGGGCCGCGCCGGCCGGGGAGTCCGGGTCGGACAGGACGACGGGCTTGCCCTCGTCGCCGCCCTCGCGCAGCCGGACGTCGATCGGGATCGAGCCCAGCACCGGCACCGTCGCGCCGACCGTCTTGGTCAGGCCGTCGGCGACCTTCTGGCCGCCGCCCGAGCCGAAGACGTCGACCATCTCGTCGCAGTGCGGGCACGGCAGGCCCGACATGTTCTCGACCACGCCGACGATCTTCTGGTGGGTCTGCACGGCGATGGAGCCGGCCCGCTCCGCGACCTCTGCCGCGGCCTGCTGCGGGGTGGTGACGACGAGGATCTCCGCGTTCGGCACCAGCTGGGCCACGGAGATCGCGATGTCACCCGTACCCGGCGGCAGGTCCAGCAGCAGCACGTCCAGGTCGCCCCAGTACACGTCGGCCAGGAACTGCTGGAGCGCGCGGTGCAGCATGGGACCGCGCCACACCACCGGGGCGTTGCCCGGGGTGAACATGCCGATGGAGATGACCTTCACGCCGTGCGCCGACGGCGGCATGATCATGTTCTCGACCTGGGTCGGACGGCCGTCCACACCCAGCATGCGCGGCACGCTGTGGCCGTAGATGTCCGCGTCGACCACGCCGACCTTCAGGCCGTCCGCCGCCATCGCCGCGGCCAGGTTCACCGTGACGGAGGACTTGCCGACACCGCCCTTGCCGGACGCGACCGCGTACACACGGGTCAGCGAGCCCGGCTTGGCGAAGGGCACCTCGCGCTCGGCGGTGCCGCCGCGCAGCGTGGCCGCCAGGTCCTTGCGCTGCTCGTCGCTCATCACGTCGAGGGAGACGGCGACGGAGGTGACGCCCGCGACCTTCTCGACGGCCTCGGTGACGTTCTTGGTGATGGTCTCGCGCATGGGACAGCCGGACACCGTGAGGTAGACCGTGACGGCGACCTCGCCGCCCTCACCGATCTCCACCGATTTGACCATGCCGAGCTCGGTGATCGGCCGGTGGATCTCGGGGTCGTTCACCGTCGCCAGCGCGTCCAGGATCGCGTCCTGCTCAGGCACGGCGGCGGCGGAGCTTGTGTCGGTAGCCATGCCCCGATGGTACGGCTCGGTAGCAGGCCGCAGGAAAGCCCGTCAGCGGTCGCCTTCATCACGTTCGGCGGGGAATAGACGCCGCTCGTCCATCTCCTTGATCAGGTCCTGGAACTCGGACCTGATCCAGTCGCGGGTGGCGACCTCGCCCAGACCCATCCGCAGGGCGGCGATTTCCCGGGTCAGGTACTCGGTGTCGGCGATGGACCGCTCGTTCTGCTTGCGGTCCTGCTCGTGGGTGACCCGGTCGCGGTCGTCCTGCCGGTTCTGCGCGAGCAGGATCAGCGGAGCCGCGTAGGAGGCCTGGAGCGACAGCATCAGCGTCAGGAAGATGAACGGGTAGGGGTCGAACCGCAGGTCGTCCGGCGCGTAGATGTTCCACAGCACCCAGACGATGATGACCAGGGTCATCCAGACGATGAACCGGCCGGTGCCCAGGAACCGCGCCACCCGCTCCGACAGCCGTCCGAAGGCCTCCGGGTCGTACTCGGGCAGCAGCGATCGGCGCGGCGCGCGCGGCAGGTCCAGGCGCACCCGCCCGCGCGTCAGCGCGCTCGACCCGCTCGACGACTTCGCCGAGCGCTCGCCGGAACGTTCCGCCGCCTCCGCCGCCAGCCCGTGCTCGCGCGCCTGCACCCGCGCCTGCTCGCGCCGCTCCCGGATCTGCTCGCGGCGCCGCTCGCGCGCCTGCTCGCCCCGACCCCGGTCGAAGCGTCCTCGCTCAGCGGCCACCGACTGCCTCCTCGGAATGGAAGTCCGTCTCCCGCCAGTCGTCCGGCAGCAGGTGGTCCAGCACGTCGTCCACGGTCACCGCGCCCAGCAGCGAGCCGCTCTCGTCCACCACCGGCACCGCCACCATGTTGTAGGCGGCGAGGTGCGTGGTCACCGCGGGCAGCGAGGCGTTCGGGCGCAGCGGCGGCAGGTCCGTGTCCACGATCGAGCTGACCAGCGTGAACGGAGGGTCCCGCAGCAGCCGCTGGAAGTGCACCGTGCCCAGGTACTTGCCCGTCGGCGTCTCGTCCGGCGGCCGGCACACGTACACCTGCGCCGCCAGCGCCGGAGACAGGTCCGCCTGCCGTACGCGGGCCAGCGCGTCCGCGACCGTCGCGTCCGGCCGCAGCACGATCGGCTCGGTGGTCATCAGACCGCCCGCGGTGTTCTCCTCGTAGGACAGCAGGCGGCGCACATCGGCCGCGTCGTCCGGCTGCATCAGCGTCAGCAGCCGCTCCTTGTCGTCCTCCGGCAGCTCGGAGAGCAGGTCGGCCGCGTCGTCCGGGTCCATCGCCTCCAGGACGTCGGCGGCGCGCTCCTCCTTCAGCTTGCCGAGGATCTCCACCTGCTCGTCCTCGGGCATCTCCTCCAGCACGTCCGCGAGCCGGTCGTCGTCGAGGGCGTTGGCCACCTCGGCGCGCCGCTTGGGCGTCAGGTGGTGCAGCACGTTCGCCACGTCGGCCGGGCGCATCTGCTCGAAGGTGGCGACCAGGTTCTCGGCGCCCTGCCCGTGCTCCTCCAGCGAGAAGCCCGTCACCGCCGACCACTCCACCGTCAGGGCCTCGCCGCGCCGGCGCAGCGCCCCCGACTTGCCCTTCCGTACGAAGATCCGGTCGATCTCCCAGTCCCGGCGGGCCGGCAGCTGCTGGATGGCCACGTCCAGGACGGTGACCTCCTCGCCGCTCGCGACCAGCGTCACCCGCCGGTCCAGCAGCTCGCCCAGGACCAGGCGCTCGGTCGGGCGCTGCTCGAACCGCCGCATGTTGATCACACCGGTGGTGATGACCTGCCCGGACTCCACACCGGTGACCCGGGTCATCGGCAGGAAGATCCGGCGCCGGCTGACGACCTCGACCACCAGGCCCAGCAGCCGCGGCGGGCGGCCGCCGACCCGGAGCATCGCGACGAGGTCGCGGACCCGGCCGACCTGGTCGCCGTTGGGATCGAAGACGGGCACACCCGACAGATGCGAGACGAAGATCCGCGGGGCGCCTGCAACCATCCGAGCGCCTCCTAGTGCGTCGATCAAGAGTCGTGCCGCCCCTCAGGCTAGCCCGTGCCGCCCGAAAGCGTCCTGGTGGGGCGGTCCGCCCGGGGGCGGGCGAACACCGGGGCGCGGTCGCGGGGCGCGAGGTACGGGCGGGTACGCTGCCTGCTGCTCGCAGACGACCGACGAGAGGCACCCGCCCGTGACCGCCTACTTCCCTGCCGCGCGGCTGCGCCGGGCCGCCTTCATCGGCGTGCTGTGCGCAGGCCTCGCCGTCACCGGTACGGGCTGCGGGGAGGACCCCGACGAGGGCACGAACGGGGTCGGCAAGCTGTCCGCCGACAAGATCGAGGCGAAGGCGAAGGCGGCCGCGACGGAGGCCGACTCGGTCCACCTGTCCGGCACGCTGGTGAGCGGCGGCAAGTCCTTCACCCTCGACATGCGGCTCAAGGCGGACGGCGGCTCCGGCGAGGTGAAGTCCAACGAGGACACCTTCCAACTGCTGCGCGTGGGGGAGCAGCTGTACCTGAAGGCGAGCGCGGCGTTCTGGGGCCAGTCCGACTCGGCCGGCAAGCTCGGCGACAAGTTCGTGAAGGTGCCCGAGGGCGACCCCTCGTACAAGCAGTTCCGCGGCTTCACCGACATGGACGTGCTGCTGGACGGGCTGCTCGGGCTGGAGGGCAAGCTCGCCAAGGGCTCGTACACCAAGGTCGGGCACACCCGCGCGGTCCAGGTCACGGCGGACGCGGGCAAGGGCGGCAAGCTCTCGGTGTCGTTGGAGGGGACCCCCTACCCGCTGCTCATGGAGCGCGCCGGCGGCGCCGGCCGGGTGGAACTCGCGGAGTGGGGCAAATCGTTCCAGCTGGACCCGCCCGCGCAGGACCAGACGGTCGACTACGGCACCCAGCTGCCGACGACGAAGGACCAGAGCGGCGGGCCCGCCCCGGCCCCCTCCAAGGGCTCCGGCCAGGGCGCGAACCCCACCAAGCCGTAACGCTCCGCGGGTCGGGCGGGTCGGCGGCGCCGCAGGCGGATCTGGTCGTGCCGGGGCCGTGCGCGTGCCGGGCGTCAGCCCCGGGCGGCCTTCTTGCGCTTCAGCAGGAGCTTCGGCAGGGCCGCGGGGACCGGCCTGCGGGTCGTCGCCGGGGAGCCCAGCGGGGCCGCGGCCAGCGAGCCGTCCGGCAGTTCGGACCGCACCGATTCCGGCTCCAGCCGCAGCAGTCGGCACTCCCGCGCCCACCGCTCGGTCATGTCCTCCGAGTCGGGCGCGTTCAGCCGCTTGCCCTTGAGCTCGGCCACCGCCGCCGCCCATTCCTCGCCGCGGGGCGGGAGTTCCCGTACCGTCGCCGTCCAGGCCACCAGCCGGCCGCCCTTGTCCTTGCTCCGCACGGTCACCTCGGCGCTCGCACCGTCCGCCAGCCCCGGGAACGGCTGCTCGCCGGGCCCGTCGCCCAGCACGTGGGCCGCGCCGTCCACCCAGGCGTGCCACAGGGCGCGGTCGGCCCCGTCGCCGCGCACCCAGATCAGGCCGGACTTCTTGGTGGCCTCCTCGACGAGGGCCAGGTCGAGCGTGCTGAGAGTCATGCCGACAGGGTAGGGGGTCGCTCCCCGCGCGCGAGCGGGCGTCCCGGCCCGCAAGACCCGGCCCGCAAGACCCGGCGCGGGCGGGCCCGCCTCAGAGCCAGCCGTTGCGGCGCAGCGCGCGGTGGATGGTGAAGCAGGAGGCGGCGATGGCGGCCATCACCATCGGATAGCCGTAGCGCCAGTGGAGCTCCGGCATGTGGTCGAAGTTCATGCCGTACACGCCGCAGATCATCGTCGGCACGGCGACGATCGCCGCCCAGGAGGTGATCTTGCGCATGTCCTCGTTCTGGGCGACCGTCGCCTGCGCGAGGTTGGCCTGGAGGATCGAGTTCAGCAGCTCGTCGAAGCCCACCACCTGCTCGTGCACCCGCGCCAGGTGGTCGGCGACATCGCGGAAGTACTTCTGGATGTCCGGGTCCACCAGCCGCATCGGCCGTTCGCTCAGCAGCTCCATCGGACGCAGCAGCGGCGAGACCGCCCGCTTGAACTCCAGCACCTCGCGCTTGAGCTGGTAGATGCGACCCGCGTCGGCGCCGCGCGCACTGCCCTTGGCAGGGGCGGCGAAGACCTCGCTCTCCACCTCGTCGATGTCGTCCTGCACCGCCGCCGCGACCGCGATGTAGCCGTCGACCACGTGGTCGGCGATGGAGTGCAGGACCGACGAGGGACCCTTGGCGAGCAGGTCCGGGTCGTCCTGGAGGCGGTGGCGCAGCCCCTTGAGGGACCCCTGTCCGCCGTGCCGGACGGTGATGACGAAGTCGGGGCCGGTGAAGCACATCACCTCGCCGGTCTCCACCACCTCGCTGGTGGCGGTCAGTTCGGCGTGGTCGACGTAGTGGATCGTCTTGAAGACGGTGAAGAGGGTGTCGTCGTAGCGCTCCAGCTTCGGCCGCTGGTGCGCGTGCACCGCGTCCTCCACGGCCAGAGGGTGCAGCCCGAAGGTCGCGGCGATCCCCGCGAACTCGGCCTCCGTCGGCTCGTGCAGGCCGATCCAGGCGAAACCGCCGTCCTCGCGGACCCGGCGGATCGCCTCACGGGGCGTCAGACACACCGGACCCAGCATCCGCCGCCCGTCGCGGTACACGGCGCAGTCGACCACCGCGCTGCTCGCCGACGGGTCGCGGGTGGTGTCGTAGCCGGGCTGTACGGGGGTGGCCCTGCGCAGGGCCGGGCGAACGGCGGCACGCAGGTAGGGCAGCATCGACATGGCAGGCTCCTTCTCGCGCACGGCTGCGGACCGTACGGGTGGGAGACCCTCCACCGCATGCGGGCGGGCAGGCCCGGGCAGGGGGAGGGAACAGGACGGGAGGACAACGTTCTGCCGTCGCTCTTCTACTGATCAGCGGATCAGACGGATCGAGCAGATCAAAGGGGGCGGGATGCGCCCGTCACAGAAGTGGAAGAGCGATTGGTACTGCACGATCGACTTCGGTCCACCGCAGCCCCACCTCCTCCGGCCGGTCCCCCGTGAGGGACGTCCTGTTGCCGGGGCACTGAAACACCGCTTCTGCGTGCGGCCCCGAACAGCTGTCAACACTATCAGCCGACGGATGGTCAAGACCCGCCCTTTACCCGCCTGATACGAGTTCTATGCTCGCTTCATGGCAGAAATTCTGGCCCTCGTGGAGGCCCGGCTGCGCACGGCGTTCGGTGAACCCGACGCACGCGCCGCCGTCACCTTCCTGGGCACCGACCGCATCGAGGTACTCCGTTTCGCCGAGGGCGACCTCGTGCGGTACGCGACCCTCGGGATGTCCGCGCACCCGATGACCGATCCGACCGCTGTGGTCGCCGACCCCGTACGGGGCCCGCGCGCCGAGCTCGTGCTGACCGTACGGGCAGGACTGGCGGCCACCGACAAACTCCTGCGGCCGCTCGCGGTGCTGGCCGCGTCCCCCCAGGTCGAGGGGCTGATCGTGGCCCCGGGGGCCTCGCTGGACGTGGGTGAACCGCTCTGGGACGGGGCCCCCTTCAGCTCCGTCCTCGTGGCGGAACCGGGCGGTCTGGTCGAGGACCTGGAGCTCGACGAGCCCATGGACCCGGTGCACTTCCTGCCCCTGCTGCCGATGACGGCGAACGAGGCAGCCTGGAAGCGCGTGCACGGAGCGGCCGCCCTCCAGGAACGCTGGCTCGCGCGCGGAACGGACCTGCGGGACCCTGTGCGCAGCGCTGTCGCACTGGACTGAGGGCCCGGACGGGTGAGCGTGCCTTGACTGGGGGCCGGGCGGGGAGGAGCGTGGCTTCTTATGAGGGGTGAACCAAGTTGCCCGAAGTGCGGCGGCCGGGTCAGGGCTCCCGGACTCTTCTCCGACTCCTGGCAGTGTGCGGTGCACGGCGCTGTCCACCCCCTGCAACCCGTCATCCCGCCGAGCGTCGAAGGTCTGAGCGTCGTGGCGCACCGGGCGCGGGTGCCGGTGTGGATGCCGTGGCCCCTGCCGGTGGGGTGGCTGTTCACGGGGGTCGCGTCCGCCGGTGACGACCGCAGCGGTGGCCGGGCGACGGCGGTGGCCTGTTCCGGCCCCGGCCCGCTGGGCGGGATCGGCGAGCTGCTGCTGATCGCGGAGGAGCTGGGCGTGGGCCTCGGCGCGCGGTACGCGGGCATCGACGGCGTCGATCCCGGCTCGTCCATCAACGTATCGGCGCCGCCCCACGCCAAGGTGGTCGCGGCGGGCCGCCCGACACCGCTGTGGCACGTGGCCGGCGGCCCCGACGACCGGGCCGTCTTCGCCGGCGAGGCGCGCGGCCTGTGGCTCTGGGCGATCGTCTGGCCGGAGCAGTCCGGCCTGCTGATGTACGACGAGCTCGTCCTCACCGACCTGCGCGACGCGGGAGCCGAGGTCGAGCTCCTTCCGTGCGGGGCCCTGAGCCCCCGCATCCTGGGCCCTGCCTGACGGCCCGGTGGGGCCTGAGGGGGTCCGCGGCCCGGTTATCCTGGAGTGTCCCCCGTACGTACGACCCATGGAGCCAGGCTGTGCGCATCGACCTGCACGCCCACTCCACGGCCTCCGACGGTACGGACACCCCCGCCGAGCTGATGCTGGCCGCCGCCGGCGCCGGGCTGGACGTGGTCGCGCTGACCGACCACGACACCGTGCGCGGATACGGCGAGGCCCTCGCGGCCCTGCCCGCAGGACTCACGCTGGTGACCGGGGCCGAACTGTCCTGCCGGCTCGACGGGGTCGGCGTGCACATGCTCGCGTACCTCTTCGACCCCGAGGAGCCCGAGCTGGCCCGGGAGCGGGAGCTCGTCCGTGACGACCGCACCCCGCGCGCCCGGACCATGATCGGCAAGCTCCAGGACCTCGGCGTCGACGTCACCTGGGAGCAGGTGGCCCGGATCGCCGGTGACGGCTCGGTCGGGCGGCCGCACATCGCCACCGCCCTCGTCGAGCTGGGCGTCGTACCCACCGTCTCGGACGCCTTCACGCCCGACTGGCTCGCCGACGGCGGCCGCGCGTACGCCGAGAAGCACGAGCTCGACCCGTTCGAGGCCGTGCGCCTGGTCAAGGCGGCCGGCGGGGTCACCGTCCTCGCGCACCCCGCCGCCGTCAAGCGCGGCCGGTGCGTCTCCGAGTCCGCGATAGCCGAACTGGCGACCGCGGGCCTGGACGGCATCGAGGTGGACCACATGGACCACGACGCCGACACCCGCACGCGGATGCGCGGCCTGGCGGCCGACCTCGGCCTGCTGACCACCGGGTCCAGCGACTACCACGGCAGCCGCAAGACCTGCCGCCTCGGGGAGTTCACGACCGACCCCGAGATCTACGGCGAGATCACGCGCCGCGCGACGGGGGCCTTCCCTGTGCCGGGCGCCGGCGGACGCGGGCGCTGACCGGCCGGATCCGGCCCGCTCCACCCGTCCCACACTTCTTCTTCGCGACACCCCTCTCTTCTGCAAGGCATCACTGTGTTTGATTTCGCCGTCTTCGGATCCCTTTTTCTCACCCTTTTTGTGATTATGGACCCCCCGGGGATCACGCCGATCTTCCTCGCCCTGACCTCCGGCCGCCCCGTCAAGGTGCAGCGCCGCATGGCCTGGCAGGCGGTCTGCGTGGCCTTCGGTGTCATCGCGGTCTTCGGTATCTGCGGCCAGCAGATCCTGGACTACCTGCACGTCTCCGTCCCGGCGCTGATGATCGCCGGTGGTCTGCTGCTCCTGCTCATCGCGCTGGACCTGCTCACCGGCAAGAACGACGAGCCGAAGCAGACCAAGGACGTGAACGTGGCCCTGGTCCCGCTGGGCATGCCACTGCTGGCGGGGCCCGGCGCGATCGTGTCCGTGATCCTGGCCGTCCAGAAGGCCGACGGCGCCGCGGCAGAGGTGTCGGTCTGGGCCGCGATCGTGGCCATGCACGTCGTGCTGTGGATCACCATGCGCTACTCGCTGGTGATCATCCGGGTGATCAAGGACGGCGGCGTCGTCCTCGTCACCCGGCTCGCCGGCATGATGCTCTCGGCGATCGCCGTCCAGCAGATCATCAACGGCGTGCTCCAGGTGATCGACGGAGTCTGAGGCCGAGGCCCCGCCTCGCAGCCGCCGCCCGCGGCCGCTCATGCGAACGCCCCCGCACCGGGATCGGTGCGGGGGCGTGAACGTTTTTCGTGCGATGCGTCAGCAGGACGCACTCTCGGCCGGTCGGATCAGGATGCGCTGGCCGACGGCTGCGGCCTGCTGCACGATCCGGTTGACGGAGGCCGCGTCGACGACGGTGCTGTCCACGGCGGATCCGTCGACGTCGTCCAGGCGCAGAATCTCGAAGCGCATGGGGCTTCTCCCTTCGTCAGTGTTTCTCCTTGCACTGGTCCAACGAAGTGTAGGCCGCAATCATTCCCTACGCTAAGGAAATTTTTTCACTGGCTAACTACACGCCGGTGCAGGAGTCCCAGAACGAGACCAGCTCGCGCGCCGTCGTGGCCGGGTCCTCGGCGTTCGGGGAGTGATCCGTCCCCGGCACGATCACCCGCCGCGCACCCAGGCGCCGGGCCGTCTCGTCCAGCAGCGGCACCGGCCAGGCCTGGTCCACGGCCCCGGACAGGACCAGCTTCGGCAGGTCGACGCGGCTCAGCTCCGCCACCCGGTCCGGCTCGCAGATCAGCGTCCGGCCGGTGACGATCAGCTGCTCGGGGACGGTGGCCAGCCACCGCTCGCGCAGGAAGTGCGCGAGCTCGGGGGAGTCCGCGGCCGCGTCCTCGGGATCGTGGGCACGCATCGCCGCCCAGATCCCGGGCATGTCGTCGCCCATCGCCTCCAGCGCGGCGACCAGCAGCTTCGTCCGGGCCTGCTGGTCCTCGGAGATCGCGGCCGGCCCGCTGCTCATCAGGGTGAGGGAGGCGAAGGGCGAGGGGTCGCGCAGCACGGCGGCGCGGGAGATCAGCCCGCCGAGCGAGTGGCCGACCAGGTGCACGCGGTCCTCGCCCAGCGCGCGGACCTGCGCGAGGACGTCCCGCGCCAGCTCCTCCAGGGCGTACGGAGCCTCCTCGCGCGGGCCCGGGGTCTCGTGCTGGCCGCGGCCGTCCACGGCGACGACCCGGTACCCGGCGGCCGCCAGCGGCTCCAGGAGGCCGATGAAGTCCTCCTTGCTGCCCGTGAAGCCGGGGACCAGCAGGGCGGTGCCGCGTACGGGCTCACCGGCCTCGTGCACGGCGAAGGAGCCGCGCTCGGTGGTGAGGAGGTACGCGCGGGCGGCGGAGGGCGGCGTGAGACGCGGAGGCTTGCTCATGGCCCGAGGTTACCGGCCCGTACGGTGCCCGGCACGGCCCGGGCAGGCCGATGGCCCCGGCCCCCTCGGAAGGGGATCGGGGCCATCGGCGGGGTGCTGCGTAAGGCTTACGCCTCCGGCGCGGCCACAGCCTTGCGGGTGCGGGTGCGCTTCGGCTTGACCGGGGCCTCCTCGGCCACGGCGGCGGTCTCGGCGACCGGAGCGGCCTCCGCGACCTTGCGGGTGCGGGTGCGCTTCGGCTTGACCGGGGCCTCCTCCGCCACCGCGACGGCCTCGGCGGCGACCGGAGCGGCCTCCGCGACCTTGCGGGTGCGGGTCCGCTTCGGCTTGACCGGGGCCTCCTCGGCGGGAACCTCGGCGACCGGGGTCACCGCGGCGGCCGGGGCAGCCTTGCGGGTGCGCCGGGCCCGGACGGGCTCGACCAGCGGCGGCATCTGGAAGTCCGGCTCCGGCTCGGCCGCGACGACCTTGCGGGTACGGACGCGCTTCGGCCTGGCCGGAGCCTCCTCGGCGACCGGGGTCACCGGGGTCACCGGGGCGGCCTCGACGACCGGAGCCGGGGCGACCGGCGCGGCCTCGACGACCGGCGCGGCCACGGGGGCCTGGACCGGCACGGCGGCCACACGGGTGCGGCGGCGGCGCGGACGGCGCGGCTCGTCGGCGGCCGGGGCCGCGGGGGCCTCGGGCGCCTGGGCCGGGGTCACCGCGGCGGTGGCCTCGACGCCCTCGGCGAGCTCCGACCCGCCCCGGGTACGGCGGCGCTGGCGCGGCGTACGGGTACGGGCCGGACGCTCCTCGGTCACCACGGCGGCGGCCGCCGGACCGGAGCGGCCGCCACGGCCACCGCGGCCGCCGGTCTCGCCCAGGTCCTCCAGGTTCTCGGCCTTCAGGCCGGCCCGCGTGCGCTCGGCGCGCGGCAGGATGCCCTTGGTGCCGGCCGGGATGTTCAGCTCCTCGAACAGGTGCGGGGACGTGGAGTACGTCTCGACCGGCTCGTGGAAGTCCAGCTCCAGCGCCTTGTTGATCAGCTGCCAGCGCGGGATGTCGTCCCAGTCGACCAGGGTGACGGCGATGCCCTTGTTGCCCGCGCGGCCGGTGCGGCCCACACGGTGCAGGAAGGTCTTCTCGTCCTCCGGCGTCTGGTAGTTGATGACGTGGGTCACACCCTCGACATCGATGCCGCGCGCGGCGACGTCGGTGCACACCAGCACGTCGACCTTGCCGTTGCGGAACGCGCGCAGCGCCTGCTCGCGCGCACCCTGGCCCAGGTCGCCGTGGACGGCGCCGGAGGCGAAGCCGCGCTTCTCCAGCTGCTCGGCGATGTCGGCCGCCGTGCGCTTGGTACGGCAGAAGATCATGGCCAGGCCACGGCCCTCGGCCTGCAGGATGCGGGAGACGAGCTCCGGCTTGTCCATGTTGTGCGCACGGAAGACGTGCTGCGTGGTGTTGGCGACGGTCGCGCCCTCGCCGTCCTCGGAGACGGCGCGGATGTGGGTCGGCTGCGTCATGTACCGGCGGGCCAGGCCGATGACCGCACCCGGCATGGTCGCCGAGAACAGCATCGTCTGACGCTTCGCGGGCAGGTACGCCATGATCTTCTCGACGTCGGGCAGGAAGCCCAGGTCGAGCATTTCGTCGGCCTCGTCCAGGACGAGGGCCTTGACGTGGGAGAGGTCGAGCTTCTTCTGCCCGGCCAGGTCGAGCAGGCGGCCCGGGGTGCCGACGATGATGTCGACGCCCTTCTTGAGCGCCTCGACCTGGGGCTCGTACGCGCGGCCGCCGTATATGGCGAGGACGCGGACGTTGCGGACCTTGCCCGCGGTCAGGAGGTCGTTGGTGACCTGGGTGCACAGCTCGCGGGTCGGAACCACCACGAGGGCCTGCGGGGCGTCGGTCAGCTGCGCGGGGGTAGCGCGGCCGGCCTCGACGTCCGCGGGGACGACGACCCGCTCCAGCAGGGGAAGGCCGAAACCGAGCGTCTTGCCGGTACCGGTCTTGGCCTGGCCGATGACGTCCGTGCCGGAAAGGGCGACGGGGAGGGTCATCTCCTGGATCGGGAAGGGGGACACAATGCCGACGGCCTCAAGGGCTTCGGCCGTCTCGGGAAAGACCCCGAGGTCTCGGAACGTAGTCAGGGTGCTGCCTCTTCTGTGAGACGCGGCGCGAGGCGGCGAGGGGGGTCGTACCGTGCCGTGCTTGCAGTACTGCTACGTACGAAGCTGCGCGGGACCACTAGCCTTCGCTCAAGCGCATCTGCCGCTGAGGGGGCCCCTCGTGGGAGGCGGTACGCATGAACGTACGCACCGCACCGAGGGCGGTCGGTTGGAGCCGATCGGGCCACCGACCGGGCATCCTCATTCGGATGGCCCGCCGAGTATTCGGCAGGCGCATTACCACTGTACCCCGGAATCGCGCAGGTGTGTCGGGTGAATTCACCGGGTAGGCGCGTTTAGCTGGACAGGCAAGGAACCGCCGTGGTGACTTGGAGGGCCATTCGGCGGGCTATTGTGCGGAGCATGTCGACCGTAGAAAACGCCTCGCCCGCCGACGACAGCGCCCCCACCGAAGCCGTGGGTATCGCCTCCCAGGACTGGGCCGCCGCCTCTGCCTCGCCGCAGTACCGGGCCGCCGTCGTGGACCTGCTCGGCGCGCTCGCCTACGGAGAGCTCGCGGCCTTCGAGCGCCTGGCGGAGGACGCGAAGCTCGCGCCCACCCTGGACGACAAGGCCGAGCTCGCCGCGATGGCCTCCGCCGAGTTCCACCACTTCGAGCGGCTGCGGGACCGCCTCGCGGCGATCGAGGTCGAGCCCACCGCCGCCATGGAGCCCTTCGCGAAGGGCGTCGACGACTTCCACCGCCAGACCGCGCCGTCGGACTGGCTGGAGGGCCTCGTCAAGGCCTACGTCGGAGACTCCATCGCCAGTGACTTCTACCGTGAGGTCGCCTCCCACCTGGACACCGACACCCGCGCCCTCGTGCTCGGCGTGCTCGACGACACCGGCCACGGCAACTTCGCCGTCGAGAAGGTCCGCGCGGCGATCGAGGCGGACCCGCGCTGCGGCGGCCGGCTCGCGCTGTGGGCCCGCCGGCTGATGGGCGAGGCCCTCTCGCAGGCCCAGCGCGTGGTCGCCGAGCGCGACGCTCTCTCGACCATGCTCGTCGGCGGCGTCGACGGAATGGCGGCCGGCTTCGACCTGGCGGCCGTCGGCGAGATGTTCACCCGCATCACCAAGGCGCACACCAAGCGGATGGCGGCCCTCGGCCTCGCCGCCTGACCGCACGGCGGCCGCGAGGCTCCGTACCCGCTCCACACGTCGGCCCCGGCGCGCACACCGCGCGCCGGGGCCGACGTACGTGGTTCAGCGGTCAGGGGTCGGGGTCAGCCCCGCGACGGGAGTGAAAACGGAGTCCTGTGGGACGGCCTGCGGGGCCCTGCGGCCGGACGGAGCAGCAGGGACAGGACCACGGCCGACACCAGCACCGATCCGATGAGCGTCGCGGTCAGGGTGTTGTGCCCGGGCCCCAGCGCGAAGTGGGTGAGATACGCCCCGAACAGCGCTCCCAGCACCCCGCTGACCAGTACCACTGTGCGGGAAGGCAACCGGCGCGTGAGCACCCGGGCGGCTGTCGCGGACAGGGCGAGGCCCAGGAGTGCGGAGCCGAGCACTTCCATCAGCAGCATGAGGTCTCTCCCATACGTCAGGGCAAACCGGGTCACTGCGGTCCTACCCGAAGCGGAAGAAACAGAAACGGCCCGGTGGGATCAACCACCGGGCCGTTTCCAACAGTTCTCAGAGCGCGCCGAAACCGACCTTGCGCACGCTCGGCTCGCCCAGGTCGACATACGACAGGCGGTCGGACGGCACCAGGACCTTGCGGCCCTTGTTGTCGGTGAGGCTCAGCAGCGGCGCGGTGCCGGACAGAGCGGCGGTGACGATGCTCTCCAGCTCCTCGGCGCTCAGGTCGCTCTCCAGCACGATCTCCCGGGGTGCGTGCTGCACGCCGATCTTGACCTCCACGGCTTTGTCCCTCCGACGATCCGGTTCGCGCGATCAGCCGCGCCGTACGCGGTCCACATTAGCCCGGTGAGGGGACACGGACCGCGCAGAGCGGACACGCTCGCAGCGAACAGCGGCCGACGGGAGCCCGCGGAAGCCGGTCCCTCAGGACTCCGTGCCGTGCAGCGGGAAGCCGGCGATACCGCGCCAGGCGAGCGAGGTGAGCAGGCCGACCGCCGTCTCGCGGGCGACCGGGCTCTCGCTGGAGAGCCAGTAGCGGGCCACGACCTGCGAGACCCCGCCCAGGCCCACGGCCAGCAGCATCGACTCGTCCTTGGACAGGCCGGTGTCCTCGGCGATGACGTCGGAGATGGCCTCGGCGCACTGCAGCGAGACGCGGTCGACGCGCTCGCGCACCGCCGGCTCGTTCGTCAGGTCGGACTCGAAGACCAGCCGGAAGGCGCCGCCCTCCTCCTCCACGTACGCGAAGTAGGCGTCCATCGTGGCCTCGACGCGCAGCTTGTTGTCCGTCGTGGACGCGAGGGCGGTGCGCACGGCCAGCAGCAGCGCCTCGCAGTGCTGGTCCAGCAGCGCCAGGTAGAGGTCGAGCTTGCCGGGGAAGTGCTGGTACAGCACCGGCTTGCTCACGCCGGCCCGCTCGGCGATGTCGTCCATGGCCGCCGCGTGATACCCCTGCGCGACGAAAACCTCCTGGGCCGCGCCCAGCAGCTGGTTGCGCCGGGCTCGGCGCGGCAGTCGCGTGCCCCGCGGACGCGCTGCCTCGGTCTGCTCGATGGCTGTCACGCCGCCTCCCACTTTCTCTAAGAACACAGTGCGCTCTGCGCCGCGCCGCCATCGTACTTTTCGGTAACCGAATCTGGAGGGTTCAAGCCGAGTTTTCTCGCGGTACGGACGGCCCGGAGGCGCTGGTCAGCGGTTTGATCAGCGGTTTGGTCGGTGCTCGGTCGGCTGCGGGTCAGCGGTAGTCGTCCTCGTCCAGCGGCACCACCCGCGCCTGCTCGACGGCATCGCCGTCCGTGACCCCGTCCGCAGCGCGCTCGGTGATCGGGTCGTCCTCGTCCGGCCGGAGATCGGCCAGCTGCTCCGCCACATCCGCCTCGGGCGCCTCAGGATCGAGGGATTCCGGAAACTGCTCCCGGAAGGTGTCCGGCTCCGCAGGGTCGACAGTCATGCCGCTCCCCTCGCTTCCTTGTGCTCACTTACGAGCCTAGGAGGATCGCGGAGGCACCGCTATACGGATCCGGCCTGTGTCTGTGACGGCGAACACAAGAAGTGGAACGTGATCGTCTCGTAACATTGCCCGCATGTCTTCGACCGAGCTGCCGGGCGTACGGTCCACCGCCGAGCTGTCCTCCCAGACGGGAGCCGTTCGGGTGGCCGAAGGGGAGCAGCTGCGCACCGCCGTGCTGCCCGGCCTGGAACTGGCCGTCCGGGTCCGCCCGCCCCTGCGCACCGGGCTGCCACCCGCCCTGTTCGTGCACGGACTCGGCGGTTCCTCGCAGAACTGGTCGGAGCTGATGGCGCGGCTGGCCGACTCCGTCGACGGCGAGGCCATCGACCTGCCGGGCTTCGGCTGGTCCCCACCACCCGCCGACCGGGACTACTCCGTCACCGCCTTCGCCCGCGCCGTCATCCGGCACCTCGACGCCGCCGGGCGCGGCCCGGTCCACCTGGTCGGGAACTCCCTCGGCGGAGCCGTCTCCACCCGCGTCGCGGCCGTCCGGCCCGACCTGGTGCGCACCCTGACCCTGGTCTCGCCCGCCCTGCCCGAGCTGCGGGTGCAGAAGTCGGCCGTGCCGACCGCGCTGCTCGCCGTGCCCGGGATGGCCGCGCTCTTCAACCGGCTGACGCAGGGGCTCAGCGCCGAGCAGCGCACCCGCGGGGTGACGGAGCTCTGTTACGGAGACCCCTCCCGGGTGACACCCGAGGGATTTCGCAACGCCGTGGAGGAGATGGAGCGGCGGATGGCCCTGCCGTACTTCTGGGAGGCGATGACCCGCTCCTCGCGCGGCATCGTCGACGCCTACACCCTCGGCGGCCAGCACGGACTGTGGCGGCAGGCGCAGCGGGTTCTCGCGCCCTCGCTGCTGGTCTACGGTGGCCGGGACCAACTGGTCTCGTACCGTATGGCGCACAAGGCGGCCGCGGCCTTCCGCGGTTCGCGGCTGCTGTGCATGCCCGAGGCAGGACACGTGGCGATGATGGAGTACCCCGAGGCGGTGGCCGCCGCGTTCCAGGAGCTGCTGAGCGACACCGGAACGGGCGAGGGTGACCGATATACCGAAGACGGCAGAGGCTGAGGACCGTGGGACGACATAGTCGCAAGGGCCCTGCCCCAGCTCCGGCTCCGGCCGCCGCTCCGGCACCCGTCCGGCCGCAGCCGGAGCCCCTGCCGTACGAGCAACCGCCCGCCGAGTCCTGGCCCGAACCGACCGTCACCCACCAGGGGTACGTGTCCCAGGACCGGTCCTTCGCCGACGCGCGGACCGGGGGCCACCCCCAGCAGTACGAGTCCGGCGGCGCCTGGGGGGCCCGGCCCGACTCCGTGTACGGGGACTGGCACGGGGTGCGGCGGCCGTACGACGACGCCGCCACCGCGCCGGCACCCGCCGCCCTCCGGGACTCCGACACTCCGGCCTTCGGCACGCCCGCGGTGGGCTTCCCGCAGGTCACCCTGGTGCCGCCGGCCGCATTCGACCTCGGCCCCGACGCCGGTCCCGCCCCCGGCCCCGTCACCTCCACCGGTTCGCACCGCCTGGTGCCCGGGCCGCGCAAGCCGGCCGACCCGGTCGGTCCCACCGGTCCCGTGGATCCGGTCGATCCGGTGGATCCCGCCCCCGAGCCGCCCGGATCCGGCCGCGGCCTGAAGGCCCGTACGTACACCGGCATGGCCGCCGTGGCCGTCACCACCGTCCTCGCCGTCGTCGTCGCCGGCCAGGTGACCTCCGACGGGGACGGCGCCAAGACGGGCGCGGCCGCCGCCTCCGACGGCAGCCGGACCGACGCGGCCGCCTCCCGCTCGGACGGCCGCGCGACGCCCCCGGCGGCGGCCGCGCCCGCGGCGCCGTCCGCCGCCGCGCCCGTGCCGGAGCTGACCTACGAGCAGAAGATGGCCCAGCAGCTGCCGATCGACGCGAAGCTCGCCGGGCCGGGGACCTTCGACACCGTGCCCGGTGTGGCCAAGGCTCCCGGCAAGGGCAAGCTCGTGCGCTACCGGGTCGACGTCGAGCAGGGCCTCGGCCTGGACCCGCAGCTCTTCGCCGAGGCCGTCCACCGCACCCTCAACGACGACCGCAGCTGGGCCCACAACGGCGAGAAGACCTTCGAGCGGGTGCCGGGCGGCGAGGCGGACTTCGTGATCACCCTGGCCAGTCCCGGGACCACCGGGGTCTGGTGCGCCAAGTCCGATCTGGACACCACCGTCGACAACGTCTCCTGCGACTCCGCGCGCACCGAGCGGGTGATGATCAACGCGTTCCGCTGGGCGCAGGGCTCCGCTACCTACGGACCGGACCAGATGTTCATCTACCGGCAGATGCTCATCAACCACGAGGTCGGACACCGGCTCGGTCGCGACCACGTGAACTGCCGCACACCCGGCGCGCTCGCGCCGATCATGCAGCAGCAGACCAAGTCCCTCAACATCAACGGCATCGAGTGCAAGCCCAACCCCTGGGTGTTCCCCGGAGGTTGACCGGCGGGCCGGATCCCCCCCCGGCAGCCGGGCGGGGATCCGCGTTGACAATCCGTCCGATCATCGGCAATCGTTCTCCGCATGTCGCACCACCACACCATGACCGCGAGCGCCGCCATAGAGCTGGCGCTGCTTGGTGTGACCGCGCACAGCGTGGCCGACATCTTCTGTCGCTGACGCCGACCCGCAAGCGCCGCGACCCTTTTCGAGTTCCTTCGCCGCGCCCGGGTGCACGTACGCCCGCAGGCGCGGCTTCCTCATGTTCCGGTACCCCATCGGTACCGCTGTCGACCGCTGCCCCTCGCGTGGCCCTTCCGCCCTTCCTTCACGCCGAGAGGTCTTCCCACCCATGTCTTCCGCCGGACCCGACCGTCATCTCATAGCGCGCCGTGTGGCCGCCGTCACCGTCAGCCTCGTCCTGGCCGGGGGCGCCGTGGCCTGCGGCCCCAAGGACGGTGCGGACAAGGCCGGTTCGGGCGACAAGCCGGGCGCCGCGGGCGCGCCGCAGAAGGGCGGCACCCTGACCGTCCTCAACTCCGAGCCGCAGAGCGACTTCGACCCGGCCCGGCTCTACACCTCGGGCGGCGGAAACGTTCCCTCGCTGGTCTTCCGCACGCTGACCACCCGCAACCGCGAGGACGGCGCGGCCGGCGCCAAGGTCGTGCCCGACCTGGCCACCGACACCGGAAAGCCCAACGCCGACGCCACCGAGTGGACGTACACGCTCAAGGACGGGCTGAAGTACGAGGACGGCACCCCGATCACCACCGCCGACATCAAGTACGGCATCGAGCGGTCCTTCGCCGCCGAGCTGTCGGGCGGCGCCCCGTACCTGCGGGACTGGCTGGTCGGCGGGGAGACGTACCAGGGCCCGTACAAGGACGGCGGCAAGGGCCTCGACTCGATCGTCGTGCCCGACCCGAAGACGATCGTCTTCAAACTCCGCAAGCCCGAGGGCGAGTTCCCCTTCGTCGCCACGCAGACGCAGTTCGCGCCCGTCCCCAAGGCCAAGGACACCGGGGTCAAGTACGAGGAGCACCCCGTCTCCTCCGGCCCGTACAAGGTCGTCAAGAACGACAACGACGGCGAGCACCTCACCCTGGAGCGCAACGAGCACTGGGACGAGAAGACCGACGAGGAGCGCAAGGCCTACCCGGACAAGATCGACGTCCGGTCCGGTCTCGACGCCGCCGTCATCAACCAGCGCCTGACCACCAGCTCCGGCCCCGACGCCGCCGCCGTCACCACCGACACCAACCTCGGCCCGGCGGAGCTCGCCCAGATCGGTGACAACAAGGAACTGGCCGCACGCGTCGGCACCGGCCACTTCGGCTACATCAACTACCTGGCCTTCAACCCGAAGGTGGCCCCCTTCGACAACCCGAAGGTGCGCCAGGCCGTCTCCCACGCGATCAACCGCACCAGCGTGATCAACGCCGCCGGCGGATCCGCGCTGGCCGAACCGGCCACCACCTTCCTGCCCGAGCGCGAGGCCTTCGGCTTCACCCCGTACGACCACTTCCCGGCGGGGAAGACCGGCGACCCGGCCAAGGCCAAGCAGCTGCTGGCGGAGGCGGGCTTCCCCGACGGCATCACCGTCACCCTGACCCACTCCACCGCGCAGAACCGCCAGACCAGCCCCGAGGTCGCCACCGCCGTGCAGCAGGCCCTCGCCGCCGCCGGGATCACCGTCAAGCTGGAAGGCCTGGAGAACAACGCATTCAACGAGAAGCGCTGGGACGCCAAGAACACCCCCGGCTTCTTCCTCTCCCGCTGGGGCGCCGACTGGCCGTCCGGCGCCCCCTTCCTCGCGCCGATCTTCGACGGCCGGCAGATCGTGACCAACGGCTCCAACTACAACCACGCCCAGCTGAACGACCCGGCCGTGAACGCCGAGATCGACGAGATCGCCAAGCTGACCGACCTCGCGGCGGCCGGCAAGCGCTGGGGCGCACTCGACAAGAAGATCGGTGAGCAGGCCCTGGACGTGCCGCTCTTCCACCCGGTCTACAAGCGGCTCGTCGGCAAGGACATCAAGAACGTCGTGATCAGCGACTGGACCGGCGTCCTCGACATCTCGCAGGTCTCCGTCAAGTGAGCGTCGCCCTCAAGCAGCCGGCGCCGCAGCAGCCGCTGCCCGCGCCCGGGGCCCTCGCCCCGGGCGCGGGCACCGCGCGCCAGGTCTGGCGGCGCCTGCGCCGCCGGCCCGCAGCCCTCGCGGCCGCCGGAGTCATCGCCCTGCTCGTCCTCCTCGCCCTCGCCGCACCGCTGGTCGCCCAGCTCACCGGCCAGGACCCGAACGCGTACCACGACGACCTCGTGGACTCCGCGCGCGGCGGAGTACCGCTCGGCTCCTTCGGCGGGATCTCCGCCGACCACTGGCTCGGCGTCGAACCGGGCACCGGCCGCGACCTGCTCACCCGGCTGCTGTACGGGGCGCGGATCTCACTGCTCGTCGCCCTCGGCGCCGTCGTCGTGCAAACGCTCGTCGGGGTCGGCATCGGACTCGCCGCCGCACTCGGCGGCCGGTTCGCGGGCCAGCTCATCGGCCGGTTCACCGACGTGATGATCGCGCTGCCGATGCTGGTGATCGGCATCGCCCTCACCGCCGTCGTCCCGCCCGACTTCCCCCGGCCGCTGCTGCTGATCCTCATCATCGGACTGCTCGACTGGGGCGGCACCGCCCGGATGGTGCGCGCCCAGGCCCTCGCCCTGCGCGGACTCGACTTCGTCGACGCCGCCCGCCTCTCGGGCAGGGGCACGCTCGGCATCGCCCGCCGCGAACTGCTGCCCTCGCTGGCCGCGCCCGTCATCACCTTCGCCGCGATCAAGGTGCCCACCGCCATCGTGGCCGAGGCCTCGCTGTCCTTCCTCGGCGTCGGCGTGAAGCCGCCCACGCCCTCCTGGGGACAGATGCTCTCCAGCGCGCAGACCTGGTTCCGCGCCGACCCCGCCTACGTCCTGCTCCCCGCCGGGCTGCTCTTCGTCACCGTGCTCGCCTCCACCGTGCTGGGCGACGCCGTCCGCACGGCCCTCGACCCGCGCGAAGGCTCCCGCCTGCGGGTCGGCACCAGAAAGGAGCGCACGGCGTGACCCTCTTCGTGCTCAAACGGACCGGCGGCGCACTGCTCGTGCTGCTCACCCTGTCCGTCGTCGTCTACGCCCTCTTCTACCTCGCCCCCGGCGACCCGGCCCGCCTCGCCTGCGGAGAACGCTGCAACCCGGCGCAGATCGCCCAGGTCCGCGAACAGCTCGGGCTGAACGAATCCGCCCTCACCCAGTACCTGCACTTCCTCCAGGGGCTGCTGGCCGGCCGGAACTACTCCGGCGGCGCCGGGCTGGTCCTGCACTGCGACGCACCCTGCCTGGGATTCTCGTACCAGAACGACCAGCAGGTCACCGGGCTGATCCTGGACCGGCTGCCCGCCACCCTGTCGCTGGCGCTGGGCGCGCTGGTGATCTGGCTGGTGGTCGGCGTCGGCACCGGACTGCTGTCCGCGCTGCGCCGCGGCGGGATCACCGAGCGGGCCCTGACCGTCCTGACCCTCGCCGGGACCGGCACCCCCGTCTTCATCCTGGGGCTGTTGCTGCTCATGACCGTCTGCGCCTACCTCCAGTGGCTGCCGTTCCCGACCTACGTGCCGCTGACCGAGGACCCCGAGCAGTGGGCCTGGAACCTGCTCCTGCCATGGGTGACCCTCGGCTTCTTCGAGAGCGCCAAATACGCCCGCCTCACGCGCAGTTCGACCCTGGAGACACTCGCCGAGGACCACATCCGGACCTTCCGCGCCTACGGGGTGGGGGAGCGGGCCGTGGTCACGCGGCACGCGGTGCGCGGCGCCGTGGCCCCCGTGATCGCGCTCAGCGCCGTGGACTTCGGCACGATGATCGGCGGCGCGGTGCTGACGGAGTCGCTGTTCGGCATCCCCGGCCTCGGCAAGACCCTCATCGACGGCGTACGGGTCATGGACCTGCCCGTCGTCGTCGGCGTCGTCCTCGCGATCGGCACGGCCGTGGTCCTCGCGGGCGCGATCGCCGACCTGCTGTACGCCGCCGCGGACCGAAGGGTGACCCTCGCATGACGCACTCACTGGTGGAGGTCACCGACCTCGTCGTCGACTTCCCGGTCGGCGGGGCGGGGGAGTACGTACGGGCCGTGGACGGGATCTCCTTCACCCTGGAGGCCGGCCACGCCCTCGGCGTCGTGGGTGAGTCCGGCAGCGGCAAGTCCACCGTGGCCGCGGCCCTGCTGGGACTGCACCGCGGTACGGGCGCCCGGCTGGGCGGCACCGTCCGGGTCGGCGGCACGGACGTGGCCACGGCATCGGCGGCCGGACTGCGCCGGCTGCGCGGCGGTACCGCCGCCATGGTCTTCCAGGACCCGCTGAGCTCCCTGGACCCGTACTACGCCATCGGCGACCAGATCGCCGAGGTCCACCGGATCCACGCGGACGTCTCCCGGCGGGCCGCCCGGGCCCGCGCCGTCGAGGTGCTCGACCGGGTCGGCATCCCGGACGCGGTACGCCGCTCCCGCGCGCGTCCCCACGAGTTCAGCGGCGGCATGCGGCAACGGGCCCTCATCGCCATGGCGTTGGCGTGCGAGCCGCAGCTGCTGATCGCCGACGAGCCGACCACCGCGCTGGACGTCACCGTGCAGGCCCAGATCCTCGACCTGCTGCACGGGCTGCGCGAGGAGCGCGGGCTCGGCCTGCTGCTGGTCACCCACGACGTGGGGGTGGCGGCGGAGAGCGTGGACGAGGTGCTGGTCATGCGGGGCGGCTCCGCCGTCGAGCGGGGTCCGGTGGCTTCCGTGCTGGCCGCACCGGCGGAGCCGTACACCAAGGCCCTGCTGGCGGCGGTACCGAGGCTGGACGCGCCGCGCCCCGTGCGGGGGGCCGCGGGCGACCAGGCGCGGCGCCGCTCCCGGGGCTCCGCCCCGCACCCCGCGCCTCGAACGCCGGCGGCGCGCGAATCGGCGGACGTGCCCGTCGTCGAGGCCGTTTCCCTGCGGCGGGAGTTCGGGCGGGGACGGCGCAAGGTCGCCGCCGTCGCCGGGGTGTCCCTCGCCGTGCACGCCGGGGAGACCCTGGGGATCGTCGGCGAGAGCGGCTCCGGCAAGAGCACGCTCGGGCGGATGCTCGTGGGACTGCTGGAGCCCGGATCCGGGCAGGTGCGCCGGGACGGTGCCGAAGTCACCGGCATCGCGAGCGGTGTGCAGATGGTCTTCCAGGACCCGGTGTCCTCCCTCAACCCGCGCCGATCCGTCGGCGAGTCCATCGCCGATCCGCTGCGTGCGGCCGGGGAGCGGGACGGGGCGGCCGTCCGGGCCCGGGTGGAGGAGCTGCTGCTGCGCGTCGGGCTGGAGGCCGAGCACTACCACCGCTACCCGCACGAGTTCAGCGGCGGCCAGCGCCAGCGGGTGGGCATCGCGCGGGCGCTCGCTCCCCGGCCCCGGCTGATCGTCTGCGACGAGCCGGTCTCCGCCCTCGACGTGACCACCCAGGCCCAGGTCACCGCCCTGCTGGCGGAACTCCAGCGGGAGCTGGGCATCGCGCTGGTCTTCATCGCGCACGACCTGGCGGTGGTCCGGCAGGTCAGCGACCGGGTGGCCGTCATGCGGGCCGGGGAGATCGTCGAGGAGGGTCCGGTGGACGAGGTCTACGACCGCCCGGCCCACCCCTACACCCGGCAGCTGCTGGCCGCCGTACCGGCCCTGGATCCCGCGCTGGCGGCCGGTCGCCGCAGGACGCGGCAGGAGGTCTTCGCGTAGCCGGGTGCCGGCCTGCAGAGGTCCGGGGACCGGTCCGGAGATCGGGCCGGGCATCGGGCCGGGGAGCTGTCCGGTCCGGGCTGTTCCGAGGCTGTACTTCTAGCGTGCTCGAACGCGAACCGTACGGGAAAGTTACGACTCTTCACCCCTTCCGGTGGCGCGACGGACAACCGTCCGTCGCGCCTTCGGCAGATCCGCTTGAGTTCTCCCGCGGCGGGTCGCCTGACCGAACGGCGACCGCCTGAACGGGAGATCGGGGGTGCCACTCGTGCGGATCGGACTGCTCACGGAAGGTGGTTATCCGTATGCGACGGGAGAGGCGAGGCTGTGGTGCGACCGGCTCGTGCGCGGGCTCCCGCAGCACGAGTTCGAGATCTACGCACTGAGCCGCAGCGCCGAGCAGGAACGCGCCCGGGTGCCACTGCCCGAGCACGTCACCCGGGTCCGGACGGCCCCCCTGTGGGCCCCCGCCGACGACGGGCGGACCTACTCCCGGCGGGAGCGCCGGCGGTTCGTGGACTGCTTCAAGCAGCTGGTCCACGGGATCTGCGCCGGTGCGGCGGAACCCTTCGCGGCCGGACTGTACGGGCTCGCCGGACTCGCCCGCGAACAGGGCGGGATGTACGCGGCCCTGCGTTCCGAGTCCGCGGTGCGGGCCCTGGAGTCCGCCTGCCGGGCGCCGGGCGCCGCCCGTGCCGTACAGGCCGCGCAGGTAGCCGACCTGCTGGAGTTCGTGGACGAACTTGAGGTCATGCTGCGGCCGTTGTCCCTCGACTGGTACGGGGAGAACGCCCAGGCCGGGGGCAGTCTCGGCGAGGCCGACATCTGCCACGCGGCCGCGGGCGGCGTGGCCGCGCTCCCCGGACTCCTGGCCAAACGCTTCTTCGGGGTCCCGCTGCTGGTCACCGAGTACGGGGTCCAGCTCAGGGCCCACTACCTGTCCCAGCTCGACACCCGCGGCGAACCGGAGACCCGTCCCGCCGTACGGGCCCTGCTCGCGGCCTTCCAACTGCGGCTGGCCACCGAGATCTACGCCCGGGCCGACTTCCTGACCCCCGGGAACGCGCACGCCCGGCGCTGGCAGGAGCGGTGCGGGGCCACCCGGGAACGGCTGCGGACCGTCTATCCCGGGATGGAGGCGGACCGATTCGCCACCGTCGGCGAGACCCCGGACGGCGGAGACCCCGACACCCTGGTGTGGGTCGGCCGCATAGAGCCCGCCAAGGACCTCATCGCCCTGCTGCACGCCTTCGCCGAGGTCCGCCGGGCCGCGCCCGGCACCCGGCTGCGGATCTTCGCCACGGCCATGGCCCCCGGCTACCTCGCCGACTGCCGCTCCCTGGCCGCCCAGCTCTTTCCCGACGAGGCCGCCGACTCGGTCACGGTCGGGGAGAACCCGGTCACCTTCGAGGAGATCGGCGGACCCGACGCCCCCACCACGGCCGAGGCGTACGGCGCCGGGCGCGTCGTCGTCCTGTCCTCCGTGATCGAGGGTTTCCCGGTCACGCTCGCCGAGGCGATGCTCTGTGGGCGCGCCACCGTCTCCACCGACGTGGGTGCGGTCTGCGAGGTCATCGGGGGCACCGGGCTCGTCGTCCCGCCGCGCAATCCCCGGGCGCTCGCCGAGGCATGCCTGTCCCTGCTGCAGGATCCCGAGCGGGCGCAGCGGCTCGGCGCCGCCGCCCGGGCGCGGGCCCTGGAACTCTTCACCGTCGAGCAGAACGTGGCCGCCTTCCAGGAGATCTACCTGCGGCTGCTGGCCAAGGGCTCCGCGCGGCCGGACGGCGAGATCCCCTTCGCGCGGCCCGCGGAGGCGCGCGTGCCGGGCCACTGGACCAGCCCGACCTGGGCCCCCGCCCCGGAGTCGTCCTCGGAGGCCGCCGTATGACCCCCGTAGACCCCCGAGTCACGGCCCCGCCGAATTCAGCCTCGCCGGCGGCACTCTCAGCCCCGCCGGCGTTTGAGGCGCGGGGTCCGGGGCGGAGCCCCGGCAGCGGCGCCGCAGATGTGATGCCGCCCTCCGGTGCACGGTCCGGCGCGGCGCCGTTGGGGGGGGGGGGGGGGGGGGGGGGGGGGGGGGGGGGGGGGGGGGGGGGGGGGGGGGGGGGGGGGGGGGGGGGGGGGGGGGGGGGGGGGGGGGGG
>NZ_JBVIAH010000015.1:0-46108 GCF_055574035.1 Streptomyces sp. NPDC030021
TCACCGGCGAAAACACCATCTCCTGGCGCGACCCGACACCAGCACATCAAAGCCGCATCTCGGGATGAAACAACGGGATGAAACGACCTCTTAGAACCTTCTTAAGGCACGGACAAGAGTCGCCTCAGGAAGCGGCATCGCGGAGCCCCTGCACCCCAAGGGTTCCGGCTCCCCACCGTCCATGAAAGTCCAGGCATATCCGCCCTGTGCTGCCTCCGGTGGCTCCCCGATTGGCTCCCCGAGTGCCGCCGCTGACCATCAGGCGTCGGGGCGCTTCCATACCTCGGGGCCGCCGCCCTCCCAAGTGATCGGCCCGTCCTCGCTCAGGTCCACGTCCTCCAGGCCGGCACGACGCAGGAACTCGGCAACGTCCCTGGGGGTGTCGGCACGCCCAAGGTCCGCGTCTACGCCGAGCGCATGCACCGTGACCTTGCGACCACCCTGCGGTGACACCGGATGCACGATGATCTCCGTCTGATCCGACATGCCCCCAGCCTGCTGTGCTCGAGCCAGTCCAGCACGCTGAGCGCTGTCCGGCCGACGACGCTTGCAGGGATCCACACCGAGACGCGGCCGGTGCCGGGCGACCGTGGCCACTGGTGAAGCAGGCGATCCACACGCGGCTCCGGAGGGCGCGTGCTTCTCTCGTGTTTCAGCAGGTCAGGGACCTCGAAGATCCTTCCGTTGCCTGCCCGGTCCACGAATAGGCCACGGTCCACGAGCGAGTCAGCCAGCATGCACTCCATGACCTCGGCCCTGCGCCCACGAACATCGCTGCCGCCCCTCGACCTGAATCGCACTGAAAGATAAACCATTCAGTTTTCGCCAGTGGTCAAGAGCTTGTCTACGCGCTACATAATCTACTGTTTCGCCAGGGCCCTGCTCGCACATTCTTAGCATCTCATCCCAGAAGGCAAAAGTATCACCCCAATTGAAGTGAGCCCCTCCACGGTCTAGTCCCAAATTACAGTCTTCGATCTTTGAGATAATTGCGCGCTGAATAGACAACGCCGATTTGCGACTTCCATTTCGAAGTTCTATCGGAGTCGTGACGGAACCAGCCATGCTATGCATCGCAGCGACCGGGTCACTAAGCGTGAGATCGCCCTCTTCGAAGACGCCCTGACTCGCTGCTACCAATACCGCAGCAGTCGAACCAAGCTTCAGCGTGGTTATTGCAGCAGAATTGAAGTCGCCACAAGTTATCTCGACGCGTAGCAGATCATCCTCCATGTTCGGCCGTTTGATATGAATGATTGGTCGATGCGTCTGTGTATCCCAGTCCCAAACCCGATCTATTCTGGCTGCTCGGGGGGAGTAAAACCACCCCTCCTCGGAAGCCTCCCCCTTCCCTGACCAGACGATCCGAGAGACTAGATGCGGGACCACGGATTTCAGGAAGACCGGCCTTGGCCAAAAAGTTTCGTTAAATAGGTTGAAATACTGCTCACTAGGCAGGCCATAATTCTCGTGATGCCCTGCCTGGAGGCCGTCAGGGCCTGAGCTGCGCGCGAAAGCCGTGAGGTGCTTTCCTGTCGTGATTCTCGCTCTTCCGCATGCTTCTCCTATGACCTGCCGGCCTGCATGCTCGGCAGCAGCGGCCTCTATCGAAGTGAAACACTCCGGTGTGGCGTATTCAATGAGATTGCCATCAATGTATACGCACGCGCCGTTGGCAAGCCAAAGTCTGTCGCCGCTGCGCATTGATATGTTATGTGATGCGACTTGGTCCACGACCGACATGAGGTCGTTATGGCTTGCCGGCCGCCAATGATCGAGCAGATTTGAAGAACCCAGGATTTGCGTCCGTTCATCATAGATAAGATATTCGGACTCCGTCCCGATGATGATCAAGAATCGTCACCTCGGTTCATGAATTCCTGTCTGGCTCGGTAGAGGTAGCTGAAGTCTCCGATGCGCGGGGCATCACGCACTTGAGTGAATGCCGCGCTCAGATGACCTGCGCCAAATCCTCCCATCTGCCAAGAGATGGTATCTGTAAGGCTTGGGGCGACAGAACCAAGTGCCATTCCCACGAGAATCGAAATGCCGATTGTCGCGAAGGCAAGGTGCTTCCTCCTAAAGGCTGAGCGCAAATCATGTAGCGTCATCTCAAGCTCATCCCGCACTCCGGCGGCGGCACTTGGATCCCCTGCGAGTTCCGCGATTAGTGCTGCCTGGATTCGGTCAAGCGCACGCCTGAAATGTAGCAGCTCTTGTCTGTGTGATTCTTTGAACTCTAGAACGTCATGTAGCGCCACTTTTCCACCGGGGACTGGCAACAGATCCCGGAGGACAATTTGAGTAGCCGACTCAGGGCTGGAGAATTCGTCTGGAAGAGGTTGGAACGCGAGCCGCGCGAAGGCGGTTGAATCGGTGTGTACCGAGTAGTGTCGGTCTGCCTTGGTAAAGTCCCGAGACAAGTGCTTCGCCGCTAGGCCGAGAATGCACCAAACTATTTCTTTGTGGGTGATCAGGTGCCCCTCGGCAGAATCTTGCACGAGAGAGCGAGACCTCAGGTCGTCCTCAATTATGTACGGCAACTTGCCCAGGCGGAAGGAATCCAAATGCTCTTCCGCAATGACGGGCACCTGCAGTCTCCGCCGCTTGGCAAGTTTCAAGATTACCTTGACCTCTGACTCGAAATCACTCATCGCCGATGAGCTGAGGCTGTCGATTACCAGCGGTTCGAAGAGTCCCTCGTCGGCCAATGACACAATAGTTGGGTCTGGGTCATTCCAGAAATCACTGGGTACGATGGCGCAGACGTGATCCCAATACAGAAGGGACTGCTTTAGCCACATCATTGGGGGAATCATCTGCGGGTAATATATCGCCGCTCTCATGAGGCATCCCCTATCCTGCAGGCGATTTACACGCCCATAATCTATGCTTGCACACAGGTGACGGGTTTGCGACAGCAGAGCATTCGGGTTCCCTGCGGGCAACACCCCCGTACCGCTATCACTCCGTGCATCGATCGTGAATCGTAGGGGTGGGATGAGGTAGGCGGTGGAGTGCCAAGGGGTGAGTCCACTGATGCAAACAATCTTGAAAACCGTCGTGGCAGCGATGTCACCGTGGGTTCAAATCCCACACCCACCGCTACTGAACGGCCCCTGACCAGGACGAACGGTCAGGGGCCGTTCGTTTAGTGCTGTCTGCTGGCGACCGCTCTTCCCCGCTGTTTCCCCACCGAACGGACACGGGGAGAGCACGGCCACACTCTGATCTGTAGCTCTAGCCGTACCGGTCAGTGACGGTCGTACCGGCTGCTTCGCGGCTCACAGACGGCCCGGTTCTTTCGGCCTCTCAGTTGCTGCTTGGGTCCTTTCGCCAGACGCGCATGCACGACGGCGCGTCCTTCAGGAGTCCGACGACTGCACCGAAGGACCGTCCATCGGCGTGAGAGAACGTGAAGGCGTGGATCCCTTCTCGTGCGTCGGCTTCTGCTACCTGGACCACGAGCTCGTCCGCCGGCACTCCGTACTGAGTCGCAATGCGTGCCCTTGCCGCGCTGAGTGCTTGCTCCTCTGTGATGAGCTCCCCCCAATAGTCGCTGCGAGCGCGGGCACGCAAGCGCCTGAAGACATCCCGGACCGCAGCGTCGATGGCTGCGGCGCTCAGCGCGCCAAGCCCACCAGCGGACAGTTCGAGGAGGAACTCCGCAGACGAAGAGGAACCGCCCCAGTCGTGTTCGCCAGCACGGCTGCTGAGGCTGTTCGGTACGGGTCGCCCCGTCGGGCCAATCCGTGAGAGCGTCCGCAACTCCCTCAACGCCTCTTCGACCGGGATGTCCAGAGACTCGAGGGACAGCACCCAGGAGGTGTCGGGCTGCATGCCTGGATACTCCGTAAGGTTGACGATCACCTTCGCCGTCAGTGCTTCCATGATTTCCCCTTACGGCCACCCATTGTCGGGGACCGGAGCCTAGCAATCTCGCCGCGAAGCGTGCCGGGATTCGAGCGAGCTGCCGAAGTCCAACGACTGGCTGCCGGCAGCCACAGTGCTACCTGCTGCCATCCCGTCTGCCGTCGACCCACACGTATGTGGAGCGGGTGCGGGTCCTGGCGTCCAGGTGGAGCGCGCCACTGTACGAACGACCTGGACGCCAGGACCCGTGTCTGCTCGGCTTGCCTGGGTCGACGGCAGATGGGATGGGAGCCCCCACGCTCACCACAAACGCACCGGCACCCGCGTACGGCGCCCCCGCCATCCCAGAGTCAGAGCGCCCCCGCCGGGGGCATCGTCTTGACGGGCGGCTCACCCGATCAGGCCGGGCTCGTCCAGTCCATCAGTCCTGAGCCATTGGCGCGCGGCCGGCGGTCCGGGCTGGAGCGGGGCGCAGACAGGAGCGCAGGCCCGGGGCAACGGGCGCGCGACGCCGCCTTGGCGGCGGAAGCGCCCTTGATGAGGTAAAGAAACTCCTGCCAGCGTGCTCGGGTAGGGGTCCGGTCTGGCACCAGGCCGTACAACCGAGTTTCTCAGTAGGGCCGTTAGAGTCACTGCCTCCCCTGAAGGGATCAGAAGCTGATGACCGTTGCACCGCCCACGCCGTCCCTGTGCACCAGGTGCGGCACGAAGTTGAGCCGCAGCAACACCGACACCGTGTGCAGCCCCTGCCGCCGTGCTGTCGGCCCGAAGGCCTCCGGCAGCCCGTTGCGCGTCGTACCGGCTGACACCGAGCCGCACTGGCTCGCTGGTAGTGCCGAGAGGAGTGCCCCTCCGGACGGCTCGAACCTGGCCGACGTACTGAAGGCGTATCGAGCACTCCACAAGCTCAAGCAGCAGGATCTCGCCGACTTGCTCGGCTACGACCAGTCGTACGTGTCCTTACTCGAACGGGGGAAGCGCAACATTCGGGACATGGCCGAACTTCGCAGGCTTGCCCACGCTTTGGCGTTGCCCGAAGACGAGCTGGGCCTGCTACCGCCGGCCGACGCTGCGATCACCGTCGGGGGGTCTGCTGGTGAACCGGCCGAGCGGAGTCCGCTCGCAGCCGTGGACGACCAGCGGCGCTGGCGCATGACGCGCCGCGAGCTCAATCGCCACCGGGCCGATCTCACGAAGGCCGCCGCCCGGCTGTACCCGGATGTCTCCCGAGCGGGCAACAGTCCAGTGCTCACCCGTGAGTCATGGATGTGGCCCGAGCCCGTCGACTTCGCGGACATCGAGCTGGCCTGGCTGACGCAGACCAGCCCTCCGGAAGTCAGCGGCCGGGAGAAGCAGGCGGAGGGTGTACGGCCGCTCGCGCCGCATGGCGCCAAGTTCGATCGCTACACCCAAGCAATCCGGATGATCGACCGGCCGTCCCTCTTCGTGAACCGGCCGAGCTTCCGGCTGCTCGATGTAGCTCAGACGGAAGGCCGCCCCAAGCTGTCGTTCGGGTACACGACCTACTTCGACATGGCTGACGTCTGCGAGGGGGTGGCTCACGAGCTGGCGAGGGCGTGGTTGAAGACGGGAAGTGACCCGGCTTGGATCGGTGATCCCAGTTGGACGGAACTCCCGTTCCGGTCGCTGGTCGGGGACCCGTTCGACCTCGCGCACCGGCCGTTGCTGCCATCCATCGACACCCTGACCATTCGGCTCGGCCCCGATGGTGCGTCGTTCCCGCTTCATCACCGTTCTGCCAGCAACGTCGCTCTTGCCGGCGGGACCTACCACGTCATGCCAGCCGGAGTGTTCCAACCGTCCTCGGTCATGCCCTGGGACCAGTCGAATGACTTCAACCTCTGGCGCAACGTACTGCGCGAGTACGCCGAGGAGTTCCTCGGGGACCCCGAGGCGGACGGGAGCAGTGGCGAGCCGATCGACTACGACGGGACTGAGCCGTTCCGAACCCTGAATCAAGCCCGCCGCGAGGGCAAGGTGCGCCCGTACTGCTTCGGGATCGGTCTGGACCCGCTCACATTGGCGGGCGAGATCCTCAGCGTCGTGGTCATCGACGCCGACGTGTACGACTCCGTCTTCTCCGGCATGGTGTCCAGGAACTCGGAAGGCGCCGTCGTAGCAGGTAGTCCTGGCAGCAGCAGCGCCGGAATTGAGTTCACCGAGTCCAACGTCCGGCGCTTGCTGGACAATGAACCTTTGGCGTCCGCCGCTGCCGCGTGCCTCGACCTGGCGTGGCAGCACCGCGGACTCATCCTGGGCTGAGAGGCAGATCAGTGCGCGTACTTGTGACCGGCGCCTACGGATTCGTGGGCAACGCGGTTGTACGACGGCTCGTCGAAGCAGGCCACGACACCGTAGTCCTCACGCATCGGCCGGCCGATGTCCCCCTGCCAGAGCTGCCGATATCTGAGGTCTTCCGCGGTGATATCCGCGATCCGAACGCTCTGACTGCGGCTCTCGATGGCGTCGAGGGCGTGTGCCACCTCGCGGCTCTCACCCGCGTTCGCGAGTCTTTCGAGCGTTCGGAGGAGTATCAGGCGGTCAACGCCGGCGGCACGGTGACGCTGCTCGACGCGCTTGCCTCTGCCCGTGCTGGTTCGAAGGCCCCGACGGTCGTCCTCGGCTCCACCGCAGCGATCTACGGGGCGCCCGAGCGGCAGCCCATCGGCGAGGACACCGTGCCCGCTCCGGGCAACCCCTACGGCACGTCGAAGCTGGCCGCCGACAGGGCGCTTCAGGCGCGAGCAGAGAGGGGCCAAATCGAGGCTGTGAGTCTGCGGTGCTTCAACATCTCGGGCTCGGTCAGCGGAGTGGGGGACGCGGATGAGAGCCGGATCATCCCGAAGGCCGTGGCGGTGGCAGCCGGCCGCCATCCGCACCTCGAAATGAACGGCGACGGCGAGGCGGTCCGGGACTTCGTGCACGTCGACGACCTAGCGCGCGCGTACGTGATGGCCCTGGAGGCTCCCGCCTCTGCCCCCTTCCGGGCCTACAACGTGGGTGCGACCCCGGCGAGCATGCGCGAGATCGTGGCTACGGTCGAACGGGTATCGGGCCGGGAAGTGCCCGTTGTGCACCGCCCGCCGCAGCCCGAGCCGCCGCGGCTGGTTGCGGACATCTCCAGGATTACGACTGACCTGGGATGGAAGCCGGAGTGCTCCAGCTTGGAGCGGCAGGTCACCGATGCCTGGTCGGTTGTCTCAGGCAGCAGTCGCTAAGACCTGGCCAAGCGGTCCTTGACGCTCTTCGGCAGGTCGGCGAACGCCTCCCGCCAGCGCTCAAGGGCCGCTTCGCTGTGCGCCGAAGCGGTCTCGGTCTCGCTCAGCGCATCGCGAAGGGCTGCTTCGAGCTCCGTGCCTGCCTGCAGCAGCGGCAGAGCCCAGTCCGCCACCCCGCGCGAGTGGTCTGCGAGGCGGGGCGGGAACTGCGCGAAGACCCCCTTGCCCTGGTGGCCGACCACGTATCCCTCCGCGCGCAGCAGGGACACCGCGTTCTTCACCACAGTGCTTGAGGCCCCGGAACTGTCGATCAGCTCCTGCGCCGACGGCAGCGCGACGCCGTCAGGGATCTTGCCGCTGCGAATGCGTTCCCGCAGGTCATCAGCCAGCTGAAGGTATGCCGGCTGCCCTCGGAACTCGGTCATCGGGGTCTTCCTTCAGTCGGGGATGTTGTACCTAGTACACCAGTCTCTTCGCATCCATATCCCTGCGGGGAGGGTCGAGCCACTTGCCAACATAGTGCACTAGGTGCACCATGTTGTTCATAGGGCAGCGAGCAGACGGCAGCCCCTATATGACAAGCCGTCATTCGATTCCGGAGCACCGCACGGACAGGCTTGTCGCAGGACAAGGCGCCCCGGCGACGGTGGCGCAGTCACCAACGAACCACTCATGAGGGGCCTTCTTTGGGCTGCTCTGAGCTGCACAAATTCACCGCACATAACTCCACAGCGTGATCCACCGCAGCAAGACGGCCGTGACCGCACCGGCCGATGCGAGTGGAGACCAGCCGACTGAGAACGGGCCCGCGTCACAACCGGTCCCTACGCCCCGAAGGGGTGGCACGCCATCGGCTCTAAAGATCCGCACGGCCAGACATTTGGCTGCCACGACCTCCGGGGACTCGGACCGCCCCCGGATCGAGCGGCGCCGTGCGAAGCCCAGTCCGACCCACACCAACGACCACGGCCGCCGACGCCCGACTCTGCACCCCAGGCGTCGGCGGCCGTGGCTGTTCGTGGATTTGAGCAGCCGCTTCAAAGGCGTGCGGCCCCGGTGCTGGAACACCGGGGCCGCTTCGAGCCGTCCACCTGCTAGGGAGAACACGACTCATGAAGCACATCGTCGCACTTCAAAATCCCGCTACCTCGTGGTCCGACGGCATGGAGCCGTCGGACGCGGAGCTGGACGCGATCGAGTGGGAGATGCCGCTGATCCTGGCGGAGGTTGACCTCCTCGACGCGGAGATCACCGTGCTGGACCGGGCGCCGTCCGAGCTGGACGGCCAGCGGATCCGCCGGGCCCGCCGGCGGATCCTCGCCGCCTGCCGGAACTTGACCAACCAGGCCGCCGCGGTGGGCATGCCGGGCGGTGCCGCATGACCACACCGACGATGCCCCTCTCCTCCATGGCTGCGCCGCTGATGGCGCTGCGCATTTTCGAGGACCGCTACCGGCACCTGCCGGCACCGACCGTGTCTATCTCCACGGTCTACCCCGATGTTCTGGAGCTCGCCTTCCACAACAACCTCGACGGGTTCGAGACGTGGTGTGTGGCTCTCGGGATCCCGTTCCGGAACCTGTCGCACAGTGTTCAGGACGGTGGCCGCACCCGCGTCCTGACGGCCGAGACCAGCTACTCCGGCGGGCGCGTTCAGCTGATCGGCTACGCCAGGATCCCCGTCTCCGACGGGGAGCGTTCACGGGCGGAGGTCGACTCGTGAACCGTGTTCAGATCCGTTCATCCGAGCGTGCCCTGTCGGTCGGGACGTGGCTGATCGTCGGCGGGGCGATGCTCTACTCCGTCCTCACCGTCACCCCGCTCATGGCCGCTCACACCCCGGCCGAGTGGCGGTGGACGGCCCCGATCCTGCCGCTCGTCGTGGACGCGGCGGTGGTGATCGTGGTCCGTCTCGACTCCGTCCTGGCCCGTCTCGGCGGGCACGGCGGGCCCTGGCCGGTGGCGCTGCGGTGGATAACCGGCACCATGACCCTCGCCCTGAACATCGGCGTATCCGCCCTGGCCGGAGACCTCGTCGGGGTCGCCGTGCATGCCGTCGCACCGCTCCTCCTGATCGTCACGGCGGAAGCGGGACTCGCCTACCGACGGGCCCTGACCGCGGCCGTCTTGGCCGTGGAAGCCCGCAAGCGCGCCGAGCAGGATGCCCGGGAGCGGGCGGCGGCGGAGCGGGAGGAGAACCTGCTCCGCGCCGCTCGTGAACAGCGCGAGCACGAAGCTGCGATCGCCCGTGAACAGCGTGAACACGAGGAGCGCCTGGCCCGCGAGGAAGCCGATCGGCAGGACCGGATCCGGCGCGAGGACCAGGAGCGGGCCGAGGCCGAGAAGCGGGCGGAGCGAGAGGCCCGTGAACGCCGTGAACAGATGCGTGAACAGGCCGAGGCCGAGCGTGAACGCCTTGACCGCCAGGCCGCCCAGCAGCGCGAGCTGGAAGCGCAGCAACGGGCCGAGCGTGAACGCCGTGAACGGGTCCGTGAGCAGGAGCGGATGGAGCGGGAACGCGCCGCGCTCCTGGCTGCGGGCCCGCCGCCGGTGAAGCTGCCGGAGGAGCAGGCCCGCGCCACCGTGGCCGCCGCGTTCGCGGCCGGGGTGCCGGTCCGGGTCGCCGCAGAGCTGTCGGGCTGGTCGGTCGGCTGGGCCTCCGCCCGCTACCAGGAACACCGCGACAACGGCACCGCCGCCACCGCTCCGGCCATCGGCCGATGAGCACCCTGCCGGTCTACCGCTGGCGCCTCGCTCCCGAGGGGCTGGCCACTCGTCGTCAGCTCCGTGCCGCCGGGCTCCGGCCCGGCGGTCAAGATGTTGTCGCCCAGCTGGAGAGGCCCCGCCGACGGCGGGGCCCGCTGGTCGCCTACCTGTACCGGGTCGACCTCGCGAAGCCGGTCCGGCCGATGACCCCCAACCGGTGGGCGGCCCTCGCGAAGGCGGACGCCGCCCGCCGCCGGTGCCCGGTCTGCCGCGATCACCTCCCGTACGTGATCCCGACCTCGCTCGGCATGTGCGTGGCCTGCCACGACTTCCCTGAACAGCGCGCCGCCCGAACCCTCTCTGCTGCCTGAAGGAGTTCTGCTGTGTCTCGCCGTACCCGCACACACACCGCGAAGGGCGCCGCGCCCACCGTTCACATCCCCCGCCAGCGCGGCCGCCGCCAGGGCCCGCAGATCATCGTGGTCGTCTCCGACGAGCCGACGCTGACCCGGCGGGCCGCCGCCGCGTCCGGCCGCTGGCTGTGGAAGCACCGCCGCACCTGGGCCCCCACCGGACTCGCCGTCCTGCTGCTGGCCGTCACGGGAATCGTCCACCTGATCACCCCGTGGGCCGCGCTCGTCGCGGCCCCGGCCGCCGCCATCCCGCTGGCGGTCCAGGTCTGGAAGGCCAAGGGCCGCCCGGCTGGCACGCCCGCCGAACGTGCCCGCCGCACCTCCATGGCGGTCCTCGCACTGGCCTCGCTGACCTGGTTCGCCCTGGCGCTCTGGTTCGGCCCCGCCGAACCGCTCCTGATGGGCCTTTGGTCGCTGATCACCCTCCACGCCCAGGTCACCTGGCTGTTCGCCCGCCTGCGCTCCACCCTCACCGTTAAGGGGACCCGCTGATGTCGAACAACACCTGGATGCCCAACAACGGCACTCCCGGCCCCCGCCGTCCTCAGAACGGCACCGGCGGCCAGCAGCAGGGCGGATGGCAGCAGGGTCCGTGGCAGCAGCCGGGCCCGGCCGGCGCCACCGGCGGGACGAGCCGGTCCCGGACGACGAACCGCAGCAAGTCGCGGGAGTACCACTTCCACATCAGCGACCCGGGTGTGCAGAACGGTGGCGGGGGGTCGCGGAACGGCCGGGGCCAGCAGCAAGGCGGCCAGGGCCAGCGGGGCGGGCGGGTGCACTCGCCGCTGGGTGACCCGGAGTTCTTCTCGAACGTGGACATCCGCAACTACTGCGAGGGCGGCCGTGGGCTGTTCCTGCAGATGTCGTTCGAGCTGGCCAACGCCGCCGAGATGCTCAACGCCGTCCTGAAGGAGATCCCCGACCCCGAGGGCCGCCCCTTCGGCTCCCGGGCCCGGGCCCGCAGGGTGTCGCGGCGGATGAAGAAGGCCGCCGAAGACGCCCTCGGCACCGCGAAGAACCTCGCCGCCACCTACGCCGCGTTCCAGCGGGAGTTCGACCCCCAGCTCGCACCGAACCGCCGCCCTCGCCAGGGCCGCCGTTTCGACTTCAACGGCTAACCGACGACACCTGATCGCAGGGAGGTCAGAACATGCCCCGAACCACCTCACCCGACGACACCCGGCAGCAGCAGTACGACGCCCACGGCGAGGGCGGCGGGATCGGCGACTACCTGCTCCACCGCGCCAAGCCCCACCTGCCGCCGTGGCTCGCCGGTACCGGGGCGGGCCTGGCCTCCCTGCCCGCCCACTACTTCTGGTCCGGTGAGCCCGGCGTCACCGCCGGCCTCACCCTCGCCTCCGTCGCCCTCACCGGCCTGACCTGGTGGGCGGGCAAGTCGACCACCCAGCAGCGCCGCCTGCACTCCGCCGTCACCGTCGCCGCCGCATCCACCTGGTTCACCGCCGCAGCGATCGCCGGACCCGGGGCTGGACCACTGGGGGAGCTGTACTTCATCGGCGCCCCCGCCCTCGCCCTGTCCTGGAACATCCGCCAGATCCTCCGCAAGAACGTCGAAGGCCCCACGGCCGGCGCGGACGGCGGGTTCCTGGAGAAGGTCGGCCTGGCCAAGACCCAAGTCCTGCGCTCCGAGGTCGGCCCGAACAAGGCCGCCTTCGACCTCCAGCTCCCCCGCGGCGAGCTCACCCCCGACGATGTCAGCAAGAACCTGACCCGCATCGCGGGCGCCCTGGACGTGCCCAAGACGGCGATCCGGATCCAGGAGAACCCCGACTCCGCGTCCCGGGTCATGCTCACCGTGGTCCCGCTCGACCTGCTCAAGAACACCGTCCCCTGCCCGGGTCCCAGCGCCCCCGGGGAGTCGATCAGCTTCCCCGTCGTCGTGGGGATCTACGAGGACGGCACCCCGGCGGTCATGTGGTTCCCCGGCGACCCGGACGAAGCCCGCAACGCCATGATGCTCCTGCTCATGGGCATGACCGGCTCCGGAAAGTCCGAGGGCGGCCTGACCGCCCTCGCCGAGATCCTCACCCGCCGCGACGTGATCGTGTGGGCGTCGGACCCGGCGAAGAAGGAGCAGACGCTCGGCCCGCTCCTGCCCGCGATCGACTGGGCCGCCCTCGACATGCCCTCCACCAAAGCCATGATCAAAGCCCTCACCGCGGTCATCCCGGCCCGCACGGCGTGGCTGGCGAAGTACGGATACAAGCAGTGGGTCCCCGCCTGCGCCGAACCCCAGGCCGACGGCGCCCCCGGCATGCCCTACCTCGTGGCCTGGTTCGAGGAAGCCGCGAAGACGATCCGGGAGATCGACGACGACGTGTTCACCGGCCTCGCCCAGGAAGCCCGCTCCGCCGGCGTCTCCCTCGTCCTGTCCATGCAACGAGCCTCAGGCAACCAGGTCTCCACCGACACCCGCGCCTCCCTCGGCTCCTCCTGGTGCCACGGCGTCCGCACCGAGCAGGACGCCCGCTTCGCCCTCGACGACGACGTCCTCGACGCCGGGGCGGCCCCGCACGTGTGGAAGGACAAGAAGCCCGGCTACTCCTACCTCGTCGCCAACGGCGTCCCCGACAACGCGTGGGCCACCCCCATGCGGGACTACCTGTGCAGCGTCGACTACCTCAACTGGGTCGTCGTCACCTTCGACGGCACCCGCGCCGCCATCGACCCCGTCACCGCCGGAGCAGCCGCACGCTCCGCCGACCGCGCCTTCACCGGCCGCACCCGCTACCCCCTACCCGGCACCACCGACCAGCCGGAGACCACCATGCCCAACGGCCACGGCCCGGACGAGGACCACGAGGACGGCTACTACCCCGCCGAGGACGACTACGACCGGCGCCCGGTCGGCAACGGCGACGAGGACGATGACTACGCGGAGGGGGAGTTCATCGACGCGGAGCAGGAACTCCCCGAAGTCGAGCAGGTCGTCCAGTTCGCCCCCCGCCCTCCCGCTCAGGAGCTGCGTCCGAAGATCAGCACTGCCGAGGCCCGTGCCGCAATGGAGGAAGTCCTCGAAGAGTTCGAGGACGAGGGCCGGGACGTGGTCGGCCCGGCGGACTTCATGGAGTACTGCGACCGCTACGGACGCGGCCGTTCCTGGGTCTCCGGACAGGTCGCCCAGTTCGTCCTCGCGGGCCGTCTCGCCGAGACCAGCGAGGTCGGCCGCTACCGGATCGTCCCGTACCAGCAAGCGGCCTGACGCGTCAGACGGTGTCTGACACCCCTGACGCCGTAGAGCCCCGAACACAGGTCATACGTGCGCGCGAGGGGTGTCAGACGGGTGTCTGACGCGTCTGACACCCCCACCAGACACTCTGCCTGACACCCCAGACACCCCACCCAGACAGGACCCAAGCCACCCCGGCTCGGGCCCTGTCGGTCTTCCCGTGGAGTCCGCCATGGCCTACGAACCCACTCACCCGACCATTCCGGCGCCGCTCCGGTACGGGGACGCGATCGTCTTCCCGCCGGCCGTTCCCGAGCCGCGGATGCTGCCCGCCGAGCTACCGCCCGGCGTCCAGTACGTCACTCTCCCCGACGGCACTCGCACCCTCGCCTACACCCACCAGGCCATGCCCACGGTGGCACCGCCGGCCGCGCAGCCGGTCCCAGCGTGGGCCAAGACGACCGCGCTTCTCGCCCCTACCGTGGGCGGCGGGATCGCTGCAGCCGGGTTCGGGATCTCCTACGCCGCCCCGGGACTGATCGCCATGGCCGACGCACTTTGGGCCGCCGTCGCCCTTATCGCCGCCGGCACCCTCGCCCCATTCCTCCTCCGCGCCGGACGCGGGACCGGACGGAGCACAGCGCCGGTCCAGCACGTCACCCAGCACATCACCGCGTCCGGGCTGTTCAGCCGCGCCAACGGCACCGTCACCAACCGCTGAGGAAAATCGTGCGGCTGCTCATCCCGGGCCTGCCCCGGCGCCGCCAGACGAGACCGGCGCCCTGGGGCGGCCGCTGCGGCCAGGTTCTACTCGGCGGGGCGGTGGCTGCGCCAATGGGCGGCAAGCCACACTTCATGTTCAGGCCGCAGCCTCGCCACCGGGATCCTGCCGTGCAGTTCCGCGTAGTGGGGGTAGCCGAGGACCTCGTCATCGACCTCGATGTATCCGGTCTCGGGGTTGACCGTGATCTGTCCGCGGTCGAAGAGGCTGTGGATGTCGTTGCGCAGGAGCAGGCCGCCCCAGGGGTGGTGCTCACCATCGTCGGCGAAGCTGTAGAGGTGGGCTGCCTGCAGAGCCGCCGCGGGTGCCGGTCCGGTGAACGCGCACACCTGGCCGTGGTCCTGCAGCAGCTGCTTGCGGAACGCAGGCTGCCCCAGCCTGGTCCGGACGTTCGCCATCCGGTGCCCGCCCGCAATCGGCTTGCGCACCGTGTCCTCGCCGGGCTGCTCCTCATCCAGGTCGATGTCCTCGAAGTCGACACCTTCGAGGGCCAGGAGAGCATCGCGGAGCTTCTCCCACCGTGCCGGGCGCATGCTCAGCTGCGAGCGGGGTGAATCGCACAGGGCCCGCAGCTCCGGGCCGGTCAGCAGGCCACGGCCGTCCATCCAGGTTTCCCCGTGCCGGGACCGGTAGGTGATGACCGTTTTGGTCTTGCTGCCCGGTTCCTCGAACTGCGCGCCGCACTTGTTGCACAGGCAGGTCGGCTTCAGCCGCTTGCGCCGCTTGAAGTCAGCCTTCTTGCAGACCGGACAGAAGTAGAGCGTCTTCACCTCGCTGCCGGTCTCGATTTCGGAGATCACGCCGAGGCCGAGGAGCTGCTTCTTGTCCCACAGGGCAATCACGTCGCCCACCTTCAGGTTCGCGTGGTTGGGGACGGTGTCGTCCCAGCTGTAGTGCTGCGACGGGTCGTCGTCGTACCCGTCGTTCCCTCCGTGCTGCCGCTCATCACCAACAGCCAACACCAGCCACGCAGTCGTCAAAGCCCGCCCCCTTCGATCCCCCAAAGACCGGGGCAGCCGCCCTCTCGCCAAAGACCGCGGCTGCCCCTTCACCCAGCCCAAACCAGAGAACTGGAGTCACCAGCATGACCTACCGCACTGACAACCCGCGAGGCTCCGGGCACCGGCCACTGTTACTGGATGCGTTCTGCTGCCAGGGCGGCGCCGGCATGGGCTACCACCGGACCGGATTCGACGTCACCGGCGTCGACATCGCAGCCCAGCCCCGCTACCCGCTCGGCTTCCACCAGAGCGAAGCACTCGACTTCATCGGGAAGTTCGGGGAGGGCTTCGACTTCATCCACGCCTCCCCGCCCTGCCAGCGCTACAGCCGGGCCCAGAAGATCCAGGGCCGCACCCACCCCGACCTCATCGCCCCTCTCCGGGAAGCCCTCCAGGCCACAGGCCGCCCGTGGGTGATCGAGAACGTTGAGGAAGCCGCCCCCGAGCTGCGAAACCCCGTGGTGATGTGCGCGGCAGTCTTCGGGATGCGGACCTACCGCCACCGCCTCTTCGAGACCGGCGGCGGCTTCACCTTCACCCCGCCCGCCCACCAGGCGCACACCGCCCCGCTCACCAAGATGGGCCGCCCGCGCCGGGCCGGAGAGTTCGCCCACTACGTCGGCAACTTCCCCGGCGTCGCCGACGCCCGCACCGACATGGGCGTCCCCTGGATGAACCGCGACGGGATCCGCGAATGCGTCCCCCCGGCCTACACCCAGCACATCGGCCGCGCCGCCCTCGCCTTCCTCAACACGCAGGCGGTGGCCGCATGAGCGCCCACGTCCTGCCACTGCGGCGACCGAACGGCCTGCGCGTGCTGGACCTGTGCTGCGGCGCCGGCGGCCTGTCCATGGGCTACCACCTCGCCGGATTCGACGTCGTGGGCGTGGACAACCGGCCCCAGCCGAACTACCCGTTCACCTTCCACCAGGCCGACGCCCTCACCTTTCCCCTCGACGGCTTCGACCTCATCCACGCCTCCTGGCCCTGCCAGCACTTCGCCCGCGTCACCGCCTGGCGCGGCGACCGCACCCAGCACCCCGACCTCCTCGCCCCCGGCCGCGAACGCCTGGCCGCCTCCGGCATCCCCTGGGTCATCGAAAACGTCCCCGAAGCACCCCTCCGGCCGGACTACCTGCTGTGCGGGTCGCAGTTCGGCCTCAACGTCCGCCGCCACCGAACCTTCGAAACCTCCTGGGGCGGTGGCGGGGACCTCCTGCCGCCGTGCTGGCACCACAAGGGGTTGCTGGCCTTCGAGCACAAGGGCGAGCGCGCCTACGCGGACGCCATGGGCTGCACCTGGATGAACAAGACCGAAGCCCGCCAGGCCGTACCCCCCGCCTACACCCACTGGATCGCCACCCAGTACCTCACCCACACCCGGCAGAAGGAAGCCGCATGACCACCGCGACCGGGCACCTGCGTACCGCGCTCTGGCTCGCCGAATTCGGGCTGCCCGTACTGCCGCTGCGGGAGGGCAAGCTTCCCTTCGGGAACTGCACCGCCTGCACCAGCAGCAAAGCCGCCGGACCCTGCCGGTGCGGCGACCGCCCGAACATGAAGTTCGCCGGGCCGTGCCAGTGCCCGGCCCCCTGCCACGCCTGGGCTGCCGCAACTACCGACCCGGCTGTCCTGACCTCTCCTGCGTGGGCTCGGGCCTGGCAGCAGGCTGGAGCGGTCGCCTACCACCCCGGCGGCGGGGGCTTTACCGTCGTGGACCTCGACAACGCCGACGCCGTCACCTGGGCACGACAGATGCTCCCGGCAACCAAGGCTGTGCCGACGACTCGCGGGGAGCACTGGATCTACCGGGGCACCATGCAGTCCGCCAACGGGGTCCGACCCGGCATCGACATCAAGTCCCTCATGGTCTACGCCCGCTGGTACGGCCCCGGCACCGGCACGATCGAACCCCTGCCGGATGCCGTCCGCGCGCTGGTCGTGAAGGAAGAGACCACCCAGCCCCGGCGCGGGGAAGTGGACTCTTCGTCTCCCGCCCGCGCCACCTGGGAGCGGTCGGTCGCAACCGGATGCCGCCACAGTGACAGCTTCGTCCGGACCGGCCTGACCCGTGGGCTCGCCAAGGTGGCCGCCTGCCGCGAGGAGGGGGCGGGAAGCATGGCGTACGGCGTGGCCCGCTTCCTTGCCAAGCAGCACACCGCATGCCCCGGACCGTGCCGCCTGGAGGCCATCGAGCGCCAGATCATCGACGCGGCCGTCGCCGTCGGCGTGCCCGAAGCGTACGCCGCCCGCGCGGTCGCCAACGGCTTCAGCGCGGTTGCGGTGACGGCATCGTGACCACCGGCCCCCGCTCCGCCGAACCGACCCCCGCCCTCGACGCGAGTGGCGCGCCGAAGGTCGTCGCCGAAGGCGTCCCTTCATCTGTTCGCCCTGACCCGCACGCCGACGACGGACGCCGGCCCATGGCCTGGCTCCACATCGTCGCTCCGCCCTCGTACGCCGCCAGCCCGAGCGTCCGCTCCTGGTGCTCCTGCGGCCGCGACCTGTTCGCCGCCGGCCTCGCCCGCGCCCTCGCGCTCATCGCGGACCACGAACAGCACCGCACAGCTTGCTCCCGCCTCACCCAGCGAAGGGAAGCCGCATGAGTCCGCACGACCCTGAGCTGTGGGCCGGGTTCGATGAGATGACCCCGGAGGACATCACCGGTCCCGGGTGGGACGAGCCCGTACCCCTCAACCCGCGCGGGCAGCTCCCCGTGTTCCCTGTGGACGCCCTGCCCGACTGGCTCGCCGCCATGACGGCCGGTGTCGCTGAGGAGACGCAGACACCCGTCGACCTCGCCGGTTGTCTCGCTCTCGCCGTCATCGGCACCGCCGCCGGTGGACGCCTCACCGTGAACGTGCGCGGGCAGTGGAGCGAACCGGTCAACCTCTACACCGCCGTCGCCCTTCCGCCGGGCAACCGCAAGAGCGCCGTGTTCGGGCTCATGACCAAGCCCCTGCTCGCCGCCGAGAAAGCCCTCATCGAACTCACCGCACCCCAGCGGACCGAGGCCGCGGCCTCCGCGCGCATCGCGAAGGCCGCCGCGGAAAGGGCCGAGAAGCTGGCCGCCAACGCCGAAGCCGACAAGCAGGCCGGCCTGACCGCACAGGCCGTCTCCCTCTCCGAAGCCGCCGAGCGGGCCGTCGTCCCGGTCGAGCCGCAACTCGTCGCCGACGACATCACCGCCGAAAGCCTGACCACCCTCCTCGCCCAGCAGGACGGGCGGATCTCGATCCTGTCACCCGAGGGCGAGATCTTCGAGATCATCGCCGGACGCTACTCCGGCGTCCCGAACATGGGGATCTTCCTCAAGGGCCACGCCGGCGACATGGCCCGCGTCAACCGCCAGGCCAGAGACCCCCAGTACATCGAGAACCCTGCCATCACCATGGGCCTGGCCATCCAGCCGGAGGTCCTGGACTCCATCGGGCAGATCAAAGGAGCCGACGGCCGCGGCCTGCTCGCCCGGTTCCTCTACTCCAAGCCCCAGTCCCTCGTCGGCTACCGCAACCTCACCCCGGACCTCCTCAGCCCCGACACCGCCGAAACCTACGCCCGCAAGCTCGGGAGCCTGGCCCTGACCCTCGCGGCCTGGACCGAGACCGCCGAGCTCACCCTCACCCCCGAGGCCGACGCTGTCCTCCTCGCCTACCAGCGCGTCACCGAATCCCGCCTCCGCAAGGACGGGACCCTCGCACCGATCGTGAACTGGGCCAGCAAACGCGACGGCGCCGTCGCCCGCATCGCCGGGCTCCTCCACCTCGCCGCCCGCCCCGAGGACGCCTGGACCCGACCGATCGCCACCGAGACCATGGCCGCCGCCACCCGCCTCGGGGACTACTTCACCGCCCACGCCCTCGACGTCTTCAACGCCATGAAGGCCGACCCCGCCCAGGAAGCCGCCCACACCGTCCTGACCCACCTGCACGAGACCCGCACCGCCACCTTCACCAAACGCGACCTCTTCCGCGCGATGCCCCGCAGCGAGTTCCCCGCCATGAGCGACCTCGACCCCGCCCTCGACCTACTGGAAGAACACGGCTGGGTCCGCCAGCAGCCCCCGCCGCCCCGCACCACACGCGGCGGCCGGCCGCCTTCCCCCCGCTTCGAGACCCACCCCCGCATCACCCCCGCCGCCTGAAAACCCCCAACCCACTGACAGAACTGACAGAACCTCCCGACTAGCCCTGTGACCTGTGGAAACGAGCACTTTCGGAGCTCTGACAAAACTTCCGAAAACTCTGACAGAACTCCAAAAACCTCGCCGCGGTCGAGCCGTCCGGCCTGACAGAACCTAGGTTTTCGAGGTTCTGTCAGAGTTTGTTGAGGTTTTGTCACGCGGGCCAAACCGGTCAAACCCGCAGGTCAGAGGCCACATGGCGAGGTTCTGTCAGTTCTGTCAGCGATTCCGGCCCTCCGGCAGGGCTGGCGTCGCATGACTGACCACTCACGGACCGGAAGGAACGTCATCACGTGGCACTGATGGTCGTACCCGAGAGGCGGCTGCACAGCGTGGAAGAAGCCGCAGAACTGCTCAACGTCGGCCGCTCCACAGCGTTCGAGGAGATTCGCCTCGGTCGCCTGCGGACTGTCCGCGTCGGCAGGCGACGGCTCGTACCGACCGAGTACGTCGACGAGTACGTCGAACTCCTCAAGCGCGAGGCGCAGGCCGCCGCGTAGCAGCAACGAACCCATCACGGAGCCGCACCGATGCCGGTGCGGCCCCGTCCTCATGCTTGAAAGGTGCCAGATGGACAACGAGAGCGCGCCGGGCCGGAAGGCACCCAACGGCGAGGACTCGATCTACTGGGACAAGTCCAAGGGGCGCTTCATCGGGGCCGTTTCGCTGGGCTACACCCCGACAGGGAAGCGCCACCGTCCCAAGGTGTCCGGCAAGACGAAGACCGAGGTGCGGCGGAAGCTGCGGGAGCTCCGCAAGGAGCTGGAGCAGGGAGCCAAGGCGCCTGCCCATTACACCGTGAAGCAGGCCGTGGAGACCTGGCTGGCGCAGGGGCTCAAGGGCAGGGCGCCCAAGAGCCTGGAGACCTACCGGTACCTGGCCGAGACGCACATCTACCCGTCCCTCGGCGCGGCCAAGGTGCGCGTGCTGGAGGCGGACACGCTGGACGACTGGCTTGACGAGAAGGCCGAGGTACTGGCCACCAGTTCGCTGCGGCTGCTGCTTTCGGTCCTGCGGCGGTCCATTGCGCATGCGCAGAGGCGTGGCCGGGCAACGCGCAACGTGGCCGAGTTGGTCGCGGTGCCGGAGGGGAGGCCCGGTCGGCCCAGCAAGTCCCTGACCCTGCAGCAGGCAACCGCGTTGCTCAGCGCCAAGGAAGGCAAGTGGATCCACGTGTACGTGGTCTTGTCGCTCCTGGTGGGGACGCGGCCGGAGGAGACCCGTCCCCTGACCTGGGCCCACGTCCACACCGCGCCGGACGACGGCAGCAAGCCGCACATCGACGTATGGCGGTCCGTGCGAAGGACCGGGGACACGAAGACGCGGAAGGGCCGGCGGTCCCTGGCCATGCCGAAGCAGGCGGTGGAGGTGCTGGAGGGGCATCGGGAGCGGCAGCAGGCCAAGTTCAAGGCCGCCGGCAAGGCCTGGACGGAGCAGGGCCTCGTCTTTCCGTCGAGGGTGGGCCGTGTGATGGACGCCAGCAGGGTGCGCATCAGCCTGCGCTCGCTGCTGAAGGAAGCCGGGTTCAGCAATCCGGGAGAGTGGACGACTCGGGAGCTGAGGACGAGCTTCGTGTCCCTGCTCTCCGACCACGGGGTGCCCATCGAAGCGATCTCCCGGCTGGTCGGGCACAACGGGAGCAACACGACGGAACGCGTGTACCGCAAGCAGATCCGGCCCGTCATCACCGAAGGCGCCGAGGCGATGGACGAGATCTTCGGCCGTGTTCACGACGGCGACGCCGAAGCACCGTAGGACCGCCCAAATGTGGCTCGTGGCCCCCGGATTGGCTCCCTCGGGGTGGGCGCGGGCGCGGCGGGGAGGCTCTGAACTGCGGCTATCCGCTGTGGCCGCCGGGGCGGCTCTTAGAACGTTCTTAGGGCGCACCGGGAGTGTGCGCACATGACCACCACCACACCCCACACAACCGCGGCACTCTCCGTCGTGATCGGTGCGGGCGGCACCGGCGGGCACATCTATCCCGGTCTCGCCCTCGCGGAGGCGCTGCGTGCCGCCGTGCCCGGAGCCGTGGTCTCGTTCATCGGGACCGAGCGGGGCCTGGAGACCGAGCTGATCCCCGGCGCCGGCTACCGCCTGCACACCGTCGACATGATCCCCTTCGATCCCGCGCTGGGCGCGAAGCGGTACCTGCTCCCCGCGGCGCTGCTGCGCTCGGCGCACCAGGCGCGTGCGGTGATCCGGGCGCAAGGTGCCCACGTCGTCGTGGGCATGGGCGGATATCCGAGCGCGCCCGCCGTGCTCGGTGCCCGGCTGGCGGGGCTGCCGACGGTGATCCACGAGTCGAACGCGGTGCCCGGCCGGGCCAACCAGTTCGCGGCCCGGCTCACCCCGCACGTCGCGGTGGCCTTCGACCGCAGCCGGGGCCACCTCTCGGGCGGTGACCGGGCGCTGACCACCGGGATGCCGATCTCGGCGGCCCTGTCCGGCCTCGCGGAGCTGCCCGGACCGGACCGGGTGGCACTGCGCGCCGAGGCCCGGCGCGCGCTCGGGGTGCCCGCGGGGCGCCGGCTGATCGTCTTCAACGGCGGCAGCCTGGGCGCGGTCCGCCTCACGCGGGCGGCAGCCGCGCTCGCCGACCTCTGGCAGTACCGGGACGACGTACAGCTGCTGGTCAAGACCGGTCCGGACGCGCTGGCGGACACGGTGGCCGAGCTGCTGTCGTCCGGTGGGCAGCGGATCGCCCGGGCCGTGCCGTACCTGGACCGGATGGACCTCGTCTACGCGGCCGCCGACCTGGTGGTGTGCCGTGCGGGCTCCGCGACCGTCGCCGAGCTCGCGGCGACCGGGGTCCCGTCGGTCCTGGTGCCCTACCCGTACGCGCCCGGCGACCACCAGACCCACAACGCGCGGGTGCTCTCGGACGCGGGCGCGGGACTGCTCCTGCCCGACGCCGAGACCACCGCCGAACGTCTCGCCCGCCTCATCGGGCCGCTGCTGGCCGACCCGGCGCGGCTGTCGGCGATGGCCGGCGCCGCCGACCCCGGCCCGCACGCGCGGGCCGCCGAACTGCTGGCCGCCGAAGTCCTCCGCGTCGCCGGCCTCGTCCCCACCCCTCACCTGGAGCGCATATGAACAGCTGGACCGACCGCACCGTCCTCGTCACCGGCGCGGAGGGCTTCATCGGCTCGACGCTGGTGGACCTGCTGGTGTCGCGGGGGGCGCGGGTGCGCGCCTTCGTCCACTACAAGCCGTACGCCGAGAAGGGCCACCTGGCGCGCTACCTCGCCGACCCGGACGGTCCCGTGGAGATGTGGGCGGGCGATGTCCGTGACGCGGGCCGGGTCAGCGACGCGGTGGCCGGCTGCGACACCGTCTTCCACCTGGCGGCGCTGATCGGGATCCCGTACAGCTACGCCTCGCCGGGCGCGTACGTGCAGACGAACGTCACGGGCACGCAGAACGTGGCGGAGGCCTGCCGGCGGCACGGCGTACGGCGTCTCGTGCACACCTCGACCAGTGAGGTCTACGGGACGGCGCTGACCGCCCCGATCTCCGAGAGCCACCCGCTGCAGCCGCAGTCCCCGTACTCCGCGTCGAAGATCGGCGCGGACATGATGGCGCTCTCCTTCCACCACGCCTTCGAGCTCCCGGTGACGGTGGTGCGCCCGTTCAACACGTTCGGGCCGCGCCAGTCGGCGCGCGCGGTCATCCCGACGATCCTGGCGCAACTGCACGCGGGGTCCCGGGAGATCCGCCTCGGCTCGCTCACGCCGACCCGGGACTTCACGTACGTGACGGACACGGCGGAGGGCTTCCTGGCGGTGGCGGAGTGCGACCGGGCGCTGGGTGAGGTGGTCAACCTCGGCACCGGTGAGGAGATCTCGGTCGGCGCCCTGGCCGAGGCCCTGATCGCGGCTTCCGGCCGGGACGCGGAGGTGGTGGTGGACCCGACCCGGCTGCGCCCGTCGGGCAGCGAGGTCCAGCGCCTGCTGTCGGACAACTCCCGGGCCCGTGACTGGGCCGGCTGGCGGCCCCGGGTCGGCCTGGAGGAGGGCCTGCGCCGCACCTCGGACTGGATCGCGGCGAACCCCTCCCTCTTCGCCCCGGACCGGTACGCGGTCTAGGGGGCCACCGCGAGCCCGGCCTGATCGGCAAGACACCCCCTAGCGGTGTGAGGCGGCCGGTCGTACCGATCACCGGCAGGTGGTCGGTACGACCGCGTTCGGGCTCGGGCCTGCACGGACATGACACCGGGCGGATATCCCGGTGAACTGGTGACCGGTCGCCGGATATCTTGGTGCGTCCCGCACCGACCACGGAGGTCCTCCCGCATGAGCAGCACCACGCCGTCCTTTCCCGACCGGATGGAGCTGACGGGCGAGGGCCTGGTCCTGCGCGACTGGACGGCGGCGGACCTGGCGTCGATGCCCGAGCTCTTCGACCACCCCGACATCGCGTACTGGACGCCGATCGTCTCCCCCTTCGACGACGAGGCCGCCCGCAACCGTCTGAACCGGGCGCGGGAGCTGCGCAAGGAGGGTACGGCCCTCCTGCTGGCCATCACCGTCGACGGCGGAGCCCCGCTCGGCGAGGTGATGCTCAAGCGCGCGCCCGAGGGCACGGAGCTCGGATACGCGCTCGGTCCGGCGCACCGGGGCCAGGGCCTGGCCGCGCGCGCGGTGCGGGTGATGGCCGCGTACGCCTTCGAGCAGCTGGGGGTGGACCAGGTGATCCTGGAGCTGGAGGCCGAGAACGCCTCCAGCGTCGGCGTGGCCACCCGGGCCGGATTCCGCCTCCTCGACGTGCCGTTGATCACGGGTGAGGAGAAGGGCCGGGCCTACGCGCTCCAGACCTGGGGCCTCGACCGCTCCTGACCCCGGAGAGCCAGGCCGGAAGCTCCCACCGGGGCGGCCGCGGATCGCGGATCGGGGTCCGGGAGGGCGAAGGCCTCGGACAGCAGCTCGTACGAGCGTCGGCGGTCCGCCGGGTCGCAGGTCAGGGTGTTGACGATCAGCTCGTCCACGCCGTGGCTCCCGGCGAGGGCCTTCAGTACCGCGGACACCTGTTCCGGCGCCCCGGAGACGAGGGCCGTGCGGTGCACCTTGGCCCGTTCCAGTTCCGCGCCCGTCCAGCGGTGGCGGCGCGTGGTCTCGTACGACGGCAGCGGGCCGTCCTGGCCGAGGTCCTTGCGGGCGCGCCACAGCAACAGGCTCTGGGCAAGTTCCTCGGCGCGGCCGGCGCTGTCCGCCGTCACCACGCGTACCGCGAGCGCGCCGCCCGGCCGGTCGCCCGTGGAGGTGCGGACCCGGTCGCGGTAGTCCTCGAAGGCCTCCTGGCCGCCCGCCGGGGAGAAGAAGTGCCCGAACGCGAACTCCGTACCCAGCTGCCCGGCCAGCCGCGCCGACTCGCGTCCCGCGCCCAGGAGCCACATCTGCGGCGGGACCGGTGCGTGCGGGACGACTCCGCCCTCGCCCAGCAGTGCGTGCAGCTGCGCCAGCCGCTGCGGGAAGTCGCGGGCGGGGCCGCCGGCCCGGCCGATGCCGAGGTCGACCCGTCCCGGGTGGAGGGAGGCCAGTACGCCGAACACCTCGGCCACCTTCGCCGGGTCGTAGCGGGGCAGCAGCACCCCGCCGGTCCCGATCCGCATCCGCGAGGTGTGGGCGAGCAGGGCGCCCGCGAGGATCTCCGGCGCGCTGCTCGCGAAGCCGGGCGAGTCGTGGTGTTCGGCGACCCAGTAGCGGGTGTAGCCGAGGCCCTCGGCGGCGCGGGCGAGATCCACGGAAGCGCGCAGCGCCTGGTCCGGGGTGTGGTCCTCGCCGACCGGGGTCTGGTCGAGTACGGACAGTCGCAGCTTCGTCATGACGGGCCGCCTTTCAGTGCTGGTGGACGGGGAGACCGGTGGCGCCCGCCATGGTCGCGGGCACGATCCTGAAGTCCCGTTCGAAGACCAGGTTGTGGAGGTCCGCGGCGGCGATCGCGCGCAGGGTGGGCAGTTCGGCGGCGGCCTGTGCGTCGTCGAAGACGTTCAGCGGCCAGTCGGAGACCGTCGCGCCCCGCAGGTGCGGGTGGTGGAAGGAGGCTCCGTAGTGCGCGTACAGCGTCACGGGCGGGATGTCGGCGGCCGACTGCTCGTCCCACCACAGGGTCCAGGCGTGGAAGAGGCTGCGGTCGTCGGCTCGTTGGACGCCGCTGGCGTCGATCACGCCCTGTCCGAGGAGCAGTTCGTCGTTGAGCTCGCCGAGCGCCTGGCGGGCGTACGGGTCCAGCAGGCGCGCGGCGGTACGGAAGTGCTCCTCCTTGTCGGGGCGGGAGACGGAGCCGCCGTGAATGCCGTCGCGCAGATCGGCGAAGTGGCGCAGCAGGGCGTCGAGGTTGGGGACGTCGGAGGTGGTCATGTCAGCTCCAGGGAGGGGAAGAGGGTGCGGTTTCGGGGGCGTTCGGTGAGGTGAGCCGGCGCAGCGTCAGCCCGAGCCAGCCGCGCATCGACGCCGCCGGGTGCCCGCCCGGGCCGCGGCCGGGCTGCAGGAACGCCCCGTGACCCGTCTGCCGGAACTCCCGCAGGGCGACTTCCACCCCGGCCGCCCGCAGCAGGCGCCCGTAGTGGTGCACGTCGTCGCTGACGGGGTCGAGGTCGCCGGTGGCCATCACGGCCGGTGCGAGTCCGCGCAGGTCGGCGGCTTCGAAGGGGGTGCTGTGGAGCCGTGTGCCGTCCGCGGCGACCGGCCGGCCCGGGTGCCGGTAGTCCTGCCAGGCCGCCATCAGGTAGGAGGCCGTCGGGAACAGGTCTGGGAAGCGGTGGTACGAGGCCGCCGCGCAGCCGGGGTCCAGCGGCGGGTATGCCAGCACCTGCGCGGCCAGCGGCACCCCGCGGTCGCGGCAGACGAGGGCGGCCGAGGCGGCGAGGGTGCCGCCGGCGCTGTCCCCGCCGACGGCCAGGACGGGCACGGCTCCGGCGGGCCCGTCCTGCTGTTCCCCGGCCCAGGTCAGGGTGGACAGGATGTCCTCGACCATGGCCGGGTGGCGTACGTCCGGGGCCAGCCGGTAGTCGACGCTCACCACGCCGAAGCCGGAGTGGCGGGCGAGTTCGGCGGTGGCGCCGTGCCAGTCCTGGGCGGATCCGGCACGCCAGCTGCCCCCGTGGGCCCACACCAGCCAGCCCTGCGGTGAAGCGGTACCGGGCCGGTACACCCGGGCGGGAAGGCGCCCGGACGGGGTGGGCACGGACACCTGTTCCCAGCTGACGACGGTGGGTGTGGCCATCGGGGTTCCTTTCCATCGGTAGCCGGCGCTCGCGCCGGGCCCGGGGCCAACGTTCGCGGCCGGGGCAGGGCTGTCACAAGGCGGAGTTGCCTTAATGGAGGCGCGCACTTCGTCAGCTGGGCTGCTTGGTGCGGAGGAAGAGGGCGGTGGTGAGGGTGCCGACCAGGACGATCGCGGTGTTGACGATGACCGCGGTCGTGATCCCGGCATGAATGTCGGTGTTCGCCGCGGCGATGGCGGACATGATCGGCGTGCCCATCGTGATACCGACCTGCTGCGTCATCGTCGCCAGACCCGTCGCCATGCCCTGCTCGTGATCCGGCAGACCGGTGGTGGCGGTGACCATGAACCCGACGATCACCAGCATGTTGCCGATACCACCGGCGAACGTCGCGATCAGCAGCAGCCACATGCTGGAGGAGGTCTCACCCAACGCGATCAGACTCAACGTCGCGACCGCCTGCAGCACACCACCGATGATCAGCGTGGTGCGCGTGCTCGTCGCCCCGATCACCCGCGGCGCGATCGAACCACCGATCACCGTGCCAATACCCAGCACACCGAACGACAGACCGGCCGTCAGCGGCGAGAAGTCCAGAACCTCCTGCAGATACAACGTCATCAGGAAGACCAGACTCGTCTCCGTCAGGAACGCGATCAGACCCGCGATATTGCCCCACGCCACCGTCTTCTTCTTCAACACCGACACCGGCACCAGCGGAGCCGCGCTCTTCGACTCGACCGCATAGAACACCACCAGCAGCACCACACCCGCCGCCAGCCAACCCAGCGCACTGCCCGAACCCCAACCGTGCTCACCCGCCTGCGTGAGTCCGTAGATCAGCGCAAGCAGACCCAGCGTCACAGCCGTCGCACCCGGCAGATCCAACTTCGGACGCACCGACGGACGCGACTCCTTGATCACCGCAGGAGCGATGAACAACACCACCAGCGCCACCGGCACATTGATGAAGAACGCCCACCGCCACGACAGCAGATCCGTCAGAACACCACCCAGGATCGCGCCCGTCGTGAACCCCGCCGACATCAACGCACCGTTCAGACCCAACGCCTTCTGACGCAACGGCCCCTCCGGAAACGACGTCGTCAACAGAGACAGACCCGCCGGAGTCACCGCCGCCGTCGCAAGACCCTGGAACACACGCGCCACCAGCAGCATCTCCGGACTGTTCGCCAGACCACCCGCCAGTGAGGACAGCCCCAGCACCGCCAACCCGACGAGGAACAGCCGGCGCCGCCCGAACAGATCCGCCACCCTGCCGAACAGCAGAGTGAACCCCGCCGCGCAGAGAGCGAACGACGTCGCGATCCACTGCAGATTCGACAACGAGAAACCCAGCCCGTCACCGATCACCGGCAACGCCACATTCAGAATCGAGAAATCAACCGCCAGCATGAACTGCGCCACCAGCAGCACCACCAGCACCAACCTCAGACGCCCATCCAGACGAACGGGCCCCTCGGCTCCTCCCCCCTCCCCTGAACCCGCGTCAACACGCGCTCCCTCGACAACCGACATCGCTATACATCCTTTCGATCACAACTGAGGCCTTCGGACACGAAGGCCGGTACTCGCCGGGGAAGCCGGCTCAGACAGGGGTGTGCGCCGAGGCGCGGCGCCGGAGTTCTTCGGACAGTTCCTGCCAGTCCCGTGCGCACTGGGCGGCCGCGGCGGCCGCCGTCTCCACGCGGTAGGGGGGTATTGCGGCGACGATCCGCTCCCACTGGCGCAGTCCGCTCACCTGGAGGTCGAGCATGCGGAGCAGGAGCCTGCCCGCATCGCTCAGCCTGAGCAGGGGGTCCTTGCACAGGCTGCTGACCAGTACGGGCAGTGGCTGCCCCCCGACCCGGGCGGGGACCGAAGGCGGTGCGGGGGCCGGGGTGTTGCCGGAGCGCCGCTGCGCGGCCGGTACGGGGTCCGCACCCGCTCCGATCCGGCGCCGTACGTCCCGCACGGTCGAAGGCGCGATGCCCGCCTCCCGCGCGATCTGCCGCAGCGACGCGGTGGGACGGCCGGCCAGCAGCCGGGCCGCGGCCTCCCGGCCGCGGACCGGGTCGGCCGGCCGGACGCGGCCGTCCTGTCCGACGCGGCCCGGTGGGGCGGGCCCCGGAGTCTCGCGGCGTCGTAGTGCCCCGACGGTCTTGCCCGCCAGCCCGGTCCGCCGCGCGATACCGCGGTCGGACCAGTCCGGGTGGGACCGCAGGATCCGTAGCGCCGCGGCGGTCCGTTCCGCGTGGGTCAGCGGGAGCCCGTGACTGATGTTGGCCTCGACCGAGAGCACGAACGCGTCCTCGGCGCTGCCGTCGAAATACGTCACTCCCACCGTGTCCTGCCCGCGCAGTACGGCGGCCCGCAACCGGTGCGTGCCGTCGATGATCCGCATGGTGGGGCGGTGCACGAGCAGCGGCGGCAGCGTCCGGCCGGATTGTGCGAGGGCCTGTGCATGGCTCTCGTCCACCTGGACCGTGCGCGGGGAATCCGCGGCGAGCAGTGCGCCGACCGGTACCTCGGACACGGCGTCGGGGGTTGGCGTCGCGTGCCGCGGGTTCGGCTTGTCCATGAAGTTCACCTCCTTCTCTGCACTCGGTGCTTCGGGCGCCGCTCCGTCCGGCGGGGCGGCCTCGGGGAAGAAATTACGTAATTACCGTTCGGTAACCAATCGGGAGGCCGAACCCCGTTGAGATCTGGGCAAGTTGACGAAGGAGTGCCTGGTGGGGTGGGCGACCGGGGAACTTCCGCGGTCGCCCACCGAGCGGCCGCTCAGACCCCAACGAGCTCTTCCGACCGCACGAACTCCCGAAGCCAGGCGAGGAATTCGGGGCCCAGGTCCGTGCGCTCGCAAGCGAGCCTGACCGTCGCGCGCAGGTACTCGGCGCGGTCCCCGGTGTCGTAGCGCCGGCCGGAGAAGACCACGCCGTGCACGGGCCTTCCGGCCTGGACCAGCGTGCGCAGCGCGTCCGTGAGCTGGATCTCGCCGCCGCGTCCCGGCTCGGTGTTCCGCAGGACCTCGAAGATCTCGGGGTCGAGGAGATAGCGGCCGATGACGGCCAGGTTGCTGGGCGCGGTACCGGGCTCCGGCTTCTCCACCAGCTCGGTGATGCGTACGCCGTCACCGCCCGCCGGCCGCTCCACCGCGGCGCATCCGTACTGGTGGATGACCTGCGGGTCCACCTCCATGAGCGCCACGACACTGCCGCCGAGCCGTTCCCGCACTTCGGCCATACGAGAGAGCAGGGGGTCGCGGGGGTCGATCAGGTCGTCGGCCAGGAGGACGGCGAAGGGCTCCCGGCCAACGTGCGGCGCGGCACACAGGACGGCGTGCCCGAGGCCCTTGGGGTCCCGCTGGCGCACGTAGTGGATGTCGGCGAGTTCGGTGGAGGCGCAGACACTCCTGAGTTTGTCCTGATCACCCCGGCGCTGGAGGGCCTCCTCCAGCTCGTAGTTGCGGTCGAAGTGGTCCTCCAGCGGGCGCTTGTTGCGTCCGGTGACCATGAGGATGTCGGACATCCCCGCCGCCACGGCCTCTTCCACGACGTACTGGATGGCCGGCTTGTCGACCACCGGAAGCATTTCCTTCGGGGTGGCCTTGGTCAGCGGGAGGAATCGCGTGCCGAGTCCCGCGGCGGGGATCACGGCTTTCGTTATCCGGTGAGGTGTGGAATTCATGCCATCGACGCTAGAGCGCATCGCGCTCCACTGGCTTGAATAACCTTGCTTTTCTTCCTACTTGGGCATTTCCGGGTCTGCGGGGGCTGCGATGCCCCGACGGATGAGCCGCCACAGTTCCCTGAGCTCACCGGTCACCGCGCCGGGAAGCTCGCCCCGGCCCCGGCGCACCCGGGTGACGACACCACCCACCAGATGCGCCGTCAGCAGGGTCACCGGGCACGGGTCGACCTCGGGGTCCAGCTGACCCTGCTCGGCGGCCTGTTCGAGCAGCTCCTTGACGTCAGGGAGCCAGCAGCCGCACCAGTCGGGTCCGGCACCGACCCGTTCCTGGGTCAGCCGCGCCGCGGCGCGCACGGCCGCGTCCGTCTCGATCAGCCGGCCGAGAGCGATGACGAGCGCGGACACGGTGTCCAGCGCCGGTCCGCCACGGGCCGTCACCCCCTCGACCACCCTGCGGGTGGCCGCGCGTCCCGAATCCTCGACGGCGGAAGCCAACTCTCCTTTCGCCGCGAAGTGAAAGGTGAGCGCTCCGATCGAAATTCCGGCGGAACGGCTCAGCCGGGAAAGTGAGGTCCCGTCGTACCCGTTGCGGTCGAATTCAGCGGCAGCCACCGAGATCAGATGATTACGGGTACGTACGCCGCGCTCTTGCTTCACCACTGCACTATCACTGCCATCCAGGTCGTTCCTCACTCGCCATTGCGCTCCGCAGCACCGCACGGAGATGGCCACCTCCAGCGTCGCCCGGGCACCGCCCGCCGACAACGCCGACTTGACGAAGAAGCGCCCATGCCCCGCCTCCCCCGAGGACGGCCCGGCACGGCTGCGGCACGGGCGCCACAGGCCTCCGGATCCAACGTGCCGAAGTCGTGGGCGGGGCGCCATGGGTTCGCTAGAAAAAAAACGAACGTTCTGTATTCTATGAGTACTACCGACGGCGCATGCCGACGTCCGCAGTGGAGGGGGAGACAGATGACGACACGGACAAGGACCAGAGCCCTGACTGCCGGTGACACCGCCCTGGCCGACTTCACGGAACGCCTCTTCGGTCACTTACCGAGAGCCGACCAGCGGCGCTGGGCCCGGGTCTACCTGCAGGGACTGCTCACCACGACGGGGAAAAAGTCCGTACGCAGGCTCGCGGCGTCCGTCACCGAGTCACCCACCGCCTCCCAGTCCCTGCAGCAGTTCATCAACGCGAGTCCCTGGGACTGGAATCCGGCCCGCACCGAACTGCTCCGGTGGGTGGAGGAACGACACCCCGTGCGGGCCTGGACGATCGGGCAGGTGTGCTTCCCCAAGCGCGGTGAGCACTCGGTCGGCGTGCACCGCCGCTTCGACCCCGTCGCCGGACGCATCGTCAACTGCCAGTTGGGTTTCTGCCTCTTCCTGTCCCTGGACGGCATGAGCGTGCCCGTCGACTGGCGGCTGGCACTTCCCGAGGCCTGGGTCACGGATCCCGTCCTGCGCCGCCGGGCACGCATCTCTCCCCAGGCCGTCCACCAGGCCCCGGAGGCCCTCGTACTGGAGCTCGTCGACTCGATCGCCGCCCGCACCTCGTCGGCGCATCCCCCTGTGGTCGCCGACCTGAGCCGCCTCGGTGGCGCCGCGGGCGCGCTGATCGGCGTGCTCGGCCGCCGCGGGTACGACTTCCTGGTGTCCGTACCGCCTACCCTCACGGTCAGCGCCGCCGCCCTGACGCACGGCGTCGATCCCGCGCGCACGCCCGGGCGCGGCGGGACCACCGCGGGAGACTTCGCCCGGCTGGGCAACACCAGCCACCCGTACACCACGCCGCTCGCCGGCCCCGACGCGCGTCCGCGGCGGCAGCGCATCCACTCGGCGCTGGTCCGGGTGCCGGAGGGGGAACCGGCAGGGCGGGGGGCGCAGCAGATCTACCGGCTGTTCGGCGAACGGCCGCCGGGCCGGCGGGGCGGTGGGCCCGTCTGGCTCACCAACATGAACCGCCACCGGATGGACGACCTGCTGCACCTGGTGCGGCGGTCGGCCGGGTCCACCGCGGTGCTCGGCTCACTGGCCGACGAGTTCGGGCTCCTCGACTTCGAGGGGCGGTCCTTTCCGGGCTGGCACCATCACATGACGCTGATGTCGGCGGCGTATGCGTATGCGGTGCGGGAGCGCGAGGAGCGTGGACGGCGGTCCGCCTGAGCGGGCGGGCCCGGGGAACCCGGCTCCGCCGGGCACCGGGCTCCGCCCGGACCCTCCCCCAGCTACCGCGGGGAGGTGCCCCCGGCTCAAACGCCGGCGGGGCTGGATGGGGCCGAGCCCGGCTCCCGGGTGCCGCCCGGACCGGCGCCTCACACGCCGGGCTGGGTTTGGCGAAGCCAGGCTCCCGGGTGCCGCAGCGCCTCAGGCGCGGATGAGGGTGAGGGCCTCGTCGCGGACCTTGGCCAGGGTGGCCTCGTCACGGGCCTCCACGTTCAGGCGCAGCAGGGGCTCGGTGTTCGAGGCGCGGACGTTGAACCACCAGCCCTCACCCGTCACCGTCAGACCGTCCAGCTCGACACCCTCACGCGCACCGAAGGTCTCCTTCACCGCCGCCAGACGGGCCGCCTGGTCCGCGACCGTCGAGTTGATCTCCCCCGAACCCGCATAACGGTCGTAAGAAGCCACCAGCTCCGACAGCGGACCGTCCTGGCCGCCCAGCGCCGCCAGCACATGCAGCGCCGCCAGCATGCCCGTGTCCGCGTTCCAGAAATCCTTGAAGTAGTAGTGCGCCGAGTGCTCACCACCGAAGATCGCACCCGTCTTCGCCATCTCCTCCTTGATGAAGGAATGACCGACGCGGGTGCGGACCGGGGTGCCGCCGTTCTCCCGGACGACCTCGGGGACGGACCACGAGGTGATCAGGTTGTGGATCACCGTGCCCGAACCACCGTTGCGCGCCAGCTCACGCGCCGCGACCAGCGCCGTGATCGCCGACGGGGACACACCCACACCCCGCTCGTCCACGATGAAGCAGCGGTCCGCGTCACCGTCGAACGCGATACCCAGATCCGCGCCCTCCGCCAGCACCCGCGCCTGCAGATCCACGATGTTCTTCGGGTCGAGGGGATTCGCCTCGTGGTTGGGGAACGTCCCGTCCAGCTCGAAATACATCGGGACCACATCAAGGGGCAGGCCCTCGAAGACGGTGGGGACCGTGTGACCGCCCATGCCGTTGCCCGCATCGACGACGACCTTCAGCGGGCGGATCGACGCCAGGTCCACCAGACCCTTCAAGTGCGCCGCGTAACCGGGAAGGGAGTCCAGCTCCGTGACCGAGCCCGCCACCGCGCCCGACGGAACCGCCGGGGCACCCTCGTCCGACCACTTCTCCACCAGAGCCCGGATCTGCGACAGACCCGTGTCCTGACCCACCGGAGCCGCACCCGCACGGCACAGCTTGATCCCGTTGTACTTGGCCGGATTGTGGGAGGCCGTGAACATCGCACCCGGCAGACCCAGCGACCCCGACGCGTAATACAGCTGATCCGTCGAGCACAGACCGATCAGCGTCACATCCACCCCACGGGCGGCCGCGCCGCGGGCGAAGGCGGCGGACAGGCCCGGGGAGGACGGCCGCATGTCATGGCCGATCACGATCGCCGTGGCGGAAGTGACCTCGACGAACGCGGCACCGAACAGCTCGGCCAGGGACTCGTCCCACTCGTCCGGCACGACGCCACGCACGTCATACGCCTTGACGATGTTCGAAAGGTCGGACATTTCCACTCCTTCAGGGGGTGACCGGCTGTGCTCCGGACGCTACCCGCCGCCCTGCTCGACACAGCCCGCCCACGCCCCATCCCACTGAGGCTTTGGCAGATCGCCCTCACCCCGGGGCGACCCCGCCTCTCTCCCGGTACCACCGGGCCGCCGATCCGATCCGGCTCAGCGGGCCGGGTCCAGGTGCGATCCCAGCGCGTTCCCATACCTCGTCGGCGCGGTACCAGTGGTCACCGGCCAGCAGCGTGAACTGACGCTCGCTCACCCATCCCGGCGTCGCGGCCAGGGCGTCCAGGCATCTGCGCCACGACCAGTCGGCGTCAGGTCTCGCCGGCAGCACGCGGTGCTCGGCGAGGGCGTCCATGAGGTCCCGGTTGCGCACCGGCTCGGGGTGGTGGGCGTGCAGGACGCCCCTGGCGTCGGCCGCGGCGCCGCCACCGAGCGCGAGCGCCACGATGAGCCGTGCCAGGTCGTCGACGTCCACGAAGGAGGCGAGTCCTGCCCCTCCGCCCCACCCCGCCGGTACCCGCCGGAAGGCGTCGACGAGGGCCGGTACGGCCCACCGGTCGCCCCTCCCCAGCACGAGCCCCGCGCGCAGGACCAGTCCCCCCGCGTCGAGCACCGGCTCCTCCCCCGCCAGCCGGCTGCCGCTGGCTGCCGATACCGGGGCGGGCGTCAACTCGCCCACGTCCTGCCCCCGATGGGGCCCCGGACCGTAGACCGCGCAGGTGGACAGGTGGACGATCCGCCGCACTCCGGCCCGCCGGGCCTCGGCCACCAGGGCTGCGGTTCCGGCGGAGTTGACCGCGGCGCACCGGCCGGCATCCGGGCCGACGTAGGAGGCCAGGGACAGCAGGACGTCCGCGCCGTCGCACACCCCGCGCAGGGACGGTCCGTCCGCCAGGTCCGCGCCCGCCCAGTGCGCTCCGGATAAGGCCACGGGTGCCGGCGTACGGGACACCGCGCGCACGGTGGCCTGCTGGTCCCGCTCGGCCAGCCGGCGCAGCACCGCCGACCCCACGAAGCCCGTTGCGCCGGTGACGACGATACGAGGGGCACTCACGCCCGCTTCCCCGATGCCGACTTCGGCCTCGCCTCCGGCTCCGGCTCCGGCTCCGGCTTGGGCTCGCTCGGCGGCAGTATCAGCCGCAGCCCGCCCCGGATGTCGTCGGCGGCGACCGCGGGCAGCAGGTAGCGCCACAAGGAGGAAATCCGCTGCGGCAGGTCGGCCCGGCCGGTGGACGCCTGGGAGAAGAGCTGCGCCCCGGTGAAGGAGCTGACCAGCACCCAGGCCAGTTCGTGGTCGTCGACGTCCGGCTGGAGTTCGCCCTTGGCCCGGGCGAAGCGCAGCTGCTGGCGGAACTCCAGCACCCAGGCCTGGTAGGCGACGTCGTCGCGCAGCCCGAACTCGCCCTGCTCCACGGCCAGTCGGACGCCGGCACGGAGCACCGGATTGTGCTGGAGCTGCTCGGCGAGGTAGAGCGTGATGTCCACCAGGTGCTGCAGGCCGTCCTCCCCGGCGGGGAACTCCAGGCCGTCGCCCTGGCCGACCATGACGGCGTAGGCGAGCTCCTCCTTCGAACTGAAGTGGAAGTACATGCCTCCCTGCGTGACGTCCGCCCGCTTCATGATCTTGCTGATGCTGGCTCCGCTGAAGCCGAACTCGTCGAAGACCTCGGCCGCGGCGCGCAGGATGGCCGCTTTGGTCTGAACTGCCCTTAGTTGAGGGGCGCGTTGCTGCTTTCGTTCTGACATGAGCACCTAACTAATCTCGACAAAAAAAACGAACATCCTTTATTTTAGGACCTGCGCCGATCAAGCACCAGCTCATGTCCGACGTCCAGGGGGGCTCAACCATGACTGTGTCAACCGATCACTCCGCCTCACCCGTCGCCGCGCTCAGCAGCGCCTTACCGCGGGAGTACGTACACAAGAGCGCACACTCGGAGGTCCTGCTCACCGGGTGGCGCACCGTCGCGCCGGACGAGTACGTCGTCACCGCCCAATGGCCCCGTACCCACAGCTTCTACACACCGGACGGGGGTCACCACGACCCCCTCCTCCTTGCCGAGTCGGTCCGCCAGGCCATCCCGCTCCTCAGCCATGTCGCTTACGACGTACCCTTCGGTCACCGCCAGATCTGGGACACGTTCAGCTACTCGACCAACGCCGATGCCCTCGCGGTCGGTTCGGCTCCTGCCGATATTTCGCTGCACATCCGCTGCTCCGGCATCTCGCGCCGCGGTCGCAGACTCGCGGGTCTCACCATGCACGTGACCGCGACCCGCGACGGAGAGTTCCTCGGCGCCGCCGAGGCCGGATTCACCAACCAGCCCGAGGCCGTCTACCAGCGCCTGCGCGGCGGGAACGGGGACCTCGCCGAGGTGGCCGCCCGCACGATCCCGCTTCCGCCACCACTGACCCCCCGCCGCGTGGGCCGCGACCGCTTCCACGACGTGGTCCTCTCCCCCACCAGCTCCACGCGGCGCGCCCAGCTCCGGGCCGATGTCAACCACCCGATCCTCTTCGACCACCCCGTCGACCACGCCCCGGGCATGCTGCTCCTGGAAGCCGTGCGCCAGGCCGCCTACCGTTCCGCCTTCCCCCGGCGGGGAGTCCTGACCGATATGGAGATTCGTTTCTTCCGCTATGCGGAGCTGACCTCGGCCTGCTGGATCGAGACGCTCCCGAACGCCGGGGAGGCGACCGCGCCGGACCGTCATCCCGTACGCGTCGTCGCCCGCCAGAACGGCGAGGTCGTCTTCGCCGCCACGGCGACCATCGCCACCGCGACAGCCGTCCCCCTCCGGCTGTACGCCGCGCGCTGACCGGCCGGCCCCGCCGGGGCGACCTCCGCCGATCCCGTCGGCTCATGAGCGCGCCGGCTCATGAGCCGCCCGCCGGACCGGCTCCACCGCTGCGGAGGAACGACGAAGGCGCCTGATCGGGACTGTGCCCGACAGGCGCCTTCGTGCTCCGCCGACATCCGCCGGCAGACGGCCGGATCCACTCGGATCCACTCGGATCCGGTCTGGTCGGTCGGTCGGTCGGTCGGTCCGATCAGACCTTCCTGACCACGCTTGACTTCAACTGCATCGCGCCGAACCCCTCGACCTTGCAGTCGATGTCATGGCCGTCGACGCCGTCCACCAGCCGGATGTTGCGCACCTTCGTGCCCGCCTTGATGCCGGACGGGCTGCCCTTGACCTTCAGGCCCTTGACCACCGTCACGGTGTCCCCGTCGGCCAGCACATTGCCGACCGCATCCTTGATCACCCGCTCCTCGGAGACACCGCCGGACTCACCGGGGGCGAGCGGCCACTCGTGCCCGCACTCGGGGCAGACCAGGAGCGCTCCCATCTCGTAGGTGTACGCGCCCGCGCATTCGGGGCAGGGAGGCAGGGAGTTCTCAGTCACCCCGACAGTATATTTCAGGTCCATCGCCGCAGGTCGGCACCCGATCCAGGGCCCGCAGCCCCTGCAGGAGCAGGGACAGCCCGAAGTCGAAGTGCGCCGCGAAGTCGCCACCGACGAGCGTGGGCAGCACGGCAGCGAGCTGCGGATACCGCTCGGGCTCGGCCGCCCGGCGCAGGCGCTCGGAATCCGCCACCCCGTCGCCCTCCGGCGGCCGGAGCGCGGCCTGCTCCTCCAGCGTGTGGCCGAGGGTGAAGTGGGCCACCGCCATGAGTGCGCGCGCCGCGTCCTCCTCGCCGAAGCCGGCCGTGCGCAGCACTCCGACGACCGCTTCGGCGAAGCCGAGGGTGTGGGGCCCGGTCGCATGCGTGCCTGCGTAGACGCGAGCGCCGTCGCGGCGGGCGAGCAGTGCCGTGCGCATGGCCCGGGCGAGGGCGGCCAGCCGCTCGCTCCAGTCGCCGTCGGTCCTGGTCGCCGCGAGGCCGGCCAGCATGCGTTCCGCCATCGCGGTCAGCAGGTCGTCCTTGGTGGCGAAGTACCGGTACAGCGCGCCGGCCTGGACGTCCATCGCGTCGGCCAGGCGGCGCATCGTCAGCGCGTCGAGGCCGACTTCGTCCAGGAGTTCCAGGGCCGTGTCGACCGTCCGGTCGCGGTCGAGGCGGGCCGGGCGGCCCCGGGCCGGGGTTGACGGGGAGCTCATGCGCCTCACTATAGTGAACATCGTTCACGTGAACGCTGTTCACTAATTGCGGGAGGCCTCACCGATGGATACCGACGTGATCGTCGTGGGCGCGGGACCGACCGGACTGCTGCTCGCCTGCGAGCTGGCACTGGCCGGCGTACGGACCCTGGTCGTCGAGCGGCGCACCGAGCCCCACCAGAACTCCCGGGCGCTGACCCTGCATCCGCGCAGCCTGGAACTGATGGACCTGCGCGGGCTCGCCCCGCGCTTCCTGAAGCTCGGCCGGACCCTGCCGGGATGGCACTTCGCCGCCCTCGACACCCCGCTGGACTTCGCCGCGCTGGACAGCCGCCACCCGCACACCCTGTTCCTGGCCCAGGGGCGCACCGAGACCCTGCTGGCCGAGCGGGCGCACGAGCTGGGGGTGCGGATCCACCGCGGGCACGCGCTCACGGGCCTGCGGCAGAACGAGGACGGGGTCGAGGCGGAGGTGCGCGGGCCGGACGCGGACCTGCGAATGGTTCGCGCCGCCTACCTGGTGGGATGCGACGGCGGGCGCAGCTTCGTCCGGCAGGCGGCCGGAATCGGCTTCCCGGGCACCGACGAGACCCTGACCGGAGTGCTCGGGGACTTCGCCACCGTCAGGGCCGACCCCGCGGCCCTCGCGACCGCGCGCGCCGCGGGCGTACTCGCCGTCCCCCTGGAGGACGGGCTCACCCGCTTCGTGTACATCGATCCGGAGCGGATGCGGACGCCGGCGCGGGTGCCGGTGGCCCTGGAGGAGTTCCGTACGGCGCTGATACGGATCTGCGGCTCCGACTTCGGGGTCGACCGGCCCCGCTGGCTCTCGCGCTTCGGCAACGCCACCCGGCTGGCCGCCGCCTACCGCTCCGGCCGCGTCCTCCTGGCGGGCGACGCCGCCCACATCCACTTCCCGGCCGGGGGCCAGGGCCTCAACACCGGGCTCCAGGACGCCATGAACCTCGGCTGGAAACTGGCGGCGGAGGTGCACGGCTGGGCCCCGCCCGGGCTCCTCGACACGTATCACGCCGAGCGCCACCCCGTCGGCCGGGCCGTCACCGAGAACACCGAGGTGCAGACGCTCCTGGCGGAGCTGCCGCTGGTGGCCCGGTACCGGCGGCCGGCCACCGCGCTGCGCGGGCTCTTCGAGGAACTGCTGGGGATGCCCGAGGTCAACCGCCGTCTCGCCGACCGGGTGTCCGCGCTGGGTACCACCTACCCGGCCGGCTCCCCCGACGCGGATCCGCTGGCCGGCCGCCGGATGCCCGACATCGGCCTGAGCGTGACCGGTTCGGACGGTTCGGACGGATCGGACGCGACGCGGGTGTACGAGCTCCTGCACCGGGGTGGCTTCGTCCTGCTCCGGCTCACGGACGCCCGGGACCCGAACCCCCAGGCGTACGAGGCCCCGGCCGCCGGACGGGGCCCGCGGATCGGCGCCGTCACCGCCCGCGCGACCGAGGAGCACCCGGAGCTCGGCGGGGTCCGCGAGGTCCTGGTCCGCCCCGACGGACACGTCGCCTGGGCCACCAGGAGCGCCGACGCCGGGCTGCGCCGCACCGGGCGCGAGAGCGCGCTCGCCGCGTGGGCGGCGCGGGCCGCCGCACCGTGAGCATGGGTGTGCCGCACCCGGGCAGAGGGCGGCCTGGCTGCCACCTCCCCGCGGGCCGAGGCTGAGGGTCCACATCCCCGCACGGCAGGACCTCCGCATGCCCCGCAACGACACCACCAGCACCGCCGTCCTCGATCGGCTCCGGCTCCGGTCCGCCGATCCGGGACGGCGCGTCCTGTTCACCGGCGCCACGATCGTCACGATGGACCCGGACCTCGGTGTCCTCGACCACGCGGACCTGCTGGTCGTGGGCGATACGGTCGCGGCGGTCGGGCCCGGCCTGGACCGGGACGGGGCCGTGGTCGTCGACGCCACCGACACGATCCTGACGCCCGGCTTCGTCGACACCCACCGTCACGCCTGGCAGACCCAGCTGCGCCGGATCATGCCGGACGTGGACGATCTCGGCGGCTACGTCTCGACCACCCTGGCCGGCTACGCCCCGGTCTACCGGCCGCAGGACATGTACGCCGGCACCCGCCTGGCCGCGCTGTCCGCCCTCGACAGCGGCATCACCTGCATGCTGGACTTCTCCCACAACGCACGCACGCCCGAGCATTCCGACGCCGCCGTCCAGGCGCTGCTGGACACCGGTATCCGCGGCGTCCACGCCTCCATGGGCCCGCACTTCGGGGACTGGGACCGGCAGTGGCCCGGCGACCTGGCCCGGCTCAAGCAGCGCTGGTTCAGCAGCGACGACCAGCTGCTGACCCTGCGCGTGGCCGCACTGGCCACCGACGAGATCGCCGGTCCCGCTCTCGCGTACGGACCTGAACTCGCGCGTGCGGCCCGTGATCTGGATGTCGGCGTGAGCGTGGACGCGGTCTTCGGTACCCCCTCCTCCCGCGCGGTACTGCGGTGGGCGGCGGACGGCCTGCTCGGCCCCGGCCTGACCCTCATCCACGCCACCGGTCTGACTCCGCAGGCCTGGCAAGCCATCGGGGAGAGCGGCACGACCATCGCCCTGGCCCCCACCTCGGACGCGCAGATCGGACTGGAGACCGCGGTACCGGCCGTCGACGAGGCCCTGGCGGCCGGCATCCGGCCGGGACTGAGCATCGACGTCGAAGTCGCCCTGGCCGGAGACATGTTCACGCAGATGCGGGCCCTGCACACGGTCCAGCGGATGCGGGCGGTGAACGCCGTCCACGGCACCGACGGGCAGCCGGTGCGCATCACCACCCATGACGTCCTGGACTTCGCCACCCTCCAGGGCGCCCGTACCAACGGCCTGGACGCGGTGACCGGCTCCCTCACCCCGGGGAAGAAGGCCGACCTGCTGGTCATCCGCGCCGAGGACCTCAACAACATGCCCCTCAACGATCCGATCGGGACCGTCGTCCTCGGCTCGGACGCCCGCAACATCAGCGCCGTCCTCGTGGGCGGCACGCCCCGCAAATGGAACGGGCAGGTCCTGGACGTGGACCTGCCCGCCCTGCGCGAGCAGGTCCAGGCGTCCCGCGCGTACGTGCTCGGCGCCGCGGGCGGCCGGGCCGCCAGGCGGGCATGACGTCCGGCGGTCATGACCTCCGGCGGGTGGCTTGCAGGCTGCCGAGCAGGGCGAGGCCCCGGGCGCTCGGGCTTCCCGGTTCGGCGTGGTAGATCACCAGTTGCTGGCCCGGCGCTCCGAGCACGGCGAAGGACTGGAAACCGAGCAGGAGCGGTCCGACGTCGGGATGGTCGAGCTCCTTGGTGTCGTGGGTCTTGCCGCGGACCGTGTGAGCGGCCCAGAGTGCCGTGAACTCCGCACTGACCTGCCCGAGTTCACGGACCAGGGCGCTCAGGCGCGGGTAGTGCGGATCGAGGCCGGCCGCGTGGCGCAGGCCCGCCACCACCGCCTCGGCCGCACGGTCCCAGCGGACGAAGAACGGCCGGGCCGCGGGGTCGAGGAACGTCATGCGCGCCAGGTTGTCCCGTTGCGCGAACGGGGAGAACAGCGCGTCGGCCATCGCGTTGGCCGCCAGCAGGTCGGTGGCGGGATTCAGGACGAACGCCGGGGTGCCCGTGTACCCGTCCAGCAGTTGGCGCAGAGGGGCGCCGATCGACTCCCTCGGCTGCGGCCGGTCACCGTCCGGCGCGGTGCCCGCCAGTCGGAAGAGGTGTTCCCGTGCCGCTTCGTCCAGGCGCAGGGCGCCGCCGATCGCGTCGAGGATCTGCGGGGACGGGCCGCGTTCGCGCCCCTGTTCCAGCCGGGCGTAGTAGTCGCTGTTCATTCCGGCGAGGACCGCGACCTCTTCGCGGCGCAGCCCTGCCACGCGGCGGCGTCCGTAGGAGGTGAGTCCCACGTCGTCGGGCCGCAGCCGTGCGCGCCGGGCACGCAGGAAGTCTCCGAGATCATTGCTGGTCACGGCCCCAGACTAGGGCGCGCACCCGCGCGGTTGCCTGGGTACGGCGCACCCGGGCACACGCCACGCCGCGCCGCCGGCGGGAACGGGATGTGCGAGGCGGCCCGCCCGCGTGGCTGAACTGGCGTTCGTAATTGGCGCGTTCCCGCTCATACCGGTGGCCGGCCGGTCCGATGATCTTGCGTAGGCTCGTATCACCCGATCCGTACGACCCCCCACCGGAGGAGCATCGTGCCCCTGCCCATGAACCGTCGTCTGGCCCTCAGTGCGGCCCTGCTGGCGGTGATGGCCGCCGTGGCTCCGGCGACCACCGCCCACGCCGCCGCGACCACCCCCGATCTCGAAGCGCTGACCCAGGCGTTGCGGAACACGACCGCCGCCGGCGCGCCGGGCGCCTTGGCCCGTTTCAGCGGACCCGGCGGGGTCACTGTCCGGACCGAGGGGGTACGCGACAGGACCACGGGCTCGGCGATGGACCCCCAGGCCCGCTTCCGGATCGGGAGCGTCAGCAAGACGTTCTCTTCCGTCGTCCTGTTGCAGTTGGTGAACGAGGGCCGGATCGATCTGGACACCTCCGTCAACCAGTACCTGCCCGGACTGCTGCCCGACGACCGGATCACGGTGCGTCACCTGCTGACCCACCGCAGCGGGCTGGCGGACTACACGAACGCCATGTTCGAGCACACCGTGCCGGGCTTCGAGGCCGTGCGCAACAAGGTGTTCAGCTACCAGGAGCTGGTGGACCTCTCGCTCCGCGAGCCCCGGACGACCGAGCCCGGCGTCGCGTACAAGTACTCGAACACCAACTTCGTCGTCGTCGGCATGCTCATCGAGAAGGCCACCGGCAACGGCGTGGCCCAGGAGTACGAGCGGCGCATCTTCAAGCCGCTGAAGCTGCGCAACACCTCCTACGTGCACCCCAGCACGCAGATCAAGGGGCTGCACACGCGCGGCTACCTGCACCCCGACGAGGCCGGCGCGCCGCTGGTCGACTCCACCGAACAGACGGTGTCGTGGGCCCAGTCCGCCGGAGCGGTGATCTCCAATCCCGCCGATCTGAACACCTTCACGTCCGCGCTGCTCGGCGGGCGGCTGCTGCCCGCCCGCATGCTGGACGCCATGCTCACGGCGACGCCGACCGATGCCACGAACACCCGGTTCTACGGGCTCGGCCTGCGCCGCTACGACCTGTCGTGCGGCACCTCGGTCTATGGGCACACGGGTACCGTGCAGGGCTTCTACACGTACGCCTTCTCCACCCGCGACGGGCGCCGCTCCCTCTCCGCGATGGCGAACACCTCGAACAAGGGGGAGGCGAACACGGCCCTCGGCGGGACCCTCGAAGCGGCGTTCTGCGGTAAGCCGGCCCCGAAGGCCACGGCGCGCGGATTCGGGATCGCCCCGGCCGAGATGGACCTGCTGGAGCACGACGCGCGCTGACGCCACGGCGCCGTCGCCCCGGGCGGGGCGGACCCGGCTCGCGCACTCCACCTCGTACCGAGCCGAGCCGGGCCGCTCCCCCGCTCAGGTCTCCCCGCCCGGGGTCCTCGCCGGGCAGAGGTGGGCGCTCGACACCGGCCGGCCCGGCCCGGCCCGTGAACGATGCGTGGGCCTTGTGAAGGAACGGCCCATCTGATGAATCATCAGGTCAACTGTCCCGGACTATTGACTCTGTCGATGGCAGTCGCGATTCTCGTCCCACCGATTGTGGGGTCCATGACAAGTCACGCCTGTGGCCGTGGCACGTCATGCCCCCGAACGGATCCGGCTCCCCGACCGCGCCATCCGGCTGACCTTAAGACGTGAGTGATGACCATTTCTCGACACACGCACCACAGGCGTAGGCCCCTGGCGGTCCTGTCATTGCTCCTCGCCGTGGTGGCCATGGTGCTCGGCCCCGTACCCGCTTCCGCCGCCGACCCCGGCTGGTGGAACCCGGTCGCACGGCCCGCACCCGACTCCGACATCAACGTCACGGGCGAACCCTTCAAGGGGACCGACGCCCAGGGACGGGTCCGGGGCTTCGTCGACGCGCACGACCACCTGATGTCCAACGAGGGCTTCGGCGGCCGCCTCATCTGCGGCAAGCCGTTCTCCGAGGCGGGGGTGGCCGACGCGCTCAAGGACTGCCCCGAGCACTACCCCGACGGCACGCTCGCGATCTTCGACTTCATCACCAAGGGCGGTGACGGCAAGCACGACCCGAACGGCTGGCCGACCTTCAAGGACTGGCCCGCCCACGACTCGCTGACCCACCAGCAGAACTACTACGCCTGGGTCGAGCGGGCCTGGCGCGGCGGCCAGCGCGTGCTCGTGAACGACCTCGTCACCAACGGCGTCATCTGCTCGGTCTACTTCTTCAAGGACCGCGGCTGCGACGAGATGACCGCCATCCGGCTCGAAGCGCAGAAGACCTACGACATGCAGGCCTACATCGACAAGATGTACGGCGGCCCGGGCAAGGGCTGGTTCCGGATCGTCACCGACTCCGCGCAGGCCCGCGACGTCGTCCAGCAGGGCAAGCTGGCCGTGGTCCTCGGGGTCGAGACCTCCGAGCCCTTCGGCTGCAAGCAGATCCTGGACGTCGCGCAGTGCAGCAAGGCGGACATCGACCGCGGCCTGGACGAGCTGTACCGCCTCGGGGTGCGCAGCATGTTCCTGTGCCACAAGTTCGACAACGCCCTGTGCGGGGTCCGCTTCGACGAGGGCGCCCTGGGTACGGCCATCAACGTGGGTCAGTTCCTGTCGACCGGGACCTTCTGGAAGACCGAGAAGTGCACCGGCCCGCAGCACGACAACCCCATCGGACTGGCGGCGGCCGCACCCGCGGTGCAGAGCAAGCTCCCCGCCGGGGTGGCGGTCCCGTCCTACTCCGCCGACGCCCAGTGCAATACGCGCGGACTCACGGAACTCGGCGAGTACGCGGTGCGCGGCATGATGAAGCGCAAGATGATGCTCGAGGTCGACCACATGAGCGTGAAGGCCGCGGGCCGGTCCTTCGACATCATGGAGTCCGAGTCGTACCCGGGCGTGATCTCCTCGCACAGCTGGATGGACATGGACTGGACCGAGCGGGTCTACAAGCTCGGCGGCTTCATCGCCTCCTACATGAGCGGCGCCGAGGGATTCAGCGCCGAGGCGAAGCGGACGGACGCGCTGCGCGACAAGTACAACGTCGGCTACGGGTACGGCACCGACATGAACGGCGTCGGCGGCTGGCCCGGACCGCGCGGGGCCGACACCCCGAACCCGGTGCGCTACCCCTTCCGCAGCACCGACGGCGGCTCCGTCATCGACCGGCAGACCACCGGCTCGCGTACGTGGGACCTCAACACCGACGGCGCCTCGCACTACGGTCTGGTCCCCGACTGGATCGAGGACATCCGCCTCGTCGGCGGCCAGGGCGTGGTGGACGACCTGTTCAGGGGTGCCGAGTCCTACCTGACCACCTGGGGGAACTCCGAGAAGCACAAGTCCGGAGTGAACCTCGCCACGGGCTCCCCGGCTTCGGCGTCGAGCGCGGAGTGGTGGAACCCCTTCGTGAACTTCTCCGCGGGCCGGGCCGTGGACGGGGACTCGGGCACCCGCTGGGCGAGCGAGTGGAACGACAACCAGTGGCTGCGCATCGACCTCGGCTCCGCGAACCGGGTGGGGCGCATCACGCTCGACTGGGAGGCCGCGTACGGGAAGGCGTACCGCATCGAGGTCTCCACGGACGACACGAACTGGCAGACCGTCTGGTCCACGACCGCGAGTGACGGCGGCCTGGACACGGCCCGCTTCGCCGGGGTGACGGCCCGCTATGTCCGCATCCAGGGACTGCAACGCGCGACGAAGTGGGGGTACTCGCTCCACGAGGTCGGCGTCTACAGCAGCTGATCCCGCCGAAGACACGTCCAGGGGCCGGGGGGGGGGGGGGGGGGGGGGGGGGGGGGGGGGGGGGGGGGGGGGGGGGGGGGGGGGGGGCGAAGAAGGAACACACCAACAAAAACAGAAAAAAAAAAAAA